>DAITMW010000033.1:0-39476 GCA_036834945.1 Steroidobacteraceae bacterium
CGCATCCTCGGCCACCTGGAACTCCTCGATATCGGTGCGCTCCGCAAGCAAACTCGCCAGCGCGCTTCGCGCCAGGGGCTCGTCATCAACAATCAGGACGCGCATCGCTGTTGCTCATTCACACTCGGTGGGGTGGGGACGATTGCAGAGTCCGCCACCGTGAAGAGGGCGGGCAGATCAATCAGGGCGGTCGCGGTTCCAGAGCTTTCGTTACGCTGAAACTCGAAACGGCTGTCTTCGTCGTACAAATGCTTGAGGCGTGCCCGGGTATTCGCCAGTCCCACGCCGGAGCCGCGCGGGGTTGTTCCGGCAACGCTATTTACAATTCGCACACGCAGCCGACCCTCCTGTACGCGCGCCTGCAACTCGATCCAACCCCCAGTGCGGGAGTTGGCGACACCATGAACGATGGCGTTCTCGATGAGGGGCTGCAATAGAAGCTGTGGAACCAGGGTATCGCCGGTCTCGTGAGCAATGTCCCAGCGGACCTCCAGGCGCTTCCCGAGCCGCATCTGCTCGAGCTCCAGATAGGCCTTGGCGAACTCCAATTCCTCGCGAAACGACACCAGGTCGGCGCTTCCGTGTTTCAATGCGGTGCGTAAGAGCCCGGCGAGCGCGCGAAGCATGTCCTGCGCCGCCTTCCGGTTGGTATCGATGAGGACCGAGACACCCTGCAGGGCATTGAACAGAAAATGGGGATGGAGCTGGGCGCGCAGAGTCTGAAGCTCGCTGTCCGCCAGACTCTGGAGCAGTTCCAACCGCTCGATTTCCTGTCGCCTGCCGCGCACGAAGTAGTTGTACGCGTGCGCTGTAACGACAATCCCGAGATAGACCTGCATCACATCCGGGAAGTTGCTGGAAGTGAGTGTGAGCAGCGTGGAGAGGCTGTGTTGCCCCCCGTTGCTTGTGCCATTCACCAGTGGCCCCACCAACGACCAGAAGATAAAGACGAACAGCAGCGTGAAAGGCACGCAGCCCATCACATACGCCGCCACACGTTTCAAAGAGGGGCCGGTCACCGGCCAGCGTTCGACGCAGTAGAAGACGGGCGGCGTCAGAAGGGCGATGACCAGGTAGCGTCCCAACTGGCCGAGCAGCATCGCTTGCAGTGACACCACCGCCGGTACGGTGCGGTACATCACGTACACCTGCCAACCCACGAGCAGGCCTATCGGGCACCAGAACGCAATCGATCGCGCATAGTCCCGCGCAAGTTGACGAATCCCCATGATCGGCATCATTGGATTGTAGCTGGATTGCCGCGCTCGCCGAAGGGCGGGCTGCTCAGAACACAATTGTGACGCAAGTCCTTGCCCGCTTGGCGTGCGCAATGCGGGCAGCACACTCCCGCTGGCTTCATCACGCAAAATCGGCGACTCGTCACTCCCGGACTGCGTCTCGTCACATAACAGCGCCCTCGAGCACGGCAGCTCCTATGTTGGTTGGAACGCAAAACGGCAATCCGCATGGCAAGGGAGATCTATCGTTGCGTAATCGAGCGTTATGTATCGTGAGTCTGCTGGCCCTGTCCGCGGTTGCGCATGCCGGTTCGTGCGAGGACGGAGTGCAGGTCGTTGGCGATCCGCGCAATGGTCTGCAGTTCACAGGAGAGGTGCAAATACCCGGGCTGAGCGCCAGCAGCGCTCTAGGACAGCTGCAGGGGCTCGCCCTGAGCAAAGGCTACGAGATCGGCCACGAATCGATCGTGGGCGATTCCGGTGAACTGTTCTTCACTCAAACCAATCTGAAGCCGCCGATCATCATGCGGGCAAACGCCGACAGCTCCGGAAAGGTCACATTGGGGACGAAGCTGCCCAGGGAACTGAAGGTGGAGGTCGCGCAGGGGCGCAGGGAGATCTGTTCGTTTCTCACCCAGCTCAAGCCCGGAAACGAAGGCGAGGTGATCGCCGCCGCCGCGCGCGCAAAGACAGGCGCGGGTCAAGTCATCGACGCCGAGGCCCCGAAACTGTCCGCGGAAATCAGCCGTGACATCAAGAAGACGATGGCGGGGGTAGCCAGCAAAGGGGTGCTCGGCCACATCCTGGTCGGCTCCACCAATTACGCGACGACCGCCGAGGTCAAGGAAGCGTTCGCGCCCATCGAGGCCAAATACAAGGGGCGCAATTACCGGATCGATGGTCAGATCTACACGGTATCGCGGAACCAGTTCAGCGGAGAGATGCGGATCGCCTACCTGGTGACGCAGACCCACGGTGTGTTTGGAATCCGGGATAGCTCCGACTACAACAACACCATCAACTTCACGATCGCGTGCACGCTCACGCCGGATCAGGAGAAGTTCTTTGCTACCCTGTCCGCGGGCGACCAGGTGACGTTGGCGGGCACCGTTGCCCAGATCAACCCCCAAGGTATGGAACTGAGGGATTGCCGCCAGGCCAACTGACCCGACGCCAATCGACCCTGGCGGCGCCAGTCAATGCTGCGCGCCGCCCAGGGCGCTCGCATAAAACCGATCCAGGTCAGCCTTCATCTCCCGAAGGGCCGCCGGGTCCGCGTAAGTCTGATGCCCCGAAGCGTAATACCGGATCGTAATGTTGTTACGCAGCCCGGCCGGCAGCAGCAGGTGAGCCAGGTCGTACTCCGTCCCGAAGAACGGCGTCGAGAGGTCATAAATCCCATTCAGCGACAAAACACGAAGATGCGGATTCGCCCCCATGACCGCCGCCAGATCGAGCCCCGTATTGGGCGAGGTCAATCGCTCATCGATCCCGGGCGCCTTATGATGCATATCCCAGCGAGGCTCGATCACCGCGTTATAGAGTGCCCGGTAACTGAGGTTGGTGGTAAAGCCGAGGTCCACCGCCAGCTGATTCCGAAACGCCGCCAGGGAAGCCCCGTTCACACCTGCTGTGGCAGGGTCGTCAGTCGCCGGGTCATATTGCCCCGTCGTACCGGGATCCGGCCCACTGAACCGCGCGTCGAAGCGCCCGATCACCATCCCCTGGTCGCGCAGTAACTCCTTGCGAAAACTCTCCATCTCGATACGAAGATGCGTGCGCTCGAGATACTGCACCGACACACCGACATAACGGCTCGTCTGCCGGGCAACCGAGTCCTCCTCGTCCTTCGAGATCAGATCACCCTTCGCAAGCGCCGCGGCGTAAGGCCCCCGCGCAAAGGCGCGAACCTCATCCAGGAAAGCATTCTGGTCGGTTGACGCCCCGGCGGCACGTTTGTGCGCCCACGCCGCGGCCGCATAAGTCGGCAGGCTGTCAATGAAGATCTCATCCAGCCCAGGCTGCAGCCGGGCGAAGTTCAACAGCGAAGACTGCAGAATCACCCCATTGAGATCGACGTCCTGAATATGAAGCTTGTAGGCCACCGCCGCCGCGCGAGTGGTCCCATAAGACTCGCCAAACAGAAACTTGGGTGAATTCCAGCGCCGGTTGATCTCGACATAGCGGATGATCGCGCGGCTGAAGGCATCGACGTCCCCGTCCACGCTCCAGAATTGCGCGTAATCCGCCTTACCCAACACCCGGGAATAACCGGTCCCGATAGCGTCAAGAAAGACCAGGTCGCTCCGGTCCAACAGCGTACCCTGGTTCTCCTCGAACGCGTAAGGGGCGGGTGCCGTAGCGTGCGGGGTGGACGTCGCAGCCCGCAAGGGGCCGAACCCCCCGATGTTGAGCCATAGGCTGGCCGACCCCGGACCGCCGTTGAAGAAGAAAGTCACAGGCCGCTGCGGCGCCCCTTTGGCCGGCTCGACCGTGTAGGCCACGTAAAACATGCTGGCCGTCGGCGCGCCGTCGTCCGCTCGGAGGGTCAGCGTGCCAGCAGTGGCCTTGTAGTTGATGGGCTTGCCGGCAACTCTGACGACGTGGTCGGTCGTATGCGCGACCTCCGCTACGGGTGCCTTCGCATCACCGTCATCATCCGCAGCAGCGATAACGGTGCTGCACAACCCAGGCACGGCCATCCCAACCAGCAACCCCAACGCCAACCGAACTTTAAGCATTCGCATACCCCGCCATTTCGCGAAACCTCACCCGATACTGCTCGACGCCCAGCCACAGCACGACGAATGCCAGGGGCCCGACGAGCCCCGTCGACCATGCGAGTGAATACCGCAATGAGTCCCGATCATTGAATACATAGTCAGTAAAGAGCGCTGGCAGGATCGGACCACAGGAGACCCCGATGATGCCGACCGTGAACAGAAACAACGCGCCCAACTGCCCTCGCAACCTGTTTGGTGCCACCATCTGGATCGCCGAAGGAATGAGCACCGGCGGAAAGCCGACAAAGAACTTCAAAGGCAGCAGCAATAACGCCATAGTGGTCGGTGTCGGGGCGAGCGGCATGAGAATGGCGGGCAAGGTAATACCGAGCGCCCCATAGGCCGTCAACCGCAGGCAACCATCGACGTGCCCCGCGGCAATGAGCCGGCTCGAATACCAACCGGCAAACAGCAAGCCCAGCGGACCGGCGATCAGGGATGACGCTCCGTTCACGAGCCCCGACTGCGAGGGACTCCACCCCCAGGTCCGGATGAACAACTCCGGATACCACGCGTCGGTATAGCCGAGGATGGAGAACAGCGCTGACCCCAACAGCAACGCGACACACATCCGGGGATAGCTCATGATGAATTCCCCGAGCTCTTTGACACCCACCACAAACCCACCGGAAGCGCGCGCCACGGTTGCGGAGTCCGCGCCATGATCCCGTCGAACGGGCTCCCGCAGCGTCGCCAACCATGCGGCTAGAGCGATGCCCGGGAGGCCGACGATCATAAAGACGATCTGCCAGGAATGCGCCACACCGAGCGCACCGAGATGCAGGGCGTTGTTATGGACTGCACTGACGACGGCTCCACCGAGCATCATCGCCGCACCCGCTCCAATGAAGATCCCGCAGGTGTAGACACTCATGGCGCGCGGAAGGCGCGCCTTGTCGAAATAGTCCGCCAACATCGAATAGGCCGAGGGCGACAAAGTGGCTTCGCCCACGCCGACCCCGATGCGGGTCAACATGAGTTGCACGAAGCTGCCCGCGAGCCCACAGGCGGCGGTCATGAGGCTCCAGCAGGCGATGCCGTTCGCGACGAGCCACTTTCGGCTGACCCGGTCCGCGAGCCAGCCCAGTGGCAGTCCCATGATGGTGTAGAGGATGCCGAAGGCACCCCCGGTGAGCACCGCGAACTGTGAATCGCTGATGTGTAGATCGTGCTCGATGGGACCGACCATCAGATTGAGGATCTGGCGATCGAGGAAGGAGAACGTGTAGGCCACCATCAGCACCGCGGTGGCGTACCAGGCATACCGCAGCGGCTGCGTTTTCAATCGGGCGCACCCAGGGGGTTGGGAGGTGGCGGTGTCGGCGAAGGCACGAACGGATGAATGATGGGCCACGGGCTGGCCATCTCACCCACCGGCACCTCGATCAACACGGGTCCCTGCCGTGCTGTGCGGAGAGCATCACCGAGCCCGCCCGGACTCGCAACCCGGCTGAACGGGATACCAAACGCCGCCGCGAGCTGCTGAAAATCCGGATTCGCCACCTCGGTAACGAATTCATGGCCGAACGTCCGGCGTTGGATACGCTGGACGTTACCGAATCGACCATCGGCGAAGACCACAATCGCGACATTCAACGCGTAACGGGCCGCGGTCGCAAGCTCCTGCAGTCCCCACCCGAAGCCACCGTCGCCGTTGATCGAAACGACGCGTCGCTGCGGATTGCCGACAGCCGCGCCGAGAGACGTTGGAAAGCCATACCCCAACGTACCCTGGTACCCCGGTGTCAGAAAACTGCGAGGCCGCTGTACCGGGAAAGCCACGTTGGCAAAGTAACCCACCTGGGTGAGCTCACTGACCACGATGGCATCATCCGGTAACGCCTCTCGCAGCGTATCCACATAGTCGGTTTGTGGCTGAATGCGCCTGATCTGAACGTCGCTCCAGGCTTTCACCTTGGCCACATCCGTCACCCGGGACGCGCGCGGAGCTAAATCCTGAAGGGTCGGCCCCAGAGCCTCCAGCGTAGCGCGGGCGTCGGCGGTCAGCGCGACGCCACCTTGACGTGGAGGCCCGCAGTGACCGGGATCGATATTGACGTAAATGAACTTGCAGCGCGGATTGCTATAGACAGGATGGGCCTGGGCATCGAGAAATCGCGTGCCGACTGCGACTATCACGTCGGCGTGAGGAAATACCGCGCGACCGCCCAACCCAGTCAAAACCAACGGGTGGCGACTAGGGAGCAGGCCCCGCGCGCCCTCAGTTAACACCACAGGCGCCTGCAAGCGTTCCGCCAGCTCTAACAAGGCAGGTCCGGCGTCAGCGGCGGCCGCCCCACCGCCTGCCTGAATGACGGGAAACCGTGCGCCGCGTAGGAGTCCAATGACTTCCGACAACACGCTTGCTGCCGGTTTGACCGGGCGGCTCGGAGCGCACTCTCTCAGGAGCGCATCACCGCTCTGTTGCAGGACGTCAGGAGGAATCTCGAGAGCGACCGGCCGCGGGTGGCCGGACCTGAGTTGGGCGAAGGCCTCGTTGACCAGCTCCGGCAATTCCTGGGGAGCGCGCGCCAGGCCATGCCACTTGGTCAAGGAACGCAGAATCCCGGATTGGTCGGGAATCTCGTGCAGCATGCCGTAGCCGCGACCGATGGCTGCGGAAGGGATTTGACCTGCAATGAACAGCACGCGGGAGCTGGTGGCATAGGCCGTAGCGAGCCCCGACAATGCATTGAGTGCGCCGGGACCGGGCACGACCATACAAACGCCTTCGATCCCAGTGCTACGGGCATATCCGTCCGCCATGTAGGAAGCCGTCTGCTCGTGGCGGGGTACGATGAAATCAATCGAATCGCGCGCCTTCCGCAAGGCCTCCACGGCCCAGTCCAATTGGACCCCGGGAATGCCGAAGACATGCCGGACACCTTCGCGCCGCAGCTGAGCGACCAACAGCTCCCCACCTGTCAGTGGCATGCGGGCCCCTGCTGGATCAGGGCTTCCACGAAGCGCTCGCAGCGGGCGAGCTGCTCGAAGCTGACGAACTCATTCGGCTTGTGAGCCTGGGCAATGGATCCGGGACCACAGATCACGGTGGCGATGCCAGCTGCATCGAACAGCCCGGCTTCCGTGCCAAAGCCGACCCGAGTGGGAGCCTCTGTTGTGCCCAACAGGCGCGAGACTTCGCCGACAATCGGAGCCGCCGCATCGGTGGCGAGCGGCAGAATCCCGCCAACCCGCTCGAATGTGATCGCGGCCTCGGGGGCAACCGCGCGCATCTCAGCCAGCAATTCGTCGGCTGTGGCTCGCAGCTCCTCCACGAGGGACTGCGGCGAGGTGGAGGGAAGATAGCGGATATCAAATCGGAACTCACACAGCTCGGCGACGATATTGCTCGCGATCCCGCCGGAGATGGTTCCTACATTGAACGTCGTGTGTGGAACGTCATAGCCCGCATCGGGCGCTTCAGTCCTTTGCAGTCGCTGCGCGATCTCCCGCAGTCGCGTGATCAACAAAGCGGCATAAGAGATTGCGTTGACGCCCTGAGGCGCCAGGGCGGAATGCGCCGCGCGGCCATGCACACGGCAGCGATGAACAATCCCGCCTTTATGCCCATTGACGAGTCGCATGCTCGTGGGCTCCCCGACCACGCATCGGGCCGGTTGAATACCGGCAGCACGGAAGTCATCGATGAGCCGCGGAGCGCCCACACACCCCAGCTCTTCATCGTAGGAGAGAGCAATGTGGAAAGGCGGATCACCCGCCCGAGCCCCAGCCAACATTTTCGGCACCGCCGCCAACACCACGGCAATGAACCCCTTCATATCCGCGGAACCGCGCCCATAAACCCGGCCGTCGGCGATCACAGCCCGAAAGGGATCCGTCTTCCAATCCTGACCGTCGACGGGCACGACGTCCGTGTGACCCGAGAGCACCAGTCCGCCAGGCCTGAGCGGACCCAGGGTAGCGAATAGGTTGGCTTTGCGTCGCTCGTCGTCGTAGCTGAGCCGGCTTGCCACACCCTGGCGCGCGAGCTCGTCGCGCACCCACTCGATGAGGCCAAGGTTGGAGTCACGACTCACGGTGGGGAAGGCGATGAGCTTCTCGAGCCGGCCCAACACCTCCGCGGATGGAGCAGGAGCAGTCATCGAACCACCTCACGCAAGGTCTGGAGAAATCGATCGTTCTCCTGCGGCAAACCGACCGAGACCCGGACCCACTCGGGCAGTTGATAGTTGTCGACCGGTCGAACGATCACACCACGACGCTGCAGAGCCTGAAACACAGCCCTGCCATCACCGACGCGGAGCAAAATGAAGTTTCCATGGGACGGAACATACTCGATCCCGCGGACCTCGAGGACCGCTTGCATCCGGGCACGCTCACTGGCGTTCAACGAGCGCGCCTGCACCGGAAAGTCTTCGTCCCCGAGCGCGGCGACGGCCGCGGCCTCGGCCATTGCACTGACACTGAACGGCAACTGCAACCTGCGCAGGACGGCGATCATTCGCGGATCGGCGATCGCATAACCGACACGCAACCCTGCCAGCCCGTGGATCTTGGAAAACGTCCTGAGCACCACGACATTCGGATGCGTTTCAGGCAGATGGTCGGTGTCAAGGCGGTGGGCGGGATCGAGATACTCCCGATACGCCTCGTCCAACACGACCACTACATGATCCGGCACGCGAGCGATAAATCCCTGCAGCGCGGCCGCGTCGAGCCGCGTACCCGTCGGATTGTTGATCGTTGCCAGATAAATCACGCCCACGGTCGGGTCGATAGCAGCCAGCAGCCCCTCGAGATCGACGGCGAAGTCACGAGCAGGAACCACGACCGTACGTGCTCCCACCGACGCGACAGCTCCTTGATACGCGGCGAAGGAATATTGCGAGATCAGCGCCGATCGCCCAGCCTCGAGGAAAGCACGTGCGACCAGCACGATGTGATCGCTCGAGCCCTCGCCAGGGAGAATCCGATCAGGGCTTACATCGAGATGACGGGATAGGGCATCCCGTAGTGCGAACGTGTCGAAGTCGGGGTAGAGCGCGGCGGAGGTTGCGCTGGCAATGATGGCCGCCCGTGCCGCCGGCGAAGGACCGAGCGGATTCTCATTCGAGGCGAGCTTCACAATGCTGTGCGGATCGAGGCCGAACTCGCGCGCCACGGCGGTGATCGGTCGGCCGGGCGGGTAGGGCGGAATGGAAATCACGCGCTTCAGAGCGAGCCTCTCCGGATTCAGAGCCAGCCGTTCCGGGTTTACACCACCTCCCAGGTCTCCACAGCCTTCCGGATAAGGGCTCTCAATGACCGGCATCGGCTGGCATCTCCGTCAAGGTCGCGGTTCCCGCAGCAAGCTCGACGAGCTCGCTCGCGCCCTCAAACACTACCCCATTGGGATCCTCACCGCGCGCCACCGCGTCCACCTGCCGCTTGAGCAGCGAGCGCAGCAGGACAATGCCCCGATCACTGCGCACCAGGTGCTCCTCGGAGTGCAATGTGATCGGCCCCTGGCTGACCTGGGCCTCGTAGTCGCCCGGAAACCGCTGGTGCTCGGCCTCGCTGAGCTCCGACCACAGTTTCCCATTGAAGCGCGACCGGATCAGCTGCAGCGCCCCGGGCGTCGAGACTCTTCCGGCCGTGTAGATCCTAAAGCTCGTATCGTCGAGCGGTAGTACCCAGCCTACGAGTGAGCAGGGGCCGTCGGCCTCTGCGCGAGGATTGGCGACGACCCGGATGGTGGGCAATACCGCCTCAGTGATCCGGCGATGAATTTTGCCGGAGGGCAGCTTACGAAACTGCGTGCTCGCCACCCGATCGGCCGCCGAGCTGAAGTGCACCTCGGGCAGTAGATTCATCTGCTCCGTAAACTGCGTACCGCTGAAGGACCCATGCAACACCGGCACGTGCAGCGGATCCATCACATTCTCAAAGTGTTGCAGCCAGTTACAAGGCACGATAGCCGGCCCGCCACTGCCGATGCTGGAGTCGTCCGCCTCGATGTGCTCACCCGGCTGCAGCGCCTCCAGAATGTCATAGCGCGGCAGCAAGGGCTTACGCTCAGAAGGCCCCATGTAGGCGAAGATCAGCCCGTAGCGCTCGAGCACGGGATAGTGAGGCTGGCGCACATTGCCAGGAACCGGTTTACCGGTGTCGGGCCCGGAGGACCCATGGGCCAGCCGCCCCGGCTGCTCCAGGCAGCGACCCGAGACATCAAACAACCAACCGTGATAGCAGCAACGGATCCCGCGCTCCTCCGTCCTCCCATAAAAGAGCGACGCGCCGCGATGCGCACAGCGAGGATAGACCAACCCCGGCCGGCCGCTGCGATCACGGAAAAGCACGAGGTCCTCACCCAGGGCACGCACCATCTTTGGGGTCTCGGAAGCATCCTCCGCAAGCCCGATCGGGTGCCAGTACCTGCGTAACAACTCGCCCATCGGAGTCGCACGACCGACCTCCGTTAGCTCTTTACGGTGCGTCGCTTGCGGACGGGCGTAAGCATCGCCGGAATTCATCTTCAGAAGTGCGCCGAGAGACGTACGCCGACGGTGCGCGGCCGGTTCGTCAGGATGTTATAGGGATCGTCTACGTCGTTGATGGCATTCACCTGCGCATTCTTGTCGAAGACATTGTTGGCGTACAGCTGTGCCTGGTATTCGCGCCAGCTCACACTGGCACGCAAGTTGACCAGAGTGTAGGCCGGCAGCCGCACGTTGAAGTTCGCATAAGGCTCGTCGTCATAGGACGTCTGCGCGACAGAGCCCGTGTAGTCGACATCGCCCCCGACGGAGACCCGATAGTCCGATCCCACGTTGAACCCATAGTCCGCCGAGAGGCTGGCATTCCACTCCGGCACGTTCAACACCGGAGCACCATCGACCGCGAGCGAGCCGACATTGAGCGTCGCGTTGGTCATCCCGGAGAGATCTTTCGCGAGCTTGGCCTTGGTGTAGTTGGCCCCGGCCGAGATCAACAAACCCTCGATCGGTCGTGCACTGAGGTCGAATTCCACGCCCTTTGATTCGGCATCTTTCCCCGACGCATTACCCACACCGCTGAACGCGCCCCCGGCACCGAACAGCTCGGACACCTGCATGTCGTAAATGCCGATGTCGTACAACGCGAGATTCGCGGTCACGCGATTGTTGAGCCAGCTCGTTTTCGTACCGACCTCGTAGTTCTTGGTGGTATCGGGATTGTACTGCGCGGGCACCAGGGCGACGGTCGCCGCATTGGTGCCCCCTGCACGGAAGCCTTCCGAATACTGAGCGTAGACCATCGCCTGGTCGGTGAGCCGATACGACACGTTCACCTTCTTGATGGTGCCGGTGTTATGCGCATGCTCCGGTGGATCGACACCCGGTACCCCTAGGCCGAAGAACGGAATCTGGGTAGCGGACTGCAGGTCGCGCACATCGTTGTAATAGCGCAGGCCACCGAGCAACGACAGTCGTGAAGTGATCTTCCACGTCGCCTCGCCGAACAGTGCGAAGTCCTTGGTCGTATCCTGGAAATCGCGCTGATCGATCTGGGTGGCGGCTTCGGGATACCCCGTGACGGGATTGGTCGCAAAGACGTTGGTGGAAAAATCGTTGCGCCGGTTGTCGTAGTACACGCCTACCACGCCATTGACCGGAAAGTCGAATTTGGTGTTCAGGCGCACTTCGGTGCTGGCCAGCCGGGTGCTTTCCGGTGAAACCGAGACCCCGCCGGCAGGAACCGGGAAACTCGGAAAAGCCCCGATCGACTGCAGGAACTCGAAGAAACGGAACGACGTCGTATCGTCCTGATACACCGTGAGGCCGCGATCGAAGTAGGAAGCCGCGACCGTCAACTCCGACCAATGGAAATCGTGCACCCCGGTGAGGGAGTAGATCCGCACCTCGTCGTAATGCGGCGTCTTCGAAAACTGCGAGTACTGACGCTCGCCGTCGGCGGGAAAGAAGTTGGTGCCGATGGTGAAGTCATAAGGACGCTCGAACGGCTGACCCCCGGAGTTGAGACGCTGGTAGAACACCTGGCCGAGAATCGAGGTGTCCGCATCGATCTGCCACTTGATGCCCAGGCGACCGCCGGCCTGCCGCGCGTTGTTGTAGTTGCTCTCCTGGCGCAGTGGATTGTCGATGAAGCCGGAGAAGTAATCGTCATACCCCACCAGGCGCACGGCGAGCTTACCGTCCACCAGCGGCAGGTTCACCATGCCTTTGAACTGGTAATTGCCGCCGCCGCTTTGGGTGCCGGACAGATCCGCGAGGGCCGAAGCCTCAAAACGCGTCGGATTCGGCTGGTTGGTCACAAAGCGAATGACACCAGCCTGTGAGTTCGCGCCATAAAGAGTGCCCTGCGGGCCACGCAGCACCTCGATCTGCTGCATGTCATACAGATCGAGATCCGCCTGGCTGCCACCGAAGTCGGTCGCCGCCGCGCCGATTCCGGTCAGTGGAATGTTGTCGACGTAGACCGCCGTCTGCGCCTCACCCGCCGAATTGATGCCGCGGATCACATACCGCTTGTCACCGGGACCGCTATCCACGAAGTTCAGGCCGGGTACCGCGCGGGAAAAGTCCGCGAAATTGGTGACCCCCATCGCCTCGAGACGCTCGGAATTGAGCACCTCGATGCTGCTCGGCACATCCTGCACGGACTGCGCGCCCTGTTTGAATGCGGTGACGACGACCTCCTGCAGGACAGGCTCGTCGGCGCTGGTCGAGGCGGGTAGGGCGGGCGACTGCGCAGGGGCCGGCAGGGCATTGGCCCCGAGACCGGCGGCCACAATACAGCTCAGAAACCCCGGTGGCTTTCGCTGATTCGCGCTCATCGTTGTATTTCTCCGCGCATGGGTGGCGCATGGCAAACACGACTTTCTGCTAGCCCTGGCAAAGGCGTATCCGTGCGTGGGCGTCCCCCGATTCGGAAACAGCGTAACGTGTTACCTAATTTCCCGCAAGACCCTTCATCCGCGCGCGAGCGCCGGCCCGGCCTTTGTTAGAATGGCGTCATGGCACGCAAATCCGCACAAGGGGAACCCATGAAGCGCTCGGGCAAGCGGGAGGGGACAGGGCAGCGAGCGCCGGCGAATCCGACCCCCGACCCCTCGGCCGCAACCCGCCAACTACCGGTCTTGCTACACCGGACGCGCGAAGCGCTGGCAATGCACTTCCGCAAGGTATTCGTATTACACGACCTGACGGACCCGCAGTGGCGCGTGCTGCGCATCCTCAGCCAGGCGGACGAGCTGGACGTCTCGACCCTGGCGCACCGCTCATACCTGATGCGCGAAAGCCTCTCCCGAATCCTGCGCGACCTGGGCGAACGCGGACTGATACTGCGCCGCGTCTCTGGCACTGACGCGCGCCGCTTCTGTCATACCCTGACCGCGAAAGGCCGACACCTGTTGGAAGAAGTCTCGCCAGCCTTCAACCCGGTCTACCGGGAGATCGAGGCCCGCGTTGGCGTCGAACGTATCGAGGATCTCAACAAGCGCCTGGCCGAGCTCCTCGAGGCGATCCAGATCCCGGAGTGACCCCGCTTCCTCGCCGGGACCTCACGACGGTCAAGAACGACTGCTCTATCCTCACCCTCACCAAAATCGAAGGTTCTCTTGAGCCTCATCCAGTGTGCTATCGGGACCGGCTTGGCGCCCGGCGGATAACAGCACATCTGGAATCTCGTACTGGAAAGCGATGGCCGGGTCAGCGCGTCGTATCAGGTAAATCGCGTGCGCGAAATAACTCGCCACCAAGCGATAGTAGCGTTCGTACTCCGGAGAGACTTCGACCTCCCTCATGTGCGCTATGGCCCGTCCAATGAAAAGGGCGGCAGCTTGCAGGTTGCCGCTAAGAATCGCCCCAATCGAATTGTTCACGTAGCAGACGAGTGGATAGGAGTCACTATTGCGCCGGTAGGCCCTGTGCGGCACTCAGACCTCTGGTGCGGTCACGGCACCGACCACCTCGGCGGATGGACTGCGAATCGCGTTGGTTCTCGACCCGGAAATCTTCGTGAATACTTCGTTCAGTTTCGAAGATGTCGCCGTGGAGCTGCGGG
Organism: Steroidobacteraceae bacterium; assembly: GCA_036834945.1. GTDB lineage: Bacteria > Pseudomonadota > Gammaproteobacteria > Steroidobacterales > Steroidobacteraceae > 13-2-20CM-66-19. The sequence goes on from DAITMW010000033.1 coordinate 14,030, forward strand.
ATTTTGCTCTCCGACGGCGAGTCAGCGTTGAAGTACGCGATGCGAAGCGAGACCTCGCGTTCACGATGAAAGGCACCGTGCAACCGAAGCCTTCCAAGCTTTCTAGTGATTGACTGACAGTGTGGTCGCCGAAAGTGCCCCTGGGCGTCTAGGACCTGTGGTGCGTGGCGAGTCTTCCAGTCTGCGGCGCTTTAGCGCTGAAGTACGGCAATTCAAAATGCGCGGGTGAGACCCGCCGCACCTTACGCGCGCACCACCAACCCGTCGCTAACGCTATTCCGGTAGGCCCGCCAGCCGGGAAGTGTCCCACCCAGCAGCGCCGCCACGATGATGCCCCCAAGAATCAAACCCTCGGTCGCCGAGAGCGGCTCGAGCGCGATAAAAATCCCATAGTGCTGCTCGAGCAGCGGCCGGGCAACGATGAGCCCCACATACATCAGTAAACAGCCAGTAACGATCCCCAACACCGCCAGAATCCCGGCCTCGAACACCAATAGGCCGAACACATGAACCGGCCGTGCTCCCACAGAGCGCAGAATCGCCATCTCCCGGCGTCTCTCGTTCAGACTCGTCAGTATTGCCGCCAACATCCCCAGCAGCCCTGCAACGACGACGCACACCGCCACCACCATGAGTGCCGTGTCGGCAACCCCCACCAGCTGCCACAGCTGATCCAATGTCACACCCGGCATGATCGCCAGGATTGCCTCCCGGTCATATTCGTTGATGGCACGCTGCATGGTGAACGCCAGGACCCGGGAGCGCATGCCCACCAGAAAGGCGGTGATGCGGGCGGGTGTCAGGTCCTTTTGATGCATGTCCACGGCCATCCTTCGCCCGCTCTCCCATTCTTCATGGATCGCCGTAATCGCCTCCAGGCTCACGTGGACCGTTCGGTCAACAGGCGTCCCCGTCCTGGCGAGAACACCCACGACCCGAAACGGCTTGTCTCGATGTTGCGTGAAGCTCACCTCACCCAACCCGTGCGACAACACGATGACGCTACCGACCCGATAGTGCAGATTGCGAGCCACATCCGCCCCCAACACCGCATCGTATAAGTCATGCAACGCCGTGCCACTGCTGAAAGTCAAAGGCCGCGACGAGCCGAAGCGAAAGTGCTGGAAATAGGCATCGCTGGTGCCCAGCACGCGATACCCCCGATGCGAGTCGCCGAGGGACAGCGGTATGGTCCATGCCACATCGCGATGTTTCGCGATTTTCTGGTAAGTCTCCCAGCTCACCTCGGTCGTGACTTCCCCGATGTGAAAGACCGAATACAGCAGCAGATTGAGAGGCCCCGTCCGGGCACCCACAATCAGGTCAACCCCGGACAGGGTATTCGAGAAACTCTCCCGGGCCCCGGTCCGCAGGCGCTGCACACCCAGGACCAGCGCAACACTCAGCCCGATCGCACAGACCGTCAGCGCCACGGTCAGTCGGCGATTCCACAAACTTCGCCATGCGAGCAGCAGAATGGGCACGGGTCGGTGACTTCAGGCGACGGCCGCACGATTCAGATCGGTCATCGCCACAGACCGATCGAAATGCATCGCCAGTGACAGATCATGACTGACGAACAGAAGCGTCGTGCCCACGGCACGGCATTCATTCATCAACAGTGTGAGAAATCCCGCACGCGTGTCGCTGTCGAGCGCGGATGTCGGCTCGTCGGCGATGACCAGAGCAGGGCTCCCAATGAGGGCTCGCGCGGCGGCGACGCGCTGTTGCTGCCCCATAGATGCGGCAGTAGCCGGTCGGCCGACAACACTGTCGTCAAGACCCAGAGTCCGCAGCAGCCGCAACGCTTCCTTCCGTGGCGCATCGATACCCAACCGCTGCCGTCGGACCGACGAGAAACGCAGGGGCAACAGGACATTATCCAACACTGATAGGTATGGTACGAGGTTGAACATCTGGAAGATAAACCCAACGTGGTCGCCGCGATAGCGATCACGTTCGCCGGAACGCAGAGTCTGCAGCGCGGTGTTCAGCACGTTAACGCTACCCGTTTGCGGAACGAGCACACCCCCAATGAGACTCAGCAGCGTGCTCTTGCCGCTGCCACTGGGGCCATGGAGAAAAACGCGTTCGCCTCGCGCGATACGGAACTCGTCAATGAGTACCACGGGGCGATGCCCGGGCCATCCGTAGTGAAGCGAACTGATCTCCACCGCAGCCTCGCGTGCATCTACGGTGCTACCCGTTTGGGAATGCATAGGGCTCGAGCTTCTCCCCATCCAACGTGTACGAGGCCGCGCCCAAAGAGGTGCTTTTCGAGGCCGTATGGAGCGTTCCGGTCACCCACATCGCATCCTCGATGGAGCGCAAGCCAGCTCCCGCACGCATCCGCACATAGACGATCTGGTTGGGGGGCGGTGGCGGCACGTGGATGCAGGCCCCGAAGTAGGGAACCAGGAAGAACTCACTCAACAGACCATCAGCCGTGCGCTCCAGAGGAACGACGAACCCCGGTACCCTGACACGCATTCCGTTGAGTGCGGAATTGACGGCAAAGGAGCCGGTTTGCAGCGCCGCCGGATCGCCTTCGCCCAGATAGGTATGGATGGGTGGCGGCGGCGCCGGATGAGAGTTCTCGCGCTCTTGCTCCGGTAAGAGTGCCGCCCAATCGATCTGGCGAACCGACTGCATGGAATGAGCACTCACGACCACGACGGTCGCGGCCAGGGCGATTCCCCGCATGAAATGGCGCATGGTCTTCACAGACGATACAGGCTAAGGGGGCTGGTGAGCGACGTCTTGCCCGCGCCTGCCAGCATCATGACCCTCCGTGCCAGGACCGATCAGCTCGAGGGCCCTGGCACGCCGGGGCAAGGAATTGGCAGCGCGGGCCAAGACACCACCTGAGCCAGGACGTACGGTTTGGCGGCTAAACAAAACACTCAGGAGGTGCTCATGGTTGCCAAGTCATTTGTCGTCGCCGTCCCCATGTCCGCGTTGCTTGTGCTAGGGCTCGCTGCAACCCGGGCGGCGTCCGCCATAGAAGCGGACCTGATTCTCAACAACGGAGAGTTTTACACCCGCACGGGCTGGGCGCAGTCCATCGCGGTCAAGGATGGAGTCATCCTGGCGGTCGGCGATGATGCGGCGGTCGCGTCCTTCAAGGCCACCGGCACGAAGGTGATCGACCTCCATGGAGCCACCGTGGTCCCCGGCTTGCATGACATGCACGTCCACCCGCTCGGCGCGGGCCTGCGTGAGATGATGTGTCACATTACTCAGGGCTCATCGGTTCAGCAGATGTTGGATGCGGTCAAGGGCTGCGTTGCGAAGCATAAGAAAGGCGAGTGGATCACAGGCGGCCAGTGGGAAGCGTCGGCTTTCGGAAAACAGCCCATGAGCCGCACCTTGTTGGATCGCGTGTCACCAGAAAACCCGGTAGCACTCAACGACATCAGCGGCCATAGCCTGTGGGCGAACTCCAAGGCGCTGGAAGTCGCCGGGGTCACGGCCAGGACGGAAACTCCACCGGGCGGCGTCATCGAGAAGGACTCTAAAGGCCAACCCACCGGCGTTTTTCGCGAAAGGGGTGAGGGCCTGATCCTTAGTGCCGTCCCTCCGGCTACTCCGGAGGAGAATATCCAGGCACTGACCTGGTCGCTTGCCACGATGTTGGCCCAGGGCGTTACGTCCTTTACGGATGCTGGAGTGGACGGGCGCGCCATGGAGACCTACGCGACGCTCTCTGACCGAGGCGTACTGAAACAACGCGTCCGCGGATGCATCATGTGGCACACGCTGAGCTTCGATGCGCATCGCGGTTCGGCTTCCGATGACATTCAACAACGTAACCTCTACGCACGCGACCGGTTCAAGCCGGATTGCATCAAGATCGTGCTGGATGGTGTGCCAACCGACGGACACACGGCCGCGATGGTCGAGCCCTATGCGGACGCGACGCACACGGAGGAGGCACGCGCGAAAGGAATACTGATGGTGCCTCCGGGAGCTCTCAAGACAGCGGTCATCGACTTCGATCATCGCGGACTCACTGTGAAATTCCACGCGGCAGGCGATGCGGCTGTGCGGGCCGGCCTGGATGCGATCGAGGCCGCGCGCAAGGCGAACGGCTTCAGCGGAATCCTCCATGATGTAGGTCACAACAGCTTTGTCCAGATGAGCGACATCGCTCGCGGCCGCGCCATTGGTGCGACTTTCGAGATGTCCCCCTATATCTGGTACCCCAACCCGATCATTCCGGACATCCGCAAAGCGATCGGTGAGGAGCGCATGAAGCGTTGGATTCCGGTTAAGGACGCCATCGACTCCGGCGCCCTCGTCGTCCCCGGATCCGACTGGTCGGTCGTGCCCAGCGTGAACCCTTGGATCGCGATCGAGACCCTGGTGACCCGGCAGCAACCCGGTGGTGGTGGGGAAGCACTCGGGGAAGCCGAAAAGCTCACCCTGAAAGAGGCTTTCGAGCTGTTCACAGTGAACTCGGCGCGCCAGATGGGAAATGCGAACAGGACGGGTAGTATAGAGCCCGGCCTTCTGGCGGACCTCCTGGTTCTCGACCGCAACCCATTCAAGATCCCGGTCACCCAGATCCACGAGACCCGAGTACAGTTGACGCTCATCAACGGTGAGATCGTCTATCGAGCTCCCGGGCAATAGGACTGTTCAACCATGATTACTGAAGCTGAGCTCGAAGCGCTGTCGTATCAGGGTGCGCCGCACATCGTGACCCGGGATGTCCCGGGGTCGCTGGGGCGCGAATCGCTCGAGAAATCCAAGGGAGTTGAATCGATGGCCCGCGGCGGCGCCGATTTTCCGCTGGTCTTCGACCAGGGTTTCGGCGTCACCGTCAAGGACCCTGACGGTAACCTTTACATCGACATCTCGGCCGGTGTGGGTGTCAACAGCGTCGGCCGCTGTCATCCCAAGGTCGTCGAAGCGATCAGACTCCAATCGCAGCGCCTGATGCACGCCTCCGACATCAGCAATTCCAAGCGAGTCGAGCTGGCCGGGCGAATCTCACAAATCCTGCCGGATGGATTGCGCAATGACTCCATCACGTACTTCACCCAAAGCGGAAGTGACGCACTCGAGGCGGCGATCAAGTTCGCCAAGAGGGTGACCGGGCGGCAACAGATTCTCGCCTTTCACGGTGCTTATCACGGCGTGTGGAATGCTTCGAACGCGCTCACCACGGGTAACCAATATCGCTCCGGCTATGGCCCGTTCATGGGCGGTGTCATTCACGCGCCTTACCCTTATGCGTATCGCTTCCCATTCGATACGTCGCACAAGAGTGCCGAGCAGATTGCGGGAGAGTACGTCGACTACCTCCTCAACACCCGCTACACGGGAGCAGACGACGTCGCGGCCGTTATTGTGGAGCCGGTGCAGGGCGAGGGCGGCTATATCGCACCGGCGCCGGAGTTTCTGCGCTTGCTGCGCAGTGCCTGCGACAGGAGCGGGGCGCTGCTCGTGGTGGATGAAGTGCAGGCTGGTGCCGGCCGCACCGGCAAGATGTGGTCTGTCGAGCACAGTGGCGTGAAGCCAGACATGCTGACGTTTGGCAAAGGTATGGGTGGAGACCTGCCGATGGCCGGCGTGGCGATGCGCTCTGACCTCGCCGAGCACATACCGCCGGGCTCACAACCTGGTACGTTCGCAGCGAATGCGCTCTCGGCTGCCGTGTGTCTGGCGAATATCGACTTGTTGCAGGACCCGAAGCTCGATCTGATCAGCCGCGCCCACCAGGTCGGCCTCGAGGCCATGGACAAAATCCGCGCGCTCGACAGCCCGATCATCGGAGAAGTGCGGGGCCGCGGACTCATGATCGGCATCGAGTTGGTCGAGGACAGGGCCTCGAAAACACCCCTCAGCGGTCCCAAGATAGGCCAGATTGCTGTGGAAAGTCTGCGCCGCGGCGTGATCATGGTTCCCTGCGGCAGAAACGGCAATGTGTTGCGTCTCATGCCTTCACTGACCATTCCGCGAGCGTACCTGTTCCGGGCGTTGGATCTGCTCGCGAAAGTTCTGGAGGACGTCAGCTCGGAAAGCCGATGACATTGCTTAAAACGCGCAAGAGCACACTCCGCGTGCGGGGAATTGCCCGCCGCGAGCTCCTCCTGTCGGCGGCGCGCGAGCTCCTCGACGAACGCGAGCTCGATGAAATCAGTCTCGGAGACGTTGCTGCCCATGCCGGCGTCCCCAAGGGATCGGCTTACCACTTCTATGACGACATCAAGGATCTGTACGCCGCCTTGCTGGTGCTCACCGAGGAGGAGGTTCACAAGGTCCATGGAGTGGCGATCACAGAACCGGTGCGCCACTGGCCCGACGTCGTGCGCATCCTCATCCGGCGCGGCGTCGCGTTCTACAACTCCGACCGGCCCTCCTGCCAGTTGCAGATCGGCCCCAAGACACCCCCGGAGCTCAAGTTGCGCGACCGCCGTAGCGACCTGGCTCTCGGGGCTCTCTACCAACAGCAACTGAACGCCTTCTTCGAGTTACCGGACCTCGCCAACACGTCGCAGGTGTTTTTCCGCGCGGTTGAAATAGCGGACCTGATGTTTGGCCTGTCCGTTCTCGAGACGGGGAGAATCACCCCGGAAATGGCCGCCGAAGCAGAGCGTGCAACCATTGCTTACCTGGCGACCTACCTGCCAGCGAAACTCCGCCGTCGCCGCCATCCGCTCGTTGTGAATCTGCCACATTGACACTGCCAGGGTCCGGGATAATACTCGACCGCAGTCGGGTATTAGATCGACACCGATGCAAAGCGCACCCCGCGGAGCCGATTTCGAGGCCTCAAACGCAGCCCTCAGGCAAATCTGCGGCGCCTACCGCCTGGCGTGCGACCGCTGGTGGGAGTTCAGTGGCAACATTCGGACACAGCACATCGGATCGCTGGACGTCGCCGATGTCACCGTCTCACCCTGTTCGGTCGTTCGCGATCATCGGGACACCCACTACCTGGGCGATCACTTCTTCCTGGTATTTCAGGCACAAGGCCACTCACGCATGTGCCAGCGAGGCCTGGAGGCGGCCCTGAACGCGGGTGATTCGACGATCATCGACTCGCGCTTCCCGTCGGTCTTTCAGGCACCCGTTGGCTTCCGCCAATACTCCTTTCATCTTCCGTCCGAGCCCTTCCGCGAACGCTTCGGCAAGCGACCCGTCCCGATCGCGCAGACGATCCGATCAAACACCGGCGCCGGCCGGGTCCTATCGGACATGCTGCAGTCGTTTGTGCGCAACGCCCCGATGTTGGAAGGTGTCGAGCTCACGGGAGTGACCCTGCAACTGTTAGCGGCAGCCCTCGGTGTCGACGCAGGCACTTGCTTGGACCTGCCATCCCGCTCGATCGATATGCGCGAGATCGTCCTATACGTCGACACACACCTCGAGAGAACCGACCTGACACCACAGACGATCGCGGACCACTTCAACATCTCCGTACGCCAGCTTTATCGACTCGTCGCCGCGGACGGCGGCACCCCGGCTGCCCTCATCTGGCGCAAACGCCTCGAACGCGCACACTACCTGTTGACCCAACGCGACGTGCGCGTCCCGATCATCGAGATCGCGCTCAACTGCGGCTTCAAGGACGGCGCCCACTTCTCCCGCGCGTATCGCAAGCTGTATGGCCGTTCCCCGCGCGTCTCCAAGTTCCACGGAATGTTATCCGAGTCAGCCTGACTGTCCCCGAGCCCGCTGCAACACCATCTCCACCTGCTCCGGCTCAAACAGCGCCGCCCGACGAACGAATCGAGTCCAGATGAGGGCGTACAGCGCCGTCGTCGCCAGCATCGCCCCAAAAGGCACATACACATCGCGCCGGCTCCCCCCGAGCGGCACGATATAGGCCAACGCCGTCGCAATCCCGACAAGAGAAACAATCTGCGGCAGGGGATACCCCGGAGCCCGATACGGCCGCAGCAGATCCGGCCGACGAACCCGCAGCGCAATCACCGACAGGGTGACGAGAATATATGCCACCCCCCAGGCACAAACCGCCGCCAGCACCAGGTTCCCGAGCCGGGCGATGTCCCCATGGATCAGCCAGGCATGGAAGCAAGGAATCGCCGCGGAAACCGCGATCCCGACGAGCGGCGTCCTCAGCCGCGGATGCAAATAGGCGAACACCTTCGGCAAAGCCCCATCAACCGCCATCCCATAGAGAATTCGCGGCAAACCCGCCATGAGCGTGTTGATCGTCGCGGCGCCCGCGAAGAGCAGCCCGATGCCCAACCAGACACGCCCAAAGTGCCCCATGACCCTTTCCGCGAACTGCGGAATGGCCATGGGCGTATCCAGCAGGTAGGTCGCCGCATCCAGTGGCACGTTGGGAACCTGCCGATTGACGGCAGTTCCGTAGATCACCATGCACAATGCAACCCCCCAGAGCCCAAGCGCCATGGCCTTGGGAATGGCGCGCCCTGGATTGCGCAACTCGGCCGCGAGCGGGGTCACGAACTCGAATCCCACAAACATGAACATGGCCATCCCAACCAGCGACAGTATCGCCGACACAGTGGTGCCCACCCGCGAAACTCCAAAACCGCCATGCAAGTCCACGGCCGGCGCATGCAACAGCCCCGCAATGCCGAAGAGCATCAGCGTGACCCACATCCCCAAGGTTAGGACAATCTCGACGCGTCCGTACACCCGAATCCCCAGCGCGTTGGTGATCGAGAAGAGCACAACGAGGCCAACGCCGACCAGCCACGACGTTCCACTGCGCTCGAGCATCGTGTTGAGGGATTCGAAATTGACCAGGGCCATGATGCCGCTCAGGACCGTCTCGGCCGTCCCCGCGAACACGTGGACCAACAGATACGCGGAAATCGTGCCTGTCACAGCCCAGAACCGGCCTAGCCCACAGGAGATGTAGTCATACACCGAGCCAGTGGTCGGGAGGAGGGCCGCAGCTTCGCCAAAGGAGGTCGCCTGCGCCTGCATGACCACAAACGCGATGGCGATCGCAGCCACGAAAGTCGTTCCCCCCATCCCGAACCCACTGGTCACGGTCAGGATGACAGGACTCGCCATGATGAGCCCCACCGCAGTCGCCAGGGCCGTGGGAAAGCCGACTACGCCTGGGCTCGGAGCGTCAGTTTGCGCCATGCACGATCTCGGGGCGGCGCTCACGCTGCCCTCTCATTTCTCCGCCGCCCGATACACAACTTCACCGTTGATCATCGTCATCTTCACCTTCGTATCGTGCACCTGGCCGATGGGAATCCGGTAGGGATTACGGTCGAGAATGATCAGATCCGCCAGCATACCGCGCTCGAGCGTGCCCTCCCGGATGCGATCACCCATCTCGCGAGCAGAATTGACAGTAAACATGTCGATCGCCTGCCGCAGCGTGATCCTCTCCTGGGCCCCGAGCACCTCACCACCGCCACCCGGCTTTTGCCGCGTGACGAGCGTTTCGATGGCGATCCAGGGGTTGACCGAAGGCACCACCGACCAATCCGACCCGGGCACGACCAGCGCGCCAGCATCAATAGCGTCCTTCACTGGAATCCACCGCTGCATCCGCTCGGCTCCCACCGCTTTCACGATGTCGGGAATGATCGGATTGGGATACCAGATGTAGGGCGACATCTCGAACGTCGCAGCGATGCGGCGGGCACGTTGGATGTCGCTCATCTGTACGAAGCTGTTGTGACCCACCTCGTGCAATTGCCCGCTGAAGCCATTGGCTTTGCGTGCTGCCTCGATCGCATCCAATCCCTCGCGCACCGCGGCATCCCCCGCAGCATGCATCTTTACCGTAAATCCATGCGCATCAAAGTCTATCAGAGCGGCCTTCAAGGCCGCCGGCGGCACCATCAACAATCCCTTCGCGCGGGCCTCGTCCTTCCCCTTCGCATCCGCATAAGGCTCCACCATGGCTGCTGTATGCCCATCCGTGGGCACCCCATCGAGGAAGATTTTGATACAGGTCGGATGGAATCGCTCTCTCGCATACAGATTGCGCAACTGGATGTACTCCGGCTGCATGGGATCGGCACTGCCCGGCATCGCCCGCCCCCAGACGAGACATCCCTTGACGCGTTGTTTGAGCTCGCCCCGATCGGCAAGGGTCGCGTAAGCCTGAAGAATCGAGCCATCCACCACCGCATCGGTGAACGACGTAATGCCGTAAGACAGCATGAGATGGAGCGAAGACTTCAGAGCATTGGCATTTTGCTCAGGAGTGTAGGGCGGCACAACGCCGCGCACGAGGGCCGCTCCCGCCTCACGAAGTAAACCCGTTGGCTCGCCCTTGGCGTCCTTTTCGATGATGCCGCCGGGAGGATTGGGAGTCGCCGAGGTGATCTTGGCCAACCGCAGTGCCTCGGAATTGGCCCAGGCGCTATGCCCACTGATATCCGTCAAGACCACCGGGTTGTTGGGAGCCGCGTGGTCAAGGAACTGGCGGTTCGGGGGTGTGGCGCCAAAAGAGGAGGCGTCCCACTGACCACCGGTGATCCACTCGCCCTTGGCGTGCTTGGCCGCGCACTGCGCGACAGCCTTCTCGATGGCCGCCGCCGAGGACCCCTGAGGGAACTGACAGGAGAGCTCGGCAAGTCCGGCCCCCATGGGGTGTACGTGCATGTCGTGCAGTCCCGGCAACACGGCGGCGCCTTGCAGATCGATGACCTGGGTCTTAGAGCCCTTATACCGATCGACAGACGCCGCATCACCTATTGCGACAATCACTCCATGTTTGATGGCGGCGGCAGCCGCCCAGCCGGCCGGCGTGTCGATCTCGCCATTGATGAGAATGGAGTCGGCCTCGAGTTGCGCGGGCTGCGTCGCAGCCTGGACCCCTGAAATGGCCAATGCGCACGCGATGACCGCCGGCGCGAGTTGGGCTCGGATCATGATTTCCCCCGGGATAGCGGAACTCCAAGGCTACGGCGGTGGCCCCGGCCGCTGCTTGTCTCCACCGGCCAGCTTCTTGACCCAGCCTGCCAGGATGACTCGCGCACGCGTTCTGGCAGGGCCAAACAAGCGATTGGCCAGCCCGGGCAAGAGTTGATTCCCAACAATGCCTACGCTGGGTCGGTCCGACCACTCTACTAAACATTATATTGTGGGGAGTATCCGATGAATCACGCCGTCCGATTGGCCGTTCGCTGCGCACTGGGGTTGCTGGGCACGACGCTCGTTTCCGCCTCCGTGCTGGCGCAGGCACAGCAAGCGAGCTCGCCGGATGCGTCCGCCCCTTCGGCCGGCCTGGAGGAGATCGTCGTCACAGCACAACGTCGCACAGAAAGAGTCCAGGACGTTCCGATCAGCATCAGCGCGTTCAGCTCCGAGCAGATGGATACGCAAGGCGTGCGCTCGGTGGATGACATCGCTCGGCTGACTCCCGGGGTTACATTCCAGCGCACCGATGCACGCAACAGCTCCATCTCGAGCATCTCGATCCGCGGCATAGCTTCCAGTGCCGGAGCCTCAACGACCGGCGTCTACATTGATGACACGCCGATCCAGGTGCGCTCATTGGGTGCCGGCGTGACGGCCTTCAACGCCTTCCCCCAGGTGTTCGATCTCGACCGTATCGAAGTTCTGCGCGGCCCGCAGGGTACGTTGTTCGGTGCCGGCTCTGAAGGTGGCACGGTGCGTTTCATCACACCCCAGCCGAGCCTGACGCATGCCACCGCTTATGTGCGCTCCGAGTTGGGTTACACCGAGGGAGGTGATCCAAGCTACGAGGCCGGAGCGGCTTTTGGAGCGCCCATCATCGATGGGAAGTTGGCCTTCCGTGTGAGCGCCTGGTTCCGTCGCGACGGGGGCTGGGTCGATCGCACCGACTGGGATCACGCCAGCACCCAGGTTTACCCGCCGACCGCCCCGACACCCGCCAGCGTGACCAATACCGTGGGTCCGTCTTCCAATTGGCAGAACTCTTCCGCGGTCAAGGGCGCGCTCACTTTTGCGCCTGTGGAGGGCCTGACGCTCACCCCGTCGATCTATTATCAGAAGGCGTTGTTGAATGACACGGCAGCGTACTGGAGCGCGCTGTCCGACCCGGGCAACAACTCGTTCCAGAACGGTAATGCGATCAACGCCCCCAGCAATGATCGCTTTTATCTCCCGTCGTTGAAGATCGACTGGGCCTTCGCGGGCCTGCGCCTGATCTCGAACACGTCCTACTTCAACCGCAACAGCACCGCGATCAACGACTACACGGCGTTCGAGACCGCCCTGTGGGGGGAGGTCTTCAGCGGCCCGGCCTTCGGCACCCCGCCATACCTCAGCGGCCCGTTCTACCCGGCCGGCTACGTCCCCGCCTCGACCTTGCAGGTCAACAAGCAAAACAACATCACCGAGGAGCTGCGTCTGCAGTCGGATGATCCTTCCGCAAGGATCAACTGGGTGGTCGGGGCCTTTTTCACCCACACCCGCCAGACCTCCGAGCAGTTCGTGGCCGACCCGGAGCTGGCCGCCTTCATCGGGCAGTTGACCGGCGGGATTCCCTTCGCCGCGGTCTTCGGCCAACCCCTGCTCGATGGCAAATACACCTTCGTCCAGGACCCCGAGGTGGCTCACGACAAGCAGGTTGCGGTGTACGGACAGGCGGATATCAAACTGACGAGCCGACTGACCCTGACAGCGGGTATACGCGCCTCGGACGCCAAATTCACCGCCGCTGCGCATTACGAGGGACCGGTTGTGGGTCCACCGGTGAGCGATACAGGCTCCCAGACCGAGCATCCGGTGACGCCCAAGGGTGGCCTGTCCTACAAGCTCGATGACAACAACATGGTATATGCGACAGCGGCGAAGGGCTTTCGTATCGGAGGCTACAACCCGCGTGTCGGAACACCGTGCGCCACTGATCCGAACTTCGCAGGCTACCAGAAGGACTATGGATCCGACTCCGTATGGAGCTATGAAGTCGGCTCGAAGAACGACCTCCTCGAGCACCGCCTGCGCTTGAACGTGAGTGCCTACTATATCGATTGGAAGAACATCCAGCAGAACGTCGCCCTGGCATCCTGCGGTTTCGCCTATGTCGCCAACCTGGGCAAGGCCGAGAGCAAGGGCTTCGACTTGCAGGCGGACCTGGCTGTGACGCATGACTTCCTGTTGGGGCTGTCCGCCGGGTACAACGATGCGAAGTTCACCCAGACGGTGCAGGCCGTTCAGGGGGCGCCGGTGAATCTCGTCACCGACGGAGACCACATCGCGGCCTGGCCGTGGAATGTGGCTGCATCGGCGCAATACAGCTTCCGCGTCCTCGGCGACCGTGAGGCGTACATCCGGGCGGACTATCAATATCAAGCGAAGCAGACCAGCCAGACATCGGCAACCGATCCGGCCAACGGCGGTTACCAACCCTGGAACATCTTCCGGCTGCCGCAAACCTCACAGCTGGCCCTCCGGGGCGGTGTCCGCTACGAAGGCTTCGATATCTCCGCGTTCTGCAACAACGTGACCAACTCGCACACCGTGTTGTCCCAGACCCCCTCCATCAAGAACGCGGCTGTGGCTGCCGAGTTGCTCCAGTACCAGTACACGACCTTCCGCCCGCGCACCTATGGGGTCACCGCGAGCTACCGATACTGAAGCAGAGCCGCTGATATACGGCCGCCCGTCCAAGGGCGGCCGCGCCCCGGTCCTACCTCAATCCGACTAGTAGCGCGCGATCGCGGCTCCTTACCCCAAACCTTCTCCTGCTCCAAGAGGTCGCCAAGCTGGCCTGATCTCAATCTGAGATCACAGAATCTTGACGGCCCGCGCCCTGTACTGCTAGCTTTTCCCTAAAGCAAGCGAGCCGGCCGTGAGGCCGCGCGAACAGCATCAACAGATGATCGCTGCGGGGGAGTGATGGTAATAGCCTTTTTCCCTGAATTTCGAGAGCCCGTGCCGGTCCCCGCCCGCGCTCCTGCGGAAGCCGGGGCCGCCACCCATCGCGCGACTGCACGACCACAGGCGTTATCACCCTCCGCTATACCAAGAAGTGATCACAGTTTAGCCGCCTCCCTCGAAGGACCCCGCTAATGAGCCACCCCCGAGACTCCTCTCTGCGTCCCTCGAACACGAAGCTCCTTCTGTTGACCTGTAGCACCTTGGCCCTGTGCCAGGTCGCGCAGGCAGAAGACAAACTGGAGGAGGTGGTCGTCACCGCCACCAAGCGCGCCGACCCCATCAGCAAGGTTCCCATAAGCGTGACGGCACTCACCCAGGACGCCATGGACGCACAAGGAGTGCGCAACATTCAGGACATCGTCGCCCAAACCCCCGGTGTGGATATCGACAAAAGCCCGGGGAGCGGTGCGGGAATGGTCATCTCCATCCGCGGAATCAGCTCGAACGCCGGCGCCTCGACGACCGGCGTCTACATTGACGACACTCCCATTCAAGCCCGCAACAACGCGATCAACTTCTCGGGCACCTCATTTCCGGAAGTCTTCGACCTCGAACGGGTCGAGGTCCTCCGAGGCCCGCAAGGCACCCTGTTCGGGGCCGGCGCAGAGGGCGGTGTAGTCAGATTCCTGAGCGTGCAACCCAGCCTGACCACCTACACGGGATATTCACGGGCCGAAGTGAGTGGTACCTATCACGGAAGTGAGAGCGGCGAGTTTGGCATCGCCTACGGTGGCCCGATCATCAATGACGTGCTCGGTTTCCGAGTGAGCGCCTGGGACCGCCATGACGGAGGTTACGTCGATCGCCAGAGTTGGGAAAGTAATTCCCACGAGTCGAATGCGGACTGGAGCAACACGAAGGTCTTCCGCGCCGCGCTGGCCTACGCGCCCACGAGCAATCTGCGAATCACCCCCGCGATTCAATTCCAGGAGCAATACAACCACACGCCCTCCAGCTATTGGGGTCAACTCTCCGACCCCGGCAAGACTGAATTCGTGAGCGGGTTGCAACAGGACCAACCGAGCAAAGACAGCTCCACGGTGGCTTCGCTCAAGATCGAGGCAGACCTTGGGGCAGTCGCCTTCACCTCGGTGAGCTCCTATTTCCACCGCAACAACATCTCGGTCGCCGACGTGTCGAACACCGACACGGCTTCCGTGCTCGGTGTGGACTACGTCTTCCCGGTCTCTCCTGATGGCTCCCTGTACACGGTGACCTCACACAGTCACACGAAGCAACAGGTGCTCACCCAGGAGTTCCGGCTCCAGAATTCCGACGCCAATGCGAAACTGAAGTGGCTTGGCGGTGTGTTTTTCTCCCAAGCCAAGGAGCAGGACACCCTGATGCAACCGGCGCTGCAGTTTCCTGCTGTGCTGGAGCAGGCCACGGGCATCTCCTTCACCGACTTCTTTGGCGCGCCGTTAACCGACGGCATCTACGAATACCTGGGAGATGAGCGCAGCAACGACCAGCAGATCGCGCTCTTCGGCAACCTCGACTGGCGCTTCGCGGATCACTGGATCCTGACAGCCGGCTTGCGCGTGTCGGAGACCAAGATCGACTACAAGGTCGCCGAAGGAGGACCGGAGGGTCCGATTCCAGGTGAGACCAAGGTTACCGCGGGTGTGCAGAAGGATCACCCCGTCACCCCCAAAGTGGGCCTGAGCTGGGAGCCCGACGATCACAACATGGTGTACGCCTCCGTCGCCAAGGGCTACCGGATCGGAGGCGTCAACGATTTCGTACCGAGCTACTGCGGCGACTACACCTCGATTTCCCAACCGACCTATAAGTCCGACACCACCGTCAGCTATGAGCTTGGTGCGAAGAGCCGGCCGGCCGGCGGCCGCCTGCAGATCGACGCGAGTGTCTTCCACATCGACTGGAAGGACATCCAACAGTACATCGTATTCCCTTGTCTCTACGGCTATACCGGCAACTCCGGCGGCGCCACCAGCAACGGCTTCGACCTGAGCGTGAACATGCAGGTGACTCGAGGCCTCGTCGTTGGCGCCTCCGTCGGCTATACCAAGGCGAAATACACCACAACAACGCTCGCTCCGGGCTCCGGACTCGTCGTGACCTCAGACGGGCAGACATTGGGTGGAGACCACGGCATCACCCCGTGGACCTTGTTCGGCTATGCCGAATATTCGTTCCACCTTCCGGGCGGAACCGCCGCCTATGCGCGTCTCCAGGAGAAATACAACAGCCACAGCAACGGACCGTTTGCGTTCCAGGATCCGAACAATATCAACTACGACCCGTTCCATCCCCTCGACCAATCCGTCAGCCTGCTCGATTTCCGCACAGGGTTGCTGCTGGGAAAACTGGACGTATCGTTGTTCGTGGATAACCTCCTGAACAGCTCGCCGCGGCTGTACACCGCACATCAGGTATTCTCGGATCCGAACACGGGCGCTCCCGTCGGCTCACCCTTGTACACGTCGTTCACCGAGCGCCCCCTGACAGCGGGTCTGACCGCGGTGTTCCGTTTCTGAAGGACAACAACTGATGAAGTCGACAAACCGAAACGTAGCCCATACCCGCATAGCGCCGCACAACATGTGGGTATGGTGCGTAGCGGTCAGCGGCCTGTTGTGGACGCTCACGGCCTTCGCGGCTCAGGCTCCTGACGGCACGGCGGATCTAGTGCTACTCGACGGCAAAGTGATCACCGTCGATCCGAACGATACGATCGCACAAGCCGTGGCGGTCAAGAACGGACACATCATCGCAGTCGGTAGCTCGAAGGACGTGTCGGAGCTCATCGATGCGCATACGGAGGTGGTCCACCTCGGCGGCCGCAGTGTTTTGCCGGGATTCATCGATGCCCATACCCATCTGGAGGGCATTGCGGCATTCCACCGGATGTTGGATATCCACGCGCCGCCGCTCAAGGGAGTTGATGACATCCTCGAGAAGGTCCGTGCCCGACTGAAACAGTCGAAGCCCGGCGAGTGGATCGTGGGCGCCGGAGGTTGGGGGCAAGCTATGCCCACGCGTGCCCAGCTCGACGCCGTCGCGCCCAACAATCCAGTGGTCCTGCGTGAAAGCGCCCACGTTCAGATCCTGAACTCGGTGGCCCTGAAGGAGTTGGGGATCGACAAGAACTATGTCCCCCCGCGCGGAGGGCACGTTTTCCGCGATCCCAAGACGGGCGAGCCGACCGGCAAGATCCAGGAGATGCCATCCGTATGGAGCGACAAAATTCCCCCGCCATCGTACGAGGCGCGACGACAGTCGGTGAAAGAAGTCATGGAGGTCTTTCGAGGCCTCGGTGTGACGACGGTCTATGACTTTCCCAGCGGCGAGGGAATGAAGATCTATCAGGACCTGCGTGATGCCGGAGAGCTGCCGGTGCGCCTGCGTTATCAGATCATCCTGACGGGCGAGCCCGCCGCATTCGGCGACTTCGTGATCCGCTATGGCCCCCGCACCGGCTTCGGTGATGACTGGTTACGACTGGGCGGCATCAAGCTCTTCGTGGATGGCGAGACCGAGTCGGCTGTTCGCTACGAGCCTGCGGGTCAACGTCAGAAATGGGTTGGCGACGCGCGCTATACGCAGGACGAGCTGAACGACATCGTCATGCGCGCGCACAAAGCCGGTTTTCAAGTCTGGACTCATGCGTTGGGCGACAGGGCGCAGGACATGATCCTGGAGGCCTATGAGCGCGCCGAAGCCGCGGTTCCCCGTCCGGATCCACGCTTCAGAATCGAACATGCCGGCAACCAGGAAGCCGGCCCCACGACAGCGGAGCAACTGGACCGCATGAAGCGGCTGGGAGTCATCCCCGTGCCGACAGCCGCCTGGTTGTGGCTTGGTCACGGGGCGTTTAAAACACAGGCGCCGGTTCCATTCATTTACAAAACAATGCTGGCACACGGACTGCGCCCACCGGGAAGCTCCGACTCCCTCGGCTCCATGCCGGAATCCTGGAGCCCATTCTTCAGCATGTGGTGTATGGTTACGCGCAAGACGCGCGATGGTGGAACGAACGGCCCGAGTGAGGCGATCCCTATCCTGGCCGCAATCCACGGTTACACCATTGACGGTGCCTACTCCGGTTTCGAAGAAAAGATCAAAGGCTCGATCGAGCGGGGCAAGCTGGCCGACCTGAACGTGGTTTCGGCAGATCCGCTCACCGTACCCGCCGATCAGATCAAGGACATCAAGGTCATCATGACGGTGCTCGATGGTAAGGTGGTCGCGCGCTCGGGCCTCTGAGATGAGGTGGTCGCACGCCAAGGCGTGTGCGCTCGCGCTGATCTGTGGACTCGTTGCCTGCGCAATCGGGGCAACGATCGCGACAGCGCAAGATGTTGCCGGCGACAGCCCTGGGGGCGTTCTCCGGCCCGATCTCGCCTGGCAACATTGGGTCCTCAATTGTCAGGGCTGCCACCGCGTGGATGGGACCGGCTCCACGGAAACCGCCCCCGCACTGGCAGGCATGGTGGCGAAATTCACGAACGTGGCCGGCGGCCGGGAGTACCTCGGACGCGTCCCCGGCGTTGCAACGGCGCCTCTTTCGGACGCCGACCTGGCCGAACTGTTGAATTGGATGTTGTGGCGATTTGATCGTGACAACTTGAGCGCAAATTTCCGCCCGTATACGGCCGAAGAGGTGAGGGCGCTACGACAGCGTCCGTTGCGAACCGAAGCCGCGCGAGTGCGCGCGAGCCTCGTGGCGCAAATGCACCGGTAAAGTTCACCTTCTTATCATGTTCAATGGACAGCAGACCGCGCTGGCGCCCACCAGTGTACACGTCGAATCGTACTACGCCGCCACGCAGGCAGAGCGTGTCACAGGGACTCCATTCTCAGGCTCCGCAAGTTGCGACGTCTGTATCGTGGGAGGTGGTTTCACTGGCCTGTCCGCCGCCCTCCATCTCGCCCGGCGCGGCCTCAAAGTCATTGTGCTGGAGCAGGCCCTGCTCGGATGGGGAGCCTCAGGCCGCAACGGCGGTCAAGTGCACGTCGGCATGCGCCGCAACCAACATTGGGTCGAATCCCAATTCGGAAAAGACACAGCTCGCGACCACTGGCAGTTCGCACTGCGGGCACGTGAGCACCTCGATTGGCTAATTGCAACCCACGGTATCCGATGCGATCTGCGTCCCGGTTTGCTACACGCAGACCACCGAAGACGTTACGCGCAATCCTCCGCCCGTTACGTCGAACATCTCAACCGTGTCTATGACTACGACAGAGTCCGCGTCGTGGGAGCCGAGGAAATGCGGCAAATCGTCGCAACCGATGACTATGTCGGCGGCTACCTGGATATGCGCGGCGGACACCTGCACCCGCTGAATTTCGTACTAGGGATCGCCCGCGCCGCACAGAGTAGCGGTGCGCTCTTACACGAACAGTCGGAGGTGACCGGACTCGACCGGCGAGGCTCCGGCTGGCGGGTAAGCACCCGAACGGGGACAGTCACCGCGCAACACGTAGTGTTGGCCGGTAATGGTTACCTGCGTGGGCTTTCCCATACGGTGGTCGCGCACGTGATGCCCATCAATAACTTCATTGCGGTAACCGAGCCGCTCGGCGAAGCTCGAGCCGAGGAGCTCATCCGGGGCGGGTATGCAGTCAGCGACTCCCGCTTTGTGATCTACTATTTCCGCATCACGCCGGATCATCGGCTGTTGTTCGGGGGCGGCGAGAACTATAGCTACCAGTTTCCCAACGACATTTTCGGCTACGTCCGCAAGCACATTTTGCGGTTGTTTCCGCAGCTCGCAACGGTCAAGCTCGACTACGCCTGGGGAGGCACATTGGCGATTACACCCAACCGGATGCCCTATGTGCGAGAGCTCGAGCCGGGTTTGTTCAACGCGAGTGGATACTGCGGAAAGGGCGTCGTTCTGGCGCCCTATGTGGGCCGGGTTGTCGCGAACGCCATCGTCGGGGACCGGGCCGAGTTCGACATGCTCAGCGCGATTCCCGTCCCGCGCTTCCCGGGCGGACCGCGCCTGCGAACGCCGACGCTGATGATGGGAATGTCACTGGCCGCATTGCGCGACACTCTTCCATGAGGCTCGAGGGTAGGCCATGACAAAATTGTCGCAAACCAGCAACCCGTTGGCACCTATCAACGAGCTTGACGACTTCCTTGAACGCAACCCAGACCTCACGGGCATCGATGCCTTCATCGTCGACGTCAACGGCCAGGCGATCGGCAAGCGGCTGCCTGTCAGCCAGGGACGTCGGTTGTTTCAGAGCGGAGTCAACTTCTCCGCTTGCGCGCCGCTCCTCGACTGCCGCGGTCGCGGGCACAATCCGGTCGGCCTCGGAGGCAGTGACGGCGACCCAGACGGTAACGCGTTGCCGCTCAGCGGAAGACTGGCCCGGGTGCCCTGGGCCAGATCACCCGTCGCGCAAGTCATGTGCGCCATGAGGGAGTTCGGCACCCGCGAACCCATGTGGTTTGATCAACGGGTCATCCTCGAAAACCTGATCGCCGAATGTCGCGCGCACGGCATTCGTCCAGTGATGGCCTGCGAGCTGGAGTTCTATCTGGTAGACCCGAGCCGGACGACCCAGGGCCAGCTCCAACTGGCCAACAACCCCCGCACGCACACCGCACCGAATCGTCCAACGAACCTTTCGCTCGAGAGCATCGAGGAGCGCGCGGACTTTCTTGCACAGATCGAAGCGGCGGCTGCGGCGCAAGGTGTTCCGCTGGCCGGCGCTGTAGCTGAATACGGTATCGGACAGTACGAGGTAAATATACACCACGTATCCGATGCGCTGTTGGCCGCGGATCACGCCGTACTCCTGCGACGACTTGTGCGCGGTGTTGCGCGTGCCAACGGAATGGACGCCACGTTCATGGCCAAGCCCTTCAAGGACCAACCGGGCAGCGGCCTGCACGTCCATATCAGTCTGATCGATGAGGACAACCACAACCGCTTCGCAGGTCCCGCCGGGGAGGCGCTGCTGGGCGAGGCCATTGCCGGCATGCAGTCGCTGATGTTCGATTCGGTGGCCCTGTTCGCTCCCAACTTCAACTCCTTCCGCCGCTTCCTGGGGCCCTTCGTCCCCAACACGATCAGCTGGGGACACAACAACCGCAGTGTGGCATTCCGGGTTCCGGCTTCCTCCGGGCCCGACACGCGCATCGAGCATCGCGTGGCCGGCGCCGACGCGAGCCCGCATCTCGTGGTTGCGGGGGTTCTGGCCGCAGTGCTGCACGGGATCAGCAACCGGCTGATACCGGTCACGCCTGCGGCGCAAGGGCGCGTCCCGGCCGTACGCGACCCGTCGTTTCCGCGCACCTTGTGGCATGCGTTGGATCGCCTGGAGGCGTCCGAACTGCTATCGAAATACTTCCCGCACCGATACCTGGAGGCGTACGCGCAGCTGAAGCGAGGCGAGTGCGAGACACTCTTCGAGGATATCTCCGCGCGTGAGTTGGACTACTACGCTTGAGGCTGAAGCGTCCCTCGAGCCGCCTACTCGTCTTCTTCGAATCCGCTCACACCAATGAGACCCATGCCGTCCGAGATGTCGGTCGCGATGGCCTTCTCCAGGCCATCGGCATCCCCTGCCTCGATGCAGGCGATGGCCACCCGGTGCTGATCGACGAGGTTGGCCGTCCCGAAGCGCCCATAGACCACTCTCATGTAAGGACCGAACTGCAGCCACAAAGTCTCGATCAGCTGCAGAAGGGTGCGGCGCGGCTGGGCCCGATAGATGAGAAAGTGGAAGTTGTAGTTGCCTTCCATGTAGGCAGAGACATCGCCCGAACGCATGGCGACGCCCATGCCCTTGTCCGTTTCCTTCAGTTGCTTGAGACGGGATGCATTGAGGAACGGAAACGCGGCGCGCGCCGCCTCCGACTCGAGCAGGATCCGACACCGCAGCAGGTCCTGGAAGCGCTCTGAAGTCATGGCCGGTACCGCGATCTTGCGCTTTGAACGGATTTCGACCGCTCCTTCCGCCGCGAGGCGGCCCAACGCCTCCCGCACGGGCATCTGGCTAACGCCGAGCTCCGCGGCGAGACCGCGTGTCGAGAGCGTGCTACCCGGCTTGACGCGACCCATCACAAATCGCTTGGCAAGCTCGCTATAGACACTCGTATGCAACAGATCGGAGGCGCTGTCAGCGGCAACGGCCGGGCCGGCCATGCTCCGTCGTGCGCGGCGGACGCCCGAAGAGCGACTGCTTTCTTTCATGGCCACATGATAACCCACCAGCGCGCGATGATCTGCTATCACAGATGATTGACGCGGACGATACGGCCCTGCTAGGGTCGGAGCACAAAAGGGGGAGCCCAAGAATGCCGCACCAGTCCCGGATTTGGTCCCTTACTGTGATCACAGTGAAGGGGGTTGCCCTAGCGCTCCTGGGTGCGGCGTCAGGCATGCCGGCGAGCGCCGCCGAAGAGTTCCCGACGCCTCTCCCCAATGACAGTGACCTCAAGGTCAATACACTACCGGCGCAATACCCGAAGGGCTGGGCATTTCTGGCCTACGCCAACGACAAGTTCGAGATCCGCGACGTCGGCAGCGACGCCCGCGCGGTGGAGGGACAGTTGCCGGGTTTTGAGTCAGCGACCTTGCTGGTGGGCAGCCGGCGTCCGGAACTGTACGTCGCCGACACAGTGTGGGCCCGCGGCAACCACGGCACCCGTACGGACTTCATCACCATTTACGACAAGCGCACCTTGACGCCCAGCGGGGAGGTGGTGCTACCCGGGACAAAGCGGGCGCTGGTGGTACCGATGCAGGGAATGTTCGCCTTCGCGGACGAAGAGCGCCTCGCACTGGTATTCAACTTCACCCCGGCGATGTCCGTTACCGTGGTGGACCTGGAGCAACGCAAAGTGCTCAGCGAGGTGGAAACACCGGGGTGCTCGCTGGTGTATCCGACCGGGCGGCGAGGATTTTCGTCCCTGTGTGCCAGCGGTACGCTGCTGAGCGTGCAACTCGATGCGCAAGGACGCGTGGCCAGCCGCCACGAGTCGGCCGTGTTCAACAAGTTAGACACCGACCCGCTATTGACCACCTCAGCCGAAGTCAACGGAGTGAACTATTTTCCGAGTCTGCTGGGTCGCATCCAGCCCATCGACCTGCGAGGCGAGGAGCCGAAGATCCTGCCGGACTGGCCGCTGGTACCGCCTTCCGAGGCTGCGGAAAACTGGCGCCCGAGTGGATTGCAACAGATTACCGGCTCGGACGATGGCCACTTGTACGTGCTCATGCAACGTGATGCGCACGAGGGCACCCACAAGGACCCGGGAAATGAGGTATGGGTATACGACCCGCAGACCCACGCCCGGCTGGAGCGCCTGCGCCTGGTGCGACCGGGCACCTCGATCGAGGTCACGCACGAACAGGAACCTAATCTGTTGGTAGCCGCCACCGACCAGTTGGATGTCTATTCGCTACCCCACGGTGCCCTGGTGCGCAGTCTGGATGCCGCGGCGCGCCGCGGCGGCATGCTGATAGAGGCGGTGAAGTAATATGAAGCTGATGGACGAGGTGGCGGAAGGGTTATCACGCTCGCTCGCCCGCCGGAGCTCGCGTCGTAGCTTCCTGGCGATCCTGAGCGGAATGTTAGTCGGAAGTGCCGGACTCCCACTGCTGCCGGTGGCGCGAGGAGCTGACAGCAAAGGAACCCCACCCTCCGGCCCCACCTCCGGCCAACGGCCGCCACAGAGTTCGGGAAACCCCCAGGATCCCGGCGATCCGGGCAGTTGCGACTACTGGCGCTATTGCGCGATTGACGGATCGCTCTGCAGTTGTTGCGGAGGCGCGGTGAACGCCTGCCCGCCGGGCACACAAATGTCCCCGATCACCTGGATAGGAACCTGCCACAACCCGGCCGACGGCCGCGACTACATCATCTCCTACAACGACTGCTGCGGAGGTGCCTCCTGCGGCCGCTGCCAATGCCACCGCAACGAGGGAGACCGTCCGATCGTGCGCCCACAGAACAACAACGAGATCACCTGGTGCTTCGGCACACAGAGCCAGTCCTACAGCTGCTCGACAGCCCGCATCCTCGGCGTGCCCGTGAAAGAGAAATGAGCCCGCTGCGAAACGGCTGCCGCGCGCCGCTCCTCGCAGACGGCTGAAGGCAAACCATGTTGTCAGCCCAAGCCGTTCTGTATGCCTCTCTGGTGCTGGTCAACGTTGCCTTCATTTACGCGTGGATTGCAGCGACCCGGCGTCGCAAGCTGCTGGGGCGACCCGGCATGGGCGATGTGGCCATCGGCGTCGGTACCAACTTTCTGGACACGCTGGGCATAGGGAGCTACGCCCAGATCACGGCCCTGTTCAAGCTGCGGGGTCATCCGCAGGACGCCCTGATTCCGGGGACGTTGAATGTAGGTAACACGATCCCCCAGATCGTCAGCTCGCTGCTCTTCATCGCCGCGATCAACGTCGAGCCGGTATTGCTGACCTGCATGGTCCTCAGCGCCGGCCTGGGAGCCTGGATCGGCGCCGGGATTGTCAGTCGCATGAGACAGCGCACGATTCAGCTCTTCATGGGCGTCGCCCTGTTGATGGCCGCCTGCTTTTTCACCATGGCCAATGTAGGCATCCTGCCACCTACAGGCACGGCGATGGGTCTTGCCGGATGGCGCTTCGTGGTGGCCGTCGCCGCGAATTTCATTTTAGGGGCTCTCATGTGTGTTGGAATCGGCAACTACGCCCCGAGCATGGCCCTCCTGGCCTTGCTGGGCATGCACCCGATTGCCGCTTACCCCATCATGATGGGCAGTGACGGTGTACTGATTCCGGTAGCGAGCCTGGGCTTCCTGAAAACAGGCCGGTTCGCGCCCGGCGTCGCCCTCGGTCTGACACTCGGCGGAGTCGTCGGCACGCTGGTCGCATTCCCTCTCGTCAAAACCCTTGGCGATCACCTGACGGCATTGCGATGGGTGGTCACCGGCGTAGTCGTCTATGCCGCTGTGAGCATGTTACGTTCCGCCCGCCAGGCCGAGGCATAACCCGAAATGACCCTCGAAACATCCATACGACTGACCTCCCGCATCCTGGCGACACCCGTATTCTCGACAGCGCTTATCGGGCACTGGCCCGGTTGCACGCCCACCACCGGCACGTGCATGATCTGACCATGTCGGATCTCATCGTCATCCTTCTCTGGATAGCAGCCATCGGTTGCGGAGCGATGGGAGGCCTCTACTTTGCATTCTCTGCCTTCCTCATGCGGGCGTTGGAGCGCGCCGGCCCCGTGCCGGGCATCCACTCCATGAACTCCATCAACGTGGTGATCGTGAAGTCTCTCTTCATGCCCCTGTTCTGGGCCACGACATTGGTGAGCCTCGTGCTCGGCGTCATTGGTCTGGTTCACTCGCGCGAGTCGGACGGTGTGATGGTGGGCGCGGCGGGGCTGATATATGTCCTCGGTATGTTCGGCGTCACAATGTTCTTCAACGTGCCCCTGAACAATGCTTTGGCCGCAGCCGATCCGACCACCACCAGCGGAGTAGCGGTGTGGAGCCGCTATCTGAAGGTCTGGACACTGTGGAATCATGCGCGGACCGCAAGCTCGCTGGTCGCGAGTGTGTTGTTCACGAAGGCCATCGGCGACCCAATGCTGATGTGACACGGCGCGTATGAAG
>DAITMW010000034.1:0-38307 GCA_036834945.1 Steroidobacteraceae bacterium
GACCGCAAGGGCAGTAACCTGTTTGCGAACGCGATCGTGGCCGTGGATGCGGCGACCGGGCGTTACCTGTGGCATTTCCAGACCGTACATCATGACATCTGGGATCTGGATCTGCCGTCGGCCACGCTCCTGCAGGTGCGCAGGAATGGCAAGACCATCCCGGCCATTGCCGTCATGAACAAGACGGCCATCGTGTTTCTGTTGGATCGCCGCACCGGTCAGCCGATCTACGAGGTGAAGGAGACGCCCGTTCCGACCGAGACGGACATCGCCAGCGAGTCGCCCTGGCCTACCCAGCCCATGCCCGTCGCCCCTGCGCCCCTGGCACGGCTCGCTTTCTCGCTCTCGGAGCTGGCCACGCTGACTCCCGAGTTGCACGCATACTGCGAGCGGTTGGTGCAGGAGAAGCACATTGTAGCGAGCCAGCCGTTCCAGCCCTTCAGGGCCGATTCGGCCGTGGCGAGCTTTCCGGGCAGTCTCGGCGGCGCCGATTGGGGTGGCGCGGCGTTCGATCCCCGGCTCGGATACTACATTGTCAACACCAACGATCTCGCCAGCCCCGAGCAGCTCGTGCAGCGCCCCGACGGCTCGTGGAACATGAAGGAAGGCTATGTTTACTTCTGGGACCACGAGCATCGCCTTCCCTGTCAACAGCCTCCCTGGGGCAGCATTTCCGCGGTGGATGTCAACACGGGGCGGATTGCCTGGCGCTCGACGCTGGGAATCACTGACTCACTGCCGCAGGGATTGCGCCACACTGGACGCCCGAGTGCCGGTGGGCCGATTACCACCGCCGGTGGACTGACTTTCATCGGCGCCACGGATGATGACTATTTCCGCGCGTTCGACACCCGCACGGGTGAAGAGATCTGGAGTTATCGGCTACCGGCGTCCGTCTATGCAACGCCTGCCACGTATCGGGGCCGAAACGGCAAACAGTACGTGGCTGCCGTGGATACGGGCGGTTTTGCCGGCAGTCCGGTGAGCAGCGATACCGTCATAGCCTTTGCCCTTCCAACATCATGAAACACCGGGTTTTCGCGGTCTCGATGGCCCTGTTGCTGGGCGCCGGACTCTGCGTCGGCGCACAGCCGGGGGGCGGCGCTCAGTCCCCTGCTCCCGCGGCCCCGCCCGGTCCCGGATGGGATCTGCTCCAGCGCAGCTGCGTGAACTGTCACGACGTCTACATGATCATCGGGACACGCAGACCGGCCGGAGACTGGCCTGACATTGTGAACCGGATGGCGGATCGCGGTGCCGAGGTGACGCCCCAGGAGCTGCAGGTGATCGAGGCGTATCTCGTTGCCAACTTCTCACTGCCTTCGGGAGAGCATCCACTGGGGGCTACCGGCTCGAGATGAGTATTCGCTACTCCTATACTATAGCTCCGGCCTCCTCCTCCAATCAGGTTGCGCCATGACCGCGATACTGTCCGGTACCGATCCCCGTGCTCTCTTCGTTGGCCGCGTATGGCGGCACGACGTGAACGGACCCAGCCTGGTCGTGGTACGCGAGGGGCAACTGTTCGACATCACCTCTCGCGAGACAGCCACGATGTCAGAGCTGCTCGAGCGGGACGACGTGTGCGATTACGTCGCGCGGGTGAAAGGCGAGAACCTGGGCGGTCTCGATGAAATCACGGCTGCAGGCCGTGAGGGGCAGCGAACCGGATCGAGACCGTGGTTGCTGGCTCCGTGCGATCTCCAAGCCGTCAAAGCATGTGGTGTTACGTTCGCCCGGAGCATGCTCGAGCGAGTGGTTGAGGAACGCGCGGCGGGCGATCCGGACGCTGCGCAGGCAGTGCGCGAGCAGATCGAGTCAGCGGTCGGCCAATCGATTCGTCACCTGGTTCCCGGCTCGGCCGCCGCTGCGCGCGTGAAAGAACTGCTGCAGGCACAGGGATTGTGGTCTCAATACCTCGAGGTGGGGCTCGGCGCGGATGCGGAGGTCTTCACCAAGGCGCAACCCATGTCGGCGGTGGGATGGGGATCTCGCATCGGTATTCTCGAGAAGTCCCATTGGAACAATCCCGAGCCGGAGATTGTGCTGGCGCTCTCCAGCAGCGGCCGTCTGGCAGGAGTGACGCTGGGGAACGACGTCAACCTGCGGGATCTGGAGGGGCGCTCGGCGCTGCTGCTTGGCAAGGCCAAGGACAACAACGCCTCGTGTGCCATCGGCCCCTTCATCAGGCTTTGCGATGAGCGCTTCTCCATCGAGGACATCCGCAACATCTCGCTCACTGTACGGATCCGCGGCGGCGACGGCTTCGAGCTCGAGGGCCACAGCCGTCTCGCGGAAATCAGCCGTGATCCGTTGGAGCTCATCAACCAGACGATGGGTGAAAACCATCAGTACCCGGACGGCGTCATGCTCTTCCTCGGGACCTCGTTTGCCCCAACACAGGACCGGGACTCCCCGGGCCGCGGGTTCACTCATCGGGTAGGTGACGAGGTCAGTATCGCGGCCGAGGAACTCGGGACGCTATCTAACACCGTGGACCACTGTCCACGGTGCATCAAGTGGGAATTCGGCAGCGGGGCGCTGATGCGCAACCTCGCTCGGCGCGGACTGTTGTAGTCGAACGGATGCGATGCAAATCAGGCCAGGTCACGGCCCCACACGAATGTTACTTCTGCAGCTCACCGCTGTCATACACCACCCGCCCACCGACAACGGTCCGTAGCACTCGCGTAGCAGAGATCTGCTCTGGAGAGACGGCGGCAACGTTGCGATCGAGGATGATGAGGTCGGCGTACTTGCCTTGTTCCAGTGAGCCGATGTAGCGGTCTTCATGAAGCTCGTACGCGGCATTGAAGGTAATCGCTTTCAGAACCGCCGCTGCCGACAGTCCCGGGTCATCGCCGAGGCGGCCGGAATGGTTCGGTGGTGCGCCGGGCGCGGCTTTGCGTGTCATGCCGACCTGCAGGGCAAACCACTCGTTCAGCGGGTCGACCGGCCAGTCGCTGCCATAGGCGATGCGCGCCCCGTGTTGCTCGAGCCGACCGGCGGGCTCGATCAACGGCCAACGGCGGGGCCCAAGGGAGTCACGCGCCCCCTCGATGGTGTCACTGGCGGGCTTCTCCCATTGGAATGACAGTACGGGCGTGACATTCAATTGCGCGAAGCCAGGGTAGTCGGCCGGGTCAACCAGCTCACAGTGAGCGAAGGCGGGGCGCACATCCTGGCCGGCGAGCGCGGCTCGCATGGCCTTCACGGCTTGCAGACCGGCGTGAACGGCCCCGTCCCCATCAGTATGCAGATGGGGATCAATGCCGTTGCGACCGAGTCCGATGAGGATCTCCGTCAGGATCGGAGCGGGGAAGTAAACATCAGGCTCGCGAGTGCTCGCGGGCTCGAAGCGTGGCGCCGTCGCGGTTCCCTTGTTCACGAAATAAGGCTCGAGCAAGGCGCCGGTGTTGGCGGGTGCCGTGATGACTCCGTCCATGAAGAGCTTCACCTGGTGAACCGAGAGGGATGGAGTCGGTTTGATCAGACCTCCATCGTACTTTCTGGCGATGGCGACCACACGTGCCACAGCCTTCCGGGCGGATTCAACATCGGGTGCATCCGCGGGCCGGATCAAAGGCGCCAGGTGCGCGCGTGCTGTCAGAGCACCGTCGTGCTCGACGGTTCGGAATGCCTCGAGGTCCTCCTCCATCGCAACCGCATCCAGGAAAGAGGTGATTCCCTGCCGCTTCATGGCCTCCAGCGCGGCACGGACTCCCGCTACGCGATCCGCGGCGGTCGGACGTGGGAGCAGACGGTCGACGGCCTCCTGCGCCGAGTCCTCCAGCATGCCTGTCGGCTGTTGAGTTGGATCACGGTCTATACGACCGCCTGCGGGATCCTTGCTTTGCGCCGTGATCTTCGCCAAAGCCAACGCGCGTGAGTTGACGAGACTCGAATGGCCGAAGGAATCGTGGACGATGATGGGTCGTTGCGTCCGTAGGGAATCCAGGTCAGCCCGGTTGACCTTCAGACCGTCGGCGCCCATGCCATAGCGAAACCAGTTCACCACCTCGAGCCAGGCATCCGGTGCATCCTGAGTGCGGCGCGCGTCGAGGCAGGCCTGTATGCGGGTGTGGAACTGCCCCAAGGTCAGGGGTTCGTAGTTCAGGTTGCATTTGAGGAGATCCATTCCCGCCGCGACCGGATGCATATGTCCGTCGACCAGGCCCGGCATCAGCAGACGCCCCTTCAGGTCGATGACCTGGGTGTCTTTGCGGATCAGCGGCTGTACACCGGCGTCAGTGCCCACGTAGACGATCCTGCCGTCCGCCATTGCAATAGCCTGCCCGACGGTGCCCGCGCCATCGACGGTGTAAATCACGCCATGTCGATAGACGGTCTCAGCCGTCGGCGTCGGAGGCGCCGCCAAGGCGCACACGCTCGCCAGGGATAACACCAGACTCATGACCCAGGTAACCGGCGAAAAGATCATTCGAGCAGACTCCCCGCTGAGGCAGGCGGTCAGTTTAGCTGGACAGCACCCTACCCTGTATCCACCGAATGGTGGAAGGGCAGGATATGCGTGTCCGATAGACAACTGGGTTTCGACGTCCACGCACCGCAGGTCACCGAGCGGCTCAAGAGTTTGCTACGTCAAATCGCGGACGCAAGAGCGGACGACAAGGACTTCACACTCGTTTCGAGCCAGACTTTCCAGTCCATTGCTGGCTGCGCTCGTAAACAACCTTCCCACCCAGGATCGTCAGGTCCACCTTCGTGGCGAGCAGCTTCCCGGGGTCTGACTCCAACGGATCGGAATCCAACACGATCATGTCGGCCAACTTACCCGGCTCCAGCGAGCCTTTGACCTTCTCCTCCCAGGTGAGGTACGCGCCATTGGCCGTATACATCCGCAGGGCATCCCGAATACCAATCGCCTCCTCCGGACCGTACACCCGCCCACTGTGTCCCTTGCGAGTCACCGCCGTGTACAACCCCACCATCGGTCCGATCGGCAGGTTGTCAGAACCGAAGGCGACGAAGATCCCATGATGTTTCCAGGGTGTGGCCACCGAATTCGCGTGTTGCACGCGCCAGTCATCGAGGGTGGCGAGATAGCGCCCCTCGAGCGTGTAGGAGAAGTTGGGCTGCTGGGCGATGAGAATATGGTCATGAGCCATGGTATTCATCGTCGCCTCGGGTGGCATGATCGTGAAATGGTCGAGGAACCAGCGATGATCCTTGTTCACGCCCACGATGCTGTTGAGTGACTTGGAATAGGCGTTGACGGCCTGCACGATGGCCGCATCACCTATGGCGTGCAGACCCACCTGCCAGCCCAGGCGCGCGCTGGTGTCTGTCAGAGCCTGGAGCTCCGCGTCCGTATAGCGCCCTTTGCCCCGAAATCCAGGCATCCCCTTGTAGTCCACCAAGGTCCACGCGGTCGGACCCGTGAAGCCGCCGTCGACCGCGGACTCACCGATCGGTCCGATACGCAGATGCTCATCACCGTATCCCGTACGATGGGGGAAGGCCTTCAGGCGCTCCGCTCCGGGATAGTTGATGTACAGCGCCATTCGCGGGAGATCGGCACCCTGTTCGGCGTAGACCGCCTGGAGACGATGAAAGGTCGCGTGCCCGCCGGGCGAGGCGACACCGCCTTTGCCCACAGGTTCGTCGTCGATGCTGCCGGTAGCCTCCATGAGGCTGGTGATTCCGAGCGCCAGAAGCTCCTTCAGTTTGGCAATGTAACTGCCCCGGATCTCTTCCCATGCGATGGGTGGGAAGTGCTGCGAGTAAAGGTCCCAACGCTCCCGAATGATGCCGTTCGGCTCACCCGCCGTATCATGCTCGATGAGACCCGTTTCCGGCTGCGGGGTGTCACGCGAAATGCCGGCGATCTTCAACGCGGCACTGTTACCGACCGCGGAATGTTGTCCGGCCCGAATGAGCACCACCGGGTTGTCAGGTGCGGCCGCGTCCAGGTCCGCGCGCACGGGGTTGCGCTTTTCGGTGAACTTCGCCTCATCCCAGCCGTACCCGGTCACCCACTGGTGCGGTCCCAACTCCCGGGCCTTGGCGCGTACCGCCTCTTGCAGCGCTCCGATGGAGTTGACGTCACTCAGATCGATGTCACGGCGCGACTGGGGAATGATGTGCACGTGGGTGTCGATGAATCCGGGCAACAGAACGCGCCCTTTGAGGTCCAAGGTCCTGGGAGCCTGGTACCGGCGCGCGAGTTCGTTGTCTCCCACGGCGACGATCTTTCCGTCCTTGACGACGACGGTGGACTTGATTGAAAAGGCCCGATCCATCACCAGCACTTTGCCGCCGGTGATGATCAGGTCGGCTGGCTCGGCCGCAGCCCCAGCAGCCGGTGCCAGCACGACGGCGCAACACAAGAGCAGACTTCCTAGGCGCATCAGAACCCCCGAGTGGTCATCGTCATTGAGATGCGATCGATCAGCGCTACGGGATTCGCCGGCGCCGTATCCCCGCGCCAGGCGACGTGCCCATCCGGTCGATTGAGCACGAGCTTGTGGCGGTAAACCTCAGCCCCATGCGCACAGTTGACGTCCAACAGAGCAATCGGAACACCCGCCTGCGCGGCGGCAAACATCAGCGGCTGCACATCAACAGCAGCATCGAAGCGCAGCATCGTATAGTCCGGGCCTAGAGCGTCGTAAAGTGAGCGCCCGTCTGTCAACCACAGGTGCGGCGTGCGGCAGCCTGGAACCGTCGATGGCGTGTAGTCGAACATCGTGTACACGGGCGCTAGCTCGCCGTCGTACGCAATCAGCGGCGAGTCCGGATAGAAATAGCCGAAGTTCAGACCCGCGCAGGCAAACTGCTGAACGTGCAACTCGTACGCGGCGGCGCCGATCACCTTGCGTAGCGCTTTACCGCCGGCTGTGTCCTCCAACACTTCCGGCGCAACACTGGTGCGCTCCTTGATGGCACCCAGTGCATGGCTCATCGCAAAGCGTGAGACCTGGTCGGTGATCGGCAAGCGCTCGAGCTCATAGGCCTCCAGGATCGCCGCCGAGGCCCACCCCTTCAGGTGGGCAGCGAGTTTCCACGACAGATTCATGGCATCCGCAATGCCTGCGTTCATCCCGTAACCGGCGTAGGGCACCCAAAGATGAGCCGCGTCTCCACAGATGAAAATGCGCCGGTCCTGGAGGCGGTCGGCGACGAGGCGGCGGCCGATCCAATCCTCCTTCGCGAGCAGCTCGTATTCAAACTCCGGCCCCACACCCAGAAGCAGACGAATACAGGCATCCCGGTCGACGCTGTCGAAGTCTACTTCATGTGGCAACAGGTAGTTGTGCAGAAGCCATCGCTCGCTGCCATCGATCGCGATGAGATTGCCCGCTCGCAGGGGATGGTACAGATAGCTCATCCAGGCATCCGGGCGTGTAATCCGGTCGATCAGCCGCGGTGCGCGGAAATAACTGGACTGCACGCGCTGAATGACTTCGTCGCCAGAAAGCTTCGCACCAATGGCCTTACGCACCAACGAGCGTCCGCCGTCGCACCCGATGAGATAGTGTCCGTCCAGATTCACGACCTCGCCGGAATCCAGGTTGCGCGCGCAAAGCGACACCCCCTGCGAAGTCTGCGCGACCTGCTCAACGCAGGTCCGGTTGAGGATCCGGATCCGCCGATTGGAAGCGGCGCGTGCGAACAGGATCGGCTCGAAATAGATCTGATTCACCCGATGGGGTGGCTCCGGTGTAGGCCACCAGCCGTCAGGCCCGCTCACGTCGGTGTAACGATCGCGCCGGCAAGGGATATGGATCCGCGCCAATTCGTAGCCGGTTGCCTGAGTGCGCACGACCACGTCATTCGGATAATCATCCGGCAAACCGACCTGGCGCACCTGTTTGGCCAGCCCAAGCCGCCGGAACGTCTCCATGGTCCGGGAGGACACGTGATTGCATTTTACGCTGGGCTGCTCGCCCGCGTAGCGCTGCTCGACCACGACGACGTTCACGTCGCGCTCCGCAAGATCCAGGGCCAGACACAAGCCAACCGGCCCTGCTCCAACGATGAGGACGGTGTGAGACTCACCCATAACCCGACAGCAGCTCGCCAACCGCCCGATGCGCCTGATCGATTGCCGAGTCGGTATAGGCAGCCGCCCCGGCATCCGAATTGGCAATGGTGATCCGTCCGAACTTCGCTCGCCCGATCACATTCGGCTGCTGCTCAGGTGGCAAAACCGGCTCGAACAACGGATTGAACTCGCGTGCGTACCCATGAGGCCAACGGTTGACCGTGATCGCCTCGATATCGCGCGCAGGATCGAAACCTCCGGGTCCGAGAACACGCGCCAATTGATCGCGGATGTTGCGCTCGAAGGTTGAAAAGGGGGTGGCCAACAACTCCGCACGGCCGGCCTTGTTCTGCGCATGTTCAGGAAGCCCGGGCGCGACGGGTACACGGACCATGTGCACCAGAATGGGATCGTCCGGCGAGGACGGGCTGGTGTAGGCGCCGATATCGACCTTGGCATTGAGTCGAAAACTCGAATGATACGAGCCGGGGCAATAGACATCGGCGATACGCAATTGCTCGAAGGCGCGCCAGTTACGGAGGACAACGTTGGTGTACACCAGCGGACTTTTCACGGCCTCGTGCAAAGCAGCCTTCTGCGCTTGAGGCAACTGCGGGCACAAATAGGGAATCATCGCGTTGTAGCCGGCCAAAACGCAGCCCCGAGCCCGGACGACGAAGGTCTTGTTATCGCGGATGTAGGTGACGGCGACTTCCCGAGCCGTAGCCGGGTCGCCTTGATTGACCGCATGCACGACCGTGCTACTGAGCCGCAGCCGCACGGGTGCATCCGGCCTGTCGAGTTGGTTGTAATTCACTCTGGCCATCACGATGTCCTCCGCGGTGCGACCGGGGATGGCATCGGGTATCAGACTGCGAACCAGCAGACGGGCAATCGTGGCGTTACCGTCCGGGAAGTGTAGCGTTCGAGAGCCGCCGGTTGCGGCATACCCGGAAGGCGTATAACCCATCTCGGGAATCACCCCGGGCGCGAGCTTCAGGCCTTGGAATCCGGGGAAACCGAACGCCCAGACATCGAGCGCCGAAACCGCATCGATCCCCACACCCCATTCAGGATGGGACCGCGGCTGATACACAGAGATGACCGCGGGGTCCACCTTGGCAACATCGCGCAGGAAATCGCGATAGCTCATGCGCGCCAGACGGCGCTTCTTCTCAGCAGAGTCGAGACCGGGCATGTAGTCGATGCGCTGCTCGTTCAGGCGCGCGAAGTCCTGGCGCGCTTTCTCCGCAAGCGGCGTATCCGCCAGCAGTTTGATGGCCGGCACACTCCCGAGGCCGACGACGAGCTTGTCGGCCCCGAAGGTTTCCTTGTCGAAAAACAGTCCACGGCCGAGCCCACGCTCGCCATAAAACGTCCTGTGCTCGACTTTTTCGTGCAACGCCGTCACATCGATGCCCAGCTCTCTGATGAGTCCCGCGGCGACCGCATCGTAGGGCCGGGGACTGTCAATCTCGAGTGTGCCACCATTCACCAGCAGTGTACGCCCGCCGATCTGGAACTCATTGCGCTTGGCGTGTCCGCCAAAGTCGTCATGATTGTCGAGAATCAGAATGCGGGCATTCGCATTGGTCCGGGCACGATAGAAACCGGCGGCGGACAGTCCGCTGATGCCCGCGCCAACCACCACCAGGTCGTAGATCTCGCCCGTTTCAGTGGCAGTTGCCGGTGCGCGCCCATCACGCAACGCGTGCGCACTCTCGAACGATCCCGGATGACTGCCTCTCATACCGGTCAACAGTGGCGGGTAGTACCCCAAGCGGTCCTGGGCCGCCACTTGGGCTGCATCGGCGGCATAGGCTCGCGACAGCGCGCCTGTCAGCGTCGAGGCGGCTGCGACGAGCGCACCTTGGAGGAAATCGCGCCGTGGAATCCGCCGATCTTCACCAATGTCACGGTCTATCCCCGACAGGCGATGTGGGTCTGCCATATGTTGTCTCTGTCTCTACCGCTCGGGTAGTCGATCGAACACAACCCGGCCTCCGATGATCGTGAGATCCACCTTCGTGCGGAGCAGTCGTTCCGGCGCGATGGTGGTCGGGTCGGCGTCCAGCACGATCATGTCGGCCAGCTTGTCCACCTCGAGGCTGCCTTTGATCTTGTCCTCGAAGGTCAGATGGGGCCCGTTCGCGGTGTACATCCGGATCGCATCCTGGATGTCGACCGCTTCCTCGGCTCCATAGACCTTGCCGCTCGAGCCCTTGCGAGTCACCGCCGTGTAGAGCCCGACCATCGGTCCGATCGGCAGGTTGTCCGATCCGAACGCCACGAAGAGACCGTGTTTCTTCCAGGGCGTCGTGACCGAGTTGGTGTGACGGACTCGCCAGTCATCCAACGTCGCGACATAACGGCCCTCGAGCGTATAGGTGAAATTGGGCTGCTGGGACAGCGCGATGTGATCGGCTGCCATGATGTTCATGGTGGCATCCGGCGGCATGACCGTAAAGTGATCCAGAAACCAACGGTGATCCTTCGTCGCGGTGAGACCGGCACGGATGGCCTTGGAGTATGCATTCACCGCCTGTACGATCGCGGCATCACCGATGGTATGCACTCCGAGCTGCCAGCCGAGTCGGCCGCTCGTATCCACGAGTTCCTGCAGTTCCTGGTCCGTATAACGGCCCTTCCCGCGAAATCCCGGCATCCCTTTGTAATCGGCCAACGTCCATGCAGTGGGACCGGTGAAACCACCGTCCACCGCGGACTCCCCGATGGGCCCGATCCGCAGCCGCTCGTCTCCGTAACCCGTGTGATGGGGAAAGGCTTTCAGCCGCTGCGCGCCGGGGTAGTTGATGTACAACGCCATGCGGGGTAGCTCGGTACCCAGCTCGGCGTAGATTTGCTGATATCGATGCCACGTGGCCCGACCGGAAGGATTCGCGATACCCCCCTCGCCGACCGGCTCATCGTCGATCGAGCCACTGGCCTCCATGATGCTGGTGATCCCCATCGGCAGCAGATCCTTCAGCCTGGCGATGTAGCTCGGACGCAGCTCAGCCCAGCTCGGAGGTGGGATCTTCGATTGGATCATCTGATAACGCTCGCGCACGATTCCGTTGGGCTCGCCGCTCGCCTCATGCTCGATCAGCCCTCCAGGCGGATCGGGCGTGTCCCGCACCACTCCAGCCAGGCGCATCGCCCGCGAATTCGCAACCGCCGAGTGTCCTCCCGCGCGGATCAGCAATACGGGATTGTCCGGAGCGGCCACATCCAGGTCCTCCCGAACAGGATTGCGTTGCTCCCTGAACTTCGCCTCATCCCAACCGAACCCGCTCACCCACTCACCCGGTCCCAGTTCCCT
The DNA here is from genome assembly GCA_036834945.1 of Steroidobacteraceae bacterium. Taxonomy (GTDB): domain Bacteria; phylum Pseudomonadota; class Gammaproteobacteria; order Steroidobacterales; family Steroidobacteraceae; genus 13-2-20CM-66-19. Next base: position 11,331 of record DAITMW010000034.1, read on the forward strand.
GGCCTTCCGTCGCACCCGCTCCTGCAACTCACCGATCGAGTGGACATCACCCAGCTCGACATCGCGCCGGCTGACCGGAATCATGTGAATGTGAGTGTCCATGAAACCAGGCAGGAGAACGCGACCCTTCAGATCAATGCTGCGGGGAGCGGCGTATTGCTTGGTGATCTCCTCACCGCCCACCGCGATGATTTTGCCATCTTTCACCGCAACGGCCGACTTGACGGAGAATGCCGCGTCGACGGTCAACACCTTGCCACAGCAAATAACGAGGTCGGCGGCCTGAGGCGCGGCCGATAAAGCCGGAAAACTCGCCAACAGCAGCAGGAGGAACGCGGTGCTCCCGACGACACGCTGCACCTCAGCTCGTCTGCGCCGCGAGAGTCGCACCAGCGAGTGACTCCCGAGGACGATGAGCAGCGATGCGAAGCTGGCATAGAGCTCACGTGCATGCTCAGTAAACCCCATGGCAACCAGCACGGCCAACATTCCGAAGACGCAGACGCCACTCGACCAGGGAAACCACCAGGTCCGCGCGGGAGGCAGCGCGTGGCCGAGCCGTACCCATTGACGCCGCAGGCGCCAATGCGCCACGACCGTGAGGAGATAAACAAATATCATCAGCGCGCCGGAGGCATTCACGAGAAATGCGAACACGGTATCCGGAGCCACTGCTTGCGCCACAATCCCCAGCATGCCTGCGACCCAGCCCATGCAGACCGATCGGGCGGGGACCGCCCTGGCGTTCAAATGAACCAGCCACTGCGGCGCATCGCCATGTCCCGCCAGGACAAACAGCACACGGGAGCACACGTAGAAGGCGGAATTCAAACACGAGAGCACCGCCGTCAGAATGATCACGGAGATCGCCCTGCTGGCCCAATCGAGCCGCATGGAGGTCAGTGCCAGCGCAAACGGTGATTCCCCGATCTGGACGGAGCTCCAGGGCACCACGCAGACGACGAGGAATATCGAAATCACATAAAACGTCAGAATGCGGACGATCACGGAACGTGACATCTGAGCCACCATTTTGGCGGGCTCGCTCGATTCGGCGGCGGCGACCGTGGTGATCTCTGCGCCCGTGAGTGCAAAAAACACGGTCACTACCGCTGCCAGCACTGCGAGGACACCACGCGGCATGAACCCGCCGTGTCCCGTCAGGTGGGTGACGCCCGGTCCCGGAGGTAACACCCAACCGGCGGCATAGGCCCCCGCGAGCAGGATGAACACGATGATGGCCGCCACCTTGATGGAGGAGAACCAGAATTCGAACTCGCCATAGGAGCGCGCTGACATCAGGTTCACGCCCGCCATGACGGTCATCAGTCCGAGACCCAGCAGCCAACCCGGCAAGGCGAGCCATTGCTGCAACAGGTTTGCCCCGGCAATGGCCTCGACTGGGATGACAATGATCCAGAAGTACCAGTAGAGCCATCCCGCGACGAAACCGGCCCAATCACCCAACCCCGCGCGCGCGAACTCGGTGAACGAACGAACCCGCGGCAGAGCGACCGCCATCTCTCCGAGCATCTGCATTACAAACAGTACGAGGGTCCCGGCGAGCAGATAACTGAAAATGACCGCGGGGCCTGTAGCCGCGATGGCCGCGCTGCTGCCCACGAACAAACCGGCGCCGATGATCCCGCCGATCGAGATCATCGTGACGTGGCGCGGCTTCAGTGAGCGACTGAGTTCCGTCATATCGCAGCCCTCCATCTCAGCCGCGGTCCGCGTGCCGGGCGCGATGCAGCGGCGCAGCGTTATGCTTCATAGACCGTCTTTCCACCGGTAACGGTCCGGACGATCTTGATGTCTTTGATCTTGTCGGGCGCAACGGTATGGGGATCATCGGCGAGCACGACATAGTCGGCCAGTTTCCCGGCAGCAATCGATCCCTTCAGGTGCTCCTCATGCGAGGCATACGCGCCATTGAGCGTGTTGATCTGAAGGGCCTCGGCGACCCTCACGCGTTGTTCCGGCCCCCAGGTCTCGCCATTCCATCCCGTACGCGTGACCATGCCCTGAATACCCATCAACGGCGCGAACGGTCCCGGAGGAAAGTCCGATCCGGCCGCCGCGGTGATCCCCGCATCGATGAACGACCGGTAGGCCATGCAGCGCTGCATCATCTGCGCGCCGTAAAAATGGAACTTGTCGCTGTTGTAGTAGGCGTAGGTTGTGAACGGAGCGGGCACTGCCCCGATGGCCTTGATCCTCTTGATGAGGGCATCGGTAATCAAAGTGCAATGAGTGATCTGCGGTCGTGTGTCAGGCATGCCCACCTTCTGCTGAGCTCTTTCCAACGCGGTCAACACCGCGTCAATCGCTACGTCCCCATTCGCGTGGCAATTGACTTGAATACCCGCCCGATGCATCCGCAGCACCCACGCATCGAGATCGTCCTGCGTCTCGGTGACATTGCCCTTGTATCCGGATGCCATTCCCGGATAGGGCACACTCAAGGCCATGGTGCGCTCGGAGAAGGAGCCATCCGCCGCATGCTCGACGGTCCCCCCGATCCGCAGCCACTCATCGCCCAGGCCCGTGCGCACTCCGGCTTCGATGAGATCATCCAGGGCCGGTCCCGTCACCGCGAAATACACCCGATGCAGCAGCTCGCCCCGTTCGCGGATCGCCTCGATACTGCGGAGCGACTCGGGGCTGTCGAAGTGCTCATGATGCACGCTGGTGAGCCCATAGCGCACAAACTGTCTCGAGATATGGGCCAGCGCGGCACGGCCACGCTGTTCCTGTTCCTCCGGTGAGTACCGCGGGCGCTGTCCCACCTTGGAAAACACGAACATTGCCCGATCGGTCACCCGGCCGTTGAGATTGCCCGCCGTATCGCGATCGAAGGTGCCACCGGGGGGGTTGGGTGTATCGCGCGTGATGCCAGCGAGTTCCAACGCCTTGCTGTTGTAGTACGCGGTATGACCCCCGCGATGATGCACGGCCACCGGATGATGCTTCGACACCTGGTCGAGGTCCTGGATGCTCAGCGGCCGCTGGTCCTTCACCTTCGTGTCATCATAGAAGTAGCCTTCCACCCAGAAGCCTGGCGGAGACTGCCTGGCCTTGGCACGAAGCTTGTCGACGATGCTCGCGATCGTGACGAATTCGACTTCAAACGGATTCCCCACGATCACGTCGTACAGAAGCTGGTCGCCGACGGCATGATTGTGGCAATCGATGAAGCCCGGGACGATAGTCATTTTCCCGGCGTCCACGGTCTGGGTCCCTTTTCCTGCCAACGCCCCGATGCTCTCGTTGCTGCCCACGGCAACGAAACGCCCCCCCTTTATTGCAAACGCCTCGGCGCGCTCCATGCCGCGCTCCACCGTATAGACTTTCGCGTTGAAGACCACTGTTTCCGGTGCGGGTGAAGTGAATGCTTCCGCAGCCCAGATCCGCCGGCCACCGGCTGCGGCGACGAGCCCCGCACCGCTCATTCCCAACATCGCTCGTCGAGTCATCCAGGGGTATGTCATGGATTGGCCCGCCCTTGTGTGAGTTCCTGAACCGCCCGATACGCCTCATCGATTGCCGCCTGCGTCTGCGCCGAGGCGGCGGCATCCGAGTTGGCTATGGCAATGCGACCGAACCGCTGACGTCCGACCACATTCGGTCGCTGGTCCGGCGCCCAGTCGGGATCCTCGAGATCGCCGAAGAAGTCGGCATAGCCGTGGGGCCACCGGTTCACCGTGATAGATTCGAGATCGCGGTCGGGATCGAAGCCACCGGGGCCCAGCATCCTTCCCAACTGCTCACGTATGTTGTGTTCGAATACCTCGAAGCGCGTCGTGTACAGCTCCATCCGCCCCATACGGCGCTGTTGCCTCGCGGGTAAGCCGGGTTTACACGGCACGCGCACCATGTGTAGCACCACGGGCTCATCGGGTGTCCGCGTATAGTGATACGCGCCCATGCTGACCGGGAAGTCCATGTAGACCTCACTGAAGTAGCTGCCCGGACAATACACCATGGCCAGCCCCAATTTCTGGAGCGAGTGCCAGTTGCGGAGTTGCGCGTTGGCGTAGACCAGGGGCACCTTGGCCCCCAGGGCGAGCGCGTCCTTCTGCTTCTGCGGCAAGTCCGGGCACAGATAGGGAACCATCATGTTGTAACAGGCCAGAACGCAGGCCGCTCCCTTCACCTTATACGCCTTTCCATCCGACATATAGGTCACCTGAACTTCACGCGCGCGTGCCGCGTTGCCGAGGTGTTGGACGTGGACAGCCGTGCTGTTCAACCGAATCCTGACATTCGAGCCGGCACGATCGAGCCGCGTGTAATCCATCTTCGCGATCACGATGTCTTCCATGGTGTGCCCCGGGGCGCTTCCGGGGATGAGCGAGCGGACCAGCATCCTCGCGATGGACGCATTGCCATCGGGAAAGTGGTAGTAGACAAAGCCCTCGCCATCGGGCGGACCGTCCTCACTGCCGAATGTGCGGACGCCCTCCAACCCCATGCCCTTGACGGCCGCACGGGTGGGTCCTTGCTGCCCATCCCAATAGATGTTCAGGAACCGGCCGCTGCCGAGCGCCAGCAACGCCGGAATGGCATCGATCTGAACGCCGAACCCGCCCGTCACGAAGGTGCGGAAGAAGTCGATCACCTGGCTGTCGACCTTGACGTAGTCTTTCAGAAAGGTCTGAAAGCTCATCTTCATCAGGCGCTTCGCCTTTTCCTCGCGCGGCACACCCGGCAGATAGTCCGTCTCCTGCGTCTGGAAGCGCACGAGATCCGCCCGTGCTCGCTCGGAGAGCGGCGTTTTGGCCGCGAACGCTGGCCAATCAGGCAGCCCGACATCGGTCACGATCGCATCGGTGCCGAAGGTCTCCTTGTCGAAGAAAACCGCGTGTTTCAGACCGTGTGACTTACGGAAGTCACGCTCGTAGTAAACCTTTTCGAAGCGCTCCGGCTCGATACCCAGATCGCTCAGCAGCCCCTTCGCCTGCGCACTCCAGTGAGGCCAGCCTTCAATCTCCTGTGTTCCACCGTAGCCCAGGAGATGTCCCTCGCGGAATTCATTGCGTTTGGCGTGACCGCCGAAGTCATCGTGGTTGTCGAGCACCAGGATCCTGGCATCCGGTCCGTGAACCTTACGAAAGAAATAAGCAGCAGATAATCCGCTGATGCCGCCCCCGACGACGATCAGATCGTAGGTTTCGCCGGTATCGGCCGCCGCCGCGGGATCCACACGCTTCCCGTCGCGCAGCGTATGCGCCGCCTCAAACGAACCCGGGTGACTTCCGCGCATTCCCGTCAGGGCGGGCGGGTAATACCGGGGATCACTCTGTTTAATCCCTTTCGCTAGCAGGTATTCCCGGGCACTCGGGTCTGGCCCCGAGTCCTGTGCGAGTGCCTCGAATGGCCGTAACACAGCGCCCGCAGCGGTGAGCGCGACACCGTTCAGAAAATCCTTGCGGGTGATTTTGGACTTCATGCAACTAATGACCTTTGAGGGAGATGATGCGCGACCGGCTCGCATTGACCTGGTTGGGATTCATCGCAGCCGAGCCGCGCGTCTGCGCCAACTCCGCCGCCGTAAAGGGTGCCCCCCCCTTCCCGGAATTGGGCCCGCTGCCGAGGCTCGTCACGTAATTCAACAGGGCGGCCAGGTCATCATCCGAAAACTGCGCGAAGGAAGGCATGACCCCCACCAGTGACTGGCCATCGACCTCGATCCTGCCCGCCATGCCAAACAGCACGACCTGCTGCAGATAGGCCCGTCCGCCGGGCGTGGCGGCAATCGCCCCGAGCCGCCCTGCAAGACGTGGAAATTGACCCCGAACTCCGACCCCGCCCTTTTGATGACACAGAGCGCAGCGGGAATCGAACATCGCTTGCGGGTCTGCCGCGGCCGCAACGCGCCCCACGCCAAGCAGAGCGACTAACGCGGTCAGAAGCAGCGGGTGAAGCTGGCGGTGAGCGGAAACTCGCAGGACGGTTGACTCAAGTTTCATCGGGAACTGGTTTGTTGCCGGGTGCCGGAAGAGCAGGCGATGGCGGCATCAGCTAGTACGGCGCCGCGCAACTTTTCCAGCGATTGGTTCTTGAGGGGCTCGCGCCGCAGCCGGCCGACCTCGGATGCGGTGTAGGGTCGCGCGCCTGGCGGGGTGCTCGCGCCGCCCAGGCGAAAAACCATGAAATTCAAAAGCTCCGCGAGCGTTCGGTCATCCACGGCTGCAAAAGCGACGTTGGGTAGACGGACGATGTACTCACGCCCCGCCTTGGAGCACAGAAAGCGGCCCACTGTGCCTCGCAGCTCCGGAATGTCTCGCGGTGAGGAGGTCCCTTCGATTCCGTGGCAACCGCCGCAGGACTCGAGGTAGTGCGACTCTCCAACAGGTATCTTCACCGGTTCGCCGATTGCAATGCCCGCTGCAACCAACAGGGGCGCCACCCCCACAAGCGCGGTGTTCCCGTTCAATCGGCCAGCCCGATCAACGCCGCGGTCGAGCAGTGATAAGCCATGGAGCTTTGACCGAAACACCAGATGATGTCGTTGTCCCCTTGTGGGCGGTAGATTGGCATTTCCCGATCCGTGTTGTCGCAGAAACAGGACTTCTCCACGGTACACAGGCTCTTCCCACAGCAGTCCCGGTACGCGATCAGGTACGACTTGCCGTCGTCGGGATTCAAGCAGGTGCCGATCCATGAGGTCGGCGAGGGTTCCGAGCCCGGCGGACAGGTATGAACGCCACCCCCACAACAACCACACAGTACGCCGTCAATGGCGCAATGGCGCCAGTAATCGCACCTGGTCGGATCTTTGCTCTGTGCTTTGCGCTCGAAATCGGACAGCACCGGCTTCCTGGGCCCGGCGGGTTCCTTGCCGCGTGCAACAGGCAATAGCGGAAACAGCGGAGCGGTGACAAACAGGGCGCTGAAGCGCGCGAGAAAACCGCGACGCGAGGACTGCCGAGCAACCCGTCGCGCGAGCTTCTCTATGATTCGATCCGCCTTGGACTCAGACATGTTGGACTCCCTTGCGCTTCTCGAGGTACTGCTGCACCGATCGCAAGCCCGTCTCGTGAGCTACGAGCAGACTCTCCAGGTGCTCCCGGGTATTCACCAGTCCCTGGGAAATGACCTGGCCTGAATCACCGATCAGTACCGCATGCGGCAGTTTTCCCACTCCATAGGCGCGTCCCACATCGGTGGACACCGCGAATCTGGAGAGTGCGACGTCAAATCGCCGCGCCATGCGCTGGTGCTCCTCCACATCCCCATCTCCGATCAGGACCAGGTCCAACGCTTCGGCGTCCGCGAACGACTTGACCGTCGGGAGCAGTGTCTTGCAGATCGGACAGGTCGGCGCTACGAACATCAGGAGCTGCATCTCCCCCTGCTGGCGGGTACCCCCCACCAGGAGTGGCTCGCCAGACAGCGACGCCGTGCGGATCCTCGGTGCCACATCACCCGGCTCCAGCGGGCTCTGGAGGGAGAGAGCGCCGATGGGCGCGAGGCGCTCGTGTAACACTCCGATCTGACGAGTGAGCGCCACTATAGCGAGTCCCAACACGATCACCATGACCCACAGGAGAGTCAACGCGATGAGCATCACGACCACCTATTCCGAAGCAGCGCGCCTTGGCGGCGCACCACGGCCAGTTGTTCACCTAACAGAAAAACCAGAAAAAACGTAATCCCACCGCAGGTGCCGTTGACGAGTTGCACAGACGATACGCTCGTCGGCGTTACCAACGCGGGCACGATCGCCACGACGGCTAACAGGAGGTTTCGCAATACCGATCCGTAGCTGATGCGTTGGCGCAATGTATCGCGAAAGCAGCCACAGTCGATCTCGGTGCGGCCGCGGGCGACATTGACGGCCATTGCGAGCGCGAAAAGGCACAGGAGCGCGGTAGCGAGACACGAGATCCAAAAGAGCGCGTGGCCCGTGAGAAGACCCAGGACGACGATCCCTTCCAAGATCAACACCATCCAAGCAGTCATCCGGACGAACGGTTGGGGTAAAAGGCGATAGGCAGCGACGACGCCTATGAACTCCTGCCGGTGGCGCGCTTTTGATATGAGCGCCCGTGCGAAAATCGTGAGAGTGAAGATCCGTGAGGCAAGCACGAGCCCCGCGTCGATTGGAACCAGTGCGCTCATTGGCCCGGCACCGTGGCCATGCCATCTGGCAATTTCCGCTGACGAAGCTTCTCCCCGGTGTTGGCATCCAGCACCGCGAAATCCCCATCGGCCCCGCTTGCATAGAGCAAGGGGGTACTGTCCTGGCTGACGGAGATGCTGCGTGCCGGCTCCTCGAGCGCGATCCTGCGCAGCAGCGTCCGCGTCGCGGTGTCGAACACCCACACCTCCGTCCCATTCTGCTTGTGGGTCCAGAAGTTGCCGGTGTGCATCAACACGAACAGATGCTTCGTTGGATGATGCAGGACCATGGCCTGCGCATTGGCACCGGGGCGCCAGGCCAACTCCTGGACCCCCGTACCGGCGGGCGGCAGGCCGGCCGCCTCACTCAATGTCCAAGGCTTGCCGAGCTCGGGGCTCGTGCCCAGGCGGACGGGAAACACCTTGCCGCTGAAACTCAGGAACCAACCCTCCCCGGTTTGCCGGTCGACCACGCTCGACTCGAACAGGGGGTCCTGGTTGGCATCGAAGAAAGGCTTGCTGAAATTCACCGCCGCCGCCCCGGACTCCGGAACGGTCACCGCGCCGACCGTGCCATCACCGCAAATGGTCGCAAACGAGCGTGGCCCGTACGGCAATGCCAGGGCACATCCCGGCAGGTCGACCGAAGTGAGGACCCTGGCGCCCTCCAGATCGACCACATGCACCCGTGAGCCCGGCACCATGTCATAGACATAGCCGATCCTGCCATCCGCGCTCAACTCGAATGTGTGCGGCTTGGGCACCACCAACAGCCGGCCCGGGAGCGGGATCTCTCGGGTCAGGCTCAGCGTGCGCCCGTCATAAACACTCAACACGTCCTCACGGGTTCCGCGATTTCCGTGGCTGTAGAATGTTTCAGTCACGAAAATCCGGCTGGCATCCGGATTGACCACCAGATCGCCGAAGACAACCGGGACCAGCCCCAGCACCTCGAGCCCCGGTGAGTCGGCATCGATGACATTGGCGCCAGCGGAGTTGGGACCGCCCATGACGAACACACGGTGTGGGCCGGCGGGTGCGAGGACCGCCACATCGTTTGTCTCCGAGGGTAGGACCGTGCTGGCCGGGGCGTCAGCGGCTGTGACCGGTGCCGGCGCGCTCGCCGCGTAAAGCACCACAGCTCCTAACAGACTCGCCCGCAAAATCGCCAAGTCCGCCAGTTTTCTGAAGAATTCGTGCGCTTGTCTCATGGTGCGCTCGGTTGCGCCGTGATGGTGATCGGGTTGAGGTCGTTGGGGCTGGCGATGGGCGTGTCGCCCAGCACAATGTGGTTCCTGTCGAACAGGAACAATGTGATCGATAACGCTTGTGCCGGCGTGAGCGTGCCCGGATTGTCCTGCGGCATGGTGCTGATGATCCGACTGTAGAGCGAGCGTGCGGATTTACCCAGCCAGTTGGCCTGGAAACCCGATCCCAACAGTGCTGGCGCGTGCTGGCCGCCTTCCAACACCGCGCCGTGGCAGCCCGCGCAGTGACCGGCGAATTCGGTTTTCCCGGAAGGCAGCGTTGCACCCGATTCCGCCGCGGCGGAAACCATCCAGGTGAAGGTACCAAGAATCGTGACCAGCACACGCAGCGTGATTTGCCCGCTCCAATGGCCCATCAGTGCTTCAATCCGAAGGCGACCCAGGCGGTCCCATAGTCCTTGCCGCCAATGGGCACGACAATGATCTGCTGGCCGTGCACTTCATACGTGATGGGTCCACCCGTAGTCCCTGCCGGCAAGGTGGTCTGCCAGAGGACCGCGCCAGTGGCTTTGTCATACGCGGTGAAGTGAGCCGGCCCCCCTACACCCGCACCACCGAACAACGCATCGCTGCTTTCACCCAGAAAGAGCAACGTTTTCGTGAGCAAGGGAACCGGGCGACCCATAGAGCCGAGCGGTGGAAGGTGCAGGTCCTTCAGTAGAGGATGGTTGCGGGGACCATCGCCATTGGCCACGGCCCAGAGCTTCTCGCCCTTGTTCATGTCGATTGCGGTGATGCGCCCATAGGGAGGCTTCAGGAGGGGTAACCCTTGCGGCCCGGGGCCGTAGAGGGGCGGCGGTTCCGGCGGCCCCTCCCCGCGGGGCTCGGGAAACTCGTAAGCGATCTGCGCCTCCGCGCCTGTTGTCTTTTGCAGCCCGTAGACTCCTGGCAGCGTCATGGATACCGAGTAGTAGATGCCTGTCTCGGGATCGAACGCCCCGTTGTTCCAGTTACCCGACCCCCACGCCCCCGGCATGGCCAGGGTGCCCTTCTTGCCGGTCGCGGGATCCTCTTTGAGGGAAGGCGGTGTGTAGAGCGGCCCGGTGACGTAGCTCTGCATGAATTTCAACGCCTGCTCGTGCAATGCAGGGGTGAAGTCGATCAGGTCTTCCGCGGTAATGCCCTGACGATCAAAGGCGGGCGGCCGGGTGGGAAAAGGTTGGGTGGGAGAGGTTGCCTCCCCCGGCAGGATACCCTGGGGGACCGGTTTCTCGATGATCGGCCAGACAGGTTTGCCGGTGACCCGATCGAACACATAGATGAAGCCATTCTTGTTCGGCTGCATCACCGCCTTGATGCGCTTGCCATCGACAGTAATGTCACCCAACACGGGAGCGGATGCGTTGTCATAGTCGAACAAGTCGTGGTGGACCATCTGAAAGTACCAGACGAGCTTGCCGGTACGGGCGTTCAGCGCCACCAGGCTGTTGGCATACAGATTGTTCCCGGGCCGATGTCCCCCATAATAGGAGTTGGTCGGCGCACTCAGCGGGACATACACATAGCCGAGCTGCTCATCCGCGGATAGCGGAGCCCATGCCGCCATGTTGCCGACCTCATCGGCGGAGCCTTTCCCCCACGTGTCGTGGCCGGGCTCGCCGGGGCCGGGAATCAGGTGAAACTGCCACAACGGCTTGCCCGTGCGAACATCGAAACCGCGGATATCCTCGGGCTTGGCACCGATCTCCGGCCCGCCATCGCCATAGCCGCCACCGGCTTTGCCGCCGCCATTGCCGCCGACGACGATCACGTCCCCCACGACCAGGGGACCATTGAACCCGAAGTACGGCGCCGCATCGGGCGTGTGCCGATTGAGAGAAACCCGTCCGCCCTCCCCGAATCCCGGCACCCGTGCCCCGGTGTTGGCGTCGAGCAGATACAAGTATTCGCCGCGCACGGTAACGATCCGTCTATCCGCCCCGTGTTGCCAATAGTCCACTCCACGTGTGCTCTGCCCAGCAGCCTCTTTCAAGGTCGGCAGATAAGGCTTCTGCACCCACAGCGTCTTACCGGTCAGGGGATCGAAGGCCTCGACCAGTCCGACCGCGTTCGGGGCATACAACACCCCATCGACAATGACCGGCGTGCCCCGCAGATAGTTGGATGGAACGAGATCGGGAAACTCCTGGGTCAGGCTGGGATCGAGCCCTGGACGGGTCCAGAGCGTCTGCAACTGCGAGACCGTTGCACGATCGACCTGCGAGAGCGGGGCATACCGATCGAAGTGTTTGCTGCCACCGAAATAGCGCCACTCGGTCGTCGCAGCCGCTGTTGGGGAGCTCGTCACGGCACTGCTGGCCGCCGCGGTCCCGAGCGACACGAGAATGGAAAAGATGCCGGCTTTGACCTTCATCTTCAATGGCTCGCGTTGTAGACGGCGTAATACTTGGAATAGCCGCCCGTGGTCCAACGCCCCTTCCACCCCTTGGGAATGAACACGGAATCACCGGCTTTGAGCTCGAGAACGCTGCCATCCGCCGAGGTGAGCTTCACGTTGCCGGACAGGAAGTAACAGAACTCGTCCTCGGGATACGCATCGATCGGGAAGTCACCCGCCCCGGCTTTGTAGAGTCCGGCGGTGAAGTGCGCATCCGCCGACTTCAACAGCTCGAGATTCGAGGTGGGCCCGAAGCGGCTTTCATGCTGCACCCGGGCATCGTCGAAAATCGGTCCAGCAGCCTGGGCCTTGGTGATTTTGCTCGGTTTCGGCGCCACATCGGCCGTTACGACTGCCGAGCTCAGCAGCATTGCGATCATCCCCAACGCTACAACGCCTATCCTCATCGGCGATCCCCCATCTGCTGCGGTTGTTCTCTTGGCCGAAATCCTAGCAATGGGTCCCGGGGCGACAATCGATTTGCAACGAGCAGGTCGAACTCGCCGTGGAGATGGACTGGCGGAGTGCCGAACCGGCTGGCCCATGGGTTTTGCGGGCCGACCTCGGAAGCAGTTGCCGAAGCGGCCTTCCGCCGCGCATCCTTATCGTATGGACAACCCTCAGCGATCCGTCCCGCGCGCGCCCGGCACCCTCAAAGCCAAGTGGCTGTTTTTGTTTGGCTTGCTGACCTTCTACGCGGTCCTCGATTGCGTCCATGACTACGTTGCCTACCGTGGCGAAGGGCATCCCGTGAGCGCGTGGGAGGAAGTCATTGGAGGTCTGTTCTATTGGGGACCCTGCCTGGCGCTGGTCCCTGTGGTCATTGCACTCGCCCGCCGCTACCCCCCGAGCTTCACGCGGCCGCGTTGGATCGCGCTGCACACGCTATGCGCCTTCCTGTTTACTTATCTCAACGTGATGATTCAGGCGATTCCGGAGCGCCACCTCGAGGTCTATCATTTTCACTACTGGGGACGTTTCTTCTTTCTGCTGAAGTTCGAGTTCGCACTCAACTTTGCCCTCTACGGCCTTGTCGTGGTCTCCGACTTCCTGCTGCGGCAGTATGAGGATCTACGGCAGAAGGAGGTACGCGAGTCCCAGTTGCAGCTCGCTCTGAGCGAAACACGGCTGCGCGCCGTCGAGGCGCAACTCAATCCGCATTTCTTTTTCAACACCCTGCAGGCCATAGGCGTGCTCGCCATGGCCGGCGAGCGCGATAGCGTGTTAGACGTGCTCGGCCGCTTGAGCAGCCTGCTCCGGGTTTCTTTCGACAAGCACCGGCCGCAGCAGGTGACGCTGGCTTCTGAAATGGAATTTGTGGACGGCTATCTCGCCATTCACCAACTCTGCTTCGAGCAGCGCCTGACGATTCAGCGGCAGTTGAGCGCCGAGGCGCTCAACGCCTATGTCCCCACGATGTTGTTGCAGCCGCTCGTGGAGAACGCGATCGAGCACGGGGTTGCGGTCACGCCAGGTAACGGCGTGGTTCGAATCACGGCCGCCAGGGAGGACGACGCCCTGCTCATCGAGGTAGCCGACACCGGCCCCGGATTTCAGGGGCTCGGAACCTATCGAAAGGGCGTGGGCCTCTCGGCAACCGAATCGCGTCTGAGACTGCTGTTTGATACGCATCATTCCATCGACTACGGCCGGTCCGATCTAGGGGGTGCCAGTGTGAGGATCCGGATTCCTTTCCTCAGCGCGAGTACGCACAGGCAGCAGATCTCTCAGGAGGTCGCGGCATGATTCGCGCCCTGATCGTGGAGGATGTGCCGCTCGTCCGCAAAGGGATCCGCCTCTTCCTCCAGAACGAGAAGGACATCGAGGTTGTGGGGGAGGCATGTGACGGACCCGAGGCCGTCGCGCGTATCGCCGAGTTGCAGCCCGACCTGGTGTTTTTGGACGTGCAGATGCCCGGCTTCGATGGATTCGAGGTACTGGCCCGCTTGAGCGAACACCCTCCGCGAGCGGTGATTTTCATCACCGCGCACGCGGACTACGCGCTGCGCGCGTTCGAGAACAACGCCGTGAGTTATCTGTTGAAGCCGATCGACCCGGCTCGATTCGCGGCGGTAGTCGACCGCGCACGGCTGCTGCTGCGTCCGACGGACCTGGACCCCCAGCTCACCGCCGCAGCCGTGCAGGATCGCTCTGCGGGCACTGTGGTGGAGGGGGTGCTGAGTGCCCAGATGGATGCTGATAGGCGCCTCACCCGGCTTCTGGTCAAGCAGGCCGATCGGTTTGTACTGGTCAAGGCCGAGGAGATCGATTGGATCTGCGCGACAGGGGAATACGCAAGCCTGCATACCGCTCGCGGCTCCTGGTTGGTGCGCATGTCCTTGTCAGAGCTGGCCGAACGCCTCGATGAGAACCAATTCGCGCGCATCCATCGTTGCACCATCGTCAACCTCGACCGCATCCGCGAGATTCAACCCCGCTCGCACGGCGACTGTGATGTCGTGCTCAGTGGCGGAAATGTTCTGCGCTTGAGCCGCAGCTACCGCGACAGCGTGTTTTCCAAGGGCGCCTGACCTTAATAACCGCCGCGAGCCGGTGCGGGCGCGTGCGCAGGTTGCGCCCCACGAACGCGCGCCCGCCCACGCCCCCGCCGCCTCGGCCGTGGCCCACCTAGTGACGATACGTCAGCGTTATGCCGTAAGTGCGTGGCCGCAACGCCGATGCCCTGAACTCCTGGGGATCGAAAACAATACTATGCTGCATACCCATCAAGGGGTTGGCGTCGAACAGGTTGTTCACGAAGAACGACACATCCATGCCCGCCAGCCGGACGCCCAGGCGCGAGTTGACGACGGAATAAGCGGGATCCGGCAACAGCAACGCGTCGTATTGCGGAGCACCCGGTAACATCGCCCCCGTGGGACGCAGCTGACTCGTTCGTGTCCAATCGGCCCGCAAGTACCAATTCTGGCTGCCAAACAGATCGAGATCGTACTCACCGGATAGAGAGGCCGTCCACGGCGCGCCCGAGTTGGGAATCGCCGAATGCTTCGGGTAGATCAACCTGCCCGAGGGGGACAAGGCGTCCTGATCAAACCTCGCGCTGTTGTATCCGATGGATCCTGTCACGGTCAACGCGGCCAGTGGCCTGGCCTGCAAGGCGAGATCGAACCCCTTCGAGGTCGCATTGGCGAGATTGGCCACGAAGTCGTAAGCACACGTCGGCAGGAAGACATCCGTCTGGATGTTGCTCCACCTGATCTCGTACAGGCTCCCGTCCAGGACCAGCCGCCCGTCGAGCAAGCGGTTCTTCGACCCGACTTCGTAGCTCCAGACGGAATCGGATCCATAGGTGAGCGGCTGTGTGGAATGGCCTTGTGAATCCACATAGCCGAATGCTTCCAGGTCCGATTGGCATACGCTCGGCACCCGCAAGGACGCACCGGCCGGCCGGAAGCCCTTCGCGGCCGTCGCATAAATCATGTTCGCGTCGTTGATCTGGTACGAAATACCGACTTTCGGTGTCGTCGCCGTCTCCGTCGACTCCGCGCTCGAGCTGGGAAAGACGGGGGCGAACGGGCCGGTGCCCACGGCGTATTGACCCGGTGTGATGAAGTCTTCCGGTGCCGCGCAGAATGTGTTGGGAAGACAAGGAAGACCGTAGGGGGCATTGCCGTTGGTCTCCGGACCCCCGAAGTTGGCCCGATAGGACAGCTTGTCCCTGGAAAAGCGTACCCCCACGGTCAGTCTCAACTGGCGCGTGAGATTGAAGTCGGCTTGCGCGAAGCCGGCGACCTGCTCATCGATGGTCTGCCAGTTCGCGTAATAGTCCAGCGAGCCGGGGCCGTTGTCGATGCCGAGGTAGTTCGCAAGCGCGGTCGAGCCCGGGCCATAGGGCGGACCGTCGGGAAAGGCGTAGGCCGCCAGGTCCGTGCCGAAGCCGAGAGCAGGCGCGTTCTGCGTGAAGTTGACGTAAATGGGCTGGGAAGCGGTTTGCCGGTTGTGGGCATAGAACGCGCCCGCAACCCAATTGATCCTCGAATTGGCATCGTTCGACTGCAGCCGCACCTCCTGTACGAAGTTGCGCTGACCATTCACATAGTCCGTCATCGCCTTGTACCCGGGAGGTGCGTAATCGCCGTCCGGAAACAGCGCCTGCTGGTAGAACTGCACATAACCCTGGGTGAAGTCCGCCCACTGATTCTGATCGCGGTGAAAGAACGATGTGTTGGAGATGAGCTGTACCGGCCCGAGGTTCCAATTCACTCCCAGCGCGCTGAGTGTGAGAACATCGTCGCCCTGGGCATTCGTGGGGGCACTCATCGCCGTCAATCTCGGGTCCGTGGCCGGATCGCCCGCGACATACCATGGAATCGAGTAGTTGCGCTCCCCGACGTTCGACTGAGTCAGCCAATACGTCGTGTTGAGCCCGTTGTTGTCGTGCTGTTTTTGATAGAAGACGGACGGCGTAATCGTCAAAGAGTCCGTCGCCGCGAGCTTGAGCCCGAGGCGGAACGCGGCCGTCGTGCTCCAATTCACGCCTTTGTCCACAGTCTCGGTGGGAGTGAAGGCAACGGAGTTGCCATAGGCGACTCCCGTGGGATCGAGGATCTTGTAGGTACCGTTGACGGCGTTGATGAAGCCGCCGTCGCGGCGATAGAAAGCGCTGACACGGAAGCCCAGCTTGTCCTCCACGATCGGTCCGCCAAAGGCCGCGCCGAATTCATAGCTGGGGTCGCCGTTCTCGGTTTTCGCTCCTTCTGCGCGCGCATAGGTGGAATATTTGTTGAGGCTGGGCTGGGCCTGGATGAAGCGGACCGTGCCCCCTTCGGACCCCGCGCCGAAGAGAGTTCCCTGCGGACCTCGCAGGATTTCAACGCGCTCCAGGTCGAACAGTCCCGGGAAGGCGGTCGCGGCGCCGAATCCCAGGTTCCGTACCTGGACGGGCGTGTCGTCGATGTAGATACCGGTCGTGCCTGCGCCGGCGGCGGAGGAGATGCCGCGGATCGAGATCTGATTGGCCCCCGTGAAGCCCGTACGAGTCAATGTCAGTCCGGGGGTATAGCGCACCACGTCGTCCAGGCTCTTCAATCCCTGAGCGTCCATCTGCTCCTGGCTGAAGGCCTCGACGCTGATCGGCACTTTGGAGAGCGATTCCTCGCGCCGGGACGCCGTCACGACGACCTCCTCGAGAGCGGGTCCTTGCGCGAAAGAATCGGCGGTTTGGGCCATTGCCCGCGGTCCCGATAGCAGACCGATCGTACCGCCGATGAGTACGCCATACCGAAGCGATCGACGTATAGCGCGTTGAATCTGCAGATTGTTGGTCACTGGGTGCTCCCCGTCTTGTAATCGTACCGGTCTGGGACCTACAAACATCACGGCCGTCGTTTTGTGCTCTGCGTGGCCCGCCCCTTCTCCTCGTTGATGCCACGCGACCTCGGGCACTACAAGAACTTTTCAGCAAGCCGGTGTACGACGCCGGCGAGATGGATTACCTGGAGGATGAGTCGGCCTGTATCACCTCAAAATATCTGTTTCCGCCATGCGGATTGTTTACGAGGCTCCGCACGAAAGCCCACTCATCGCCGGCGAATGTTGTGGAAATGCCACGGGCGGCAGCACCACCGCAGGAATGCTTCAGACTCAACCTTCCAGGATGTACTGCCCGGCTTCGAACGAGATCGGCGCTGTCGCGGGATCGAAGCTCACGCCCACGGGATCCCGGCCCTCGGCCAGGGCTTTGAGCTCGCGCGTGAGCAGGCGGCGCAACATGATGATGCCGCGATCGCTCGTGACCAGATGCTCTTCCGAGTGCAGCGTGATGCGGCCTTGTCCTACCTGTGCTTCGTAGTCGTTCGGCTGATCACGCCGCTCCTGTGGCGTCATTTCCGAACGCGGCCTCAACGCGACCGAATCCGGCCCCTTCGGCAGGAGGTTGCCCTTTTGGGTCACCCGGCCGACCGTGTAAATGCGATAGTGCCCGTCGTCGATCGGTATGACCCATCCGAGCGCCTCCACCCGGCCGAACCGGGCCACGCGCGGATTGGGCACAACACGCAAAGTCGGCATGGCGCACTCCGCGACGCGCTTGAACCGGCGTCCATCGGCGAGTGTTCGATGGGACACCACGCGTACCCCCAGAGGGGTGGGCTCGAATTTGACCTCCGGCATTAGATTCAGGGTCGGCGTGAACTGAGTTCCACTGAAACTGCCGTGCAGGATGGGTACGTGGAACGGATCGACGACATTTTCAAAGTGTTGCAGCCAATTGCAGGGAGCGATGACAGCGCCGCCCGAGCCGATGCTGGTATCGTCCGCTTCGAGAAACTCCCCTTCGTCCAACACCTCGAGACACTCGTAACGCGGTAGAACGGGCTGCCTTTCCGGCGGTCCCATGTACGCGAAAATCAGCCCATAGAGCTCCTGGACCGGATACCAGGGCTGTCGAGAGCGGTCGCGGTGGCGGCCGCCGTCCGGTTCACAAGGCTGCTCCAGACAGCGCCCCTCCACGTCATACAACCATCCATGGTAGCAACAGCGAATGCCCGCCTCTTCAACCCGGCCGTAATACAGCGTGGTTCCCCGGTGACAACAGCGCGCGTGCAGGAGACCAGCTCTGCCGCGCTTATCACGAAATAGGACGAGGTCCTCGCCCAGGATACGCACCTCGCGCGGCGTATCCGTCGCGTGTGTTGAGAGTCCGACAGGGTGCCAGTAGCGGCGCAACAGCTCGCCCATTGGCCTACCTTTACCGACCTCCGCGAACTCCGCGTTGTAGGTTCCGGGCTTCAGGTTGTAGGCCGTGGGAGCACGTGTTTCGGATACGGGGCTCACTGTCATTCTCCTTCCAGTCCTTCTCGGTTGACTTTGCAACTTTTCAGTTGACTTTGCAACTTAGGCGCTCGAGCACGCCCGGCACCCGGGCTCACCCGTCAAGCCCGTGATGGACGGATTGGAGGAATTCCGAAAATCAGTCGTGGCTGATTTTTCCGGACCTTGCCGTAGCGAGCAGACCCGCCGCGTTGTTCGCGATTTTGTCCAGCGTCTGGAAGAACGAGCGCAGCTCGCGACTACTGAGTCCTGCGCCGAGAGACTCGTTGTGCTCACGGGTCATTTGTCTGACCGTCGTGTGGATCTTTGCGCCTGCAGGCGTCAGGCGCAGCTCGAACGAACGCCACGTGCGTCCCTCGCGAGCGATGAGTCGTTTGCGCATGAGCGCTGCGACTGCCCTGCTCATCTGGCCCTTGTCAAAGGTGACCTTCTCGAGGATCTGCGTTTGTGTGAGCGGCCCATGATGCCCGAGGCGTGCGATGATGACCCACTCGATCGGAGCAAGCCCCAGGCGCTCACGATACGTGATATTACCGAAGCGCCTGATGTAACTGGCGGTAATCAGGATCGCGGCGGAGATGAGACCTTCCTCCGCCTCGCTCACGGAGTGAGTATCAAAATCCGCGATCTCAGCCCGTTGTGACGCCCGCATCGCCGCTCCCGAAGACAGCTCATCCAAGGGAGCATTGTAACGGGCGGTCGGTTCCAGCCTCAATCATGAGGCTCGCGCCGCGTAGACATCTAAAGAGGCGTTACCCACCACGCATTCCCATTGCGTCCGGCAGCCCCATCTCCTGCAGCACGTCGAGGCCAGCGCGGCAGCGGCCGCGAGAAAACCGGTTGGATGAGACGCGACCGTATCGCTACCGGAAATGGTATCGACCAACAGGGCGCTCCGGTCTCAACGCACCGCGCGCACCAAATAGCCCGCGGACGCCGGAATACGCGTCAGCATGGATTGTCTGCTGGGCTCACAGTGGGGACTCAGCCTTGCGGCAGTGCCCGTGGGACAAGCTCAAGATGAGGTACCGGCCAGCAGCCTTTGGCGCAATGCATCGATAAACGCCCTCACCCGCACGGGCATGTGCCTGCGGCTCTGATAAACCGCCCAGATCCCCATCTCCACCGGCTCGGCATCGCTCAGGACAATCCGCTTCAGTTCCTCGCGCTCGATCTGCTTGTGCACGTCCCAATAGGTCATCATGGCGATACCCACTCCCGCGATACAAGCTGCCCGGACCGCATCGACCGTGTTGGCGGAAAAAGGACCGCTGACGCGGAGCCGATCCACTTCGCCGCCACGTTTAAACGGCCATGTGTCCATCGCGTGGAGTTTGATACAGCAGTGACCCATGAGGTCCCCTGTCGTTACCGGCGCTCCGAAGCGCGCGATGTAGGCGGGTGAGGCACACACAGTGTAAGGATTATCAGCCAGCCTGGTTGCGATGACGTCCGAAGGCTTCATCTGCGCGACCCGAACCGCAACATCCAGACCCACCGAGGCAACATCCATCACACTGTCGCTGAGAGTCAGATCGATCCGCAGGGCCGGGTTGTCGGCAATCATCTTCGCTGCGAGCGGTACGACCACGGCATGGCCAATGACGTTCGGCGCCGTAACTTTCAGTACCCCGGAGAGGCCTGAGCGGGCGGAGGACACCGACTCGACTGCAGAATCACGGGCCTCGAGCAGGGCCACAGCGTGCGGTAAGAAAACCTCGCCCTCGGGCGTCAGAGACATCG
The DNA here is from genome assembly GCA_036834945.1 of Steroidobacteraceae bacterium. Lineage (GTDB taxonomy): Bacteria > Pseudomonadota > Gammaproteobacteria > Steroidobacterales > Steroidobacteraceae > 13-2-20CM-66-19. The sequence goes on from DAITMW010000034.1 coordinate 31,638, forward strand.
AGCGTGTCGTACGGTGGAATAGGCGCGCACCCAGCTCGGCTTCCAAGGCGGCCAGCCTGCGGCTGACCAGCATGGGCGTCGTACCCATTTGCCGGGCCGCGGCCGAGAGGCTGCCGGTGAGCGTGATGGTGCGAAACAGCGCTACGTCCGCGAGATCCATTTTTAACGGTAACCGTTAAAGTGCTTACCGTCCAGCCCAGTTTCTGGACATTCGCAGCCGGCGTTACAGTCTCTTCCAACAAGCGAGCCACCCTGGCATTTCAAGGCAGAGCGGCGCAATCCGTGTACTGGGAGACTGCGACGATGAGTATTGACACCAACGCGCTGTTTGCGCAAATCGATATCAACGGCCGCACCGCGAAGAACCGCCTGGCGGTTGCGCCGATGACCCGCATCACCGCGACCGAGGACGGCCTGGCCACCGACACCATGTCCCGCTACTACCGACGCTTCGCGCGCGGTGGCTTTGGGACTGTCATCTCTGAAGGCATTTACACCGACCAGGCGTTTTCGCAGGGTTATGTCCATCAGCCCGGCATGACGGACGAAGCGCAGGCCCTTTCCTGGAGGCCCATTGTCAACGGTATCAAGGCCCATGGCGCGCTTGCCGTCGCGCAGCTGATGCACGCTGGCGCGATCAGCCAGGGCAATCGCTTTCGCAAAGGCACTGTTGGACCGTCGGCAATACAGCCGAAGGGCGAGCAGATGACGTTCTATCACGGTAAGGACCGTTACGTGGTGCCGGCCGCGATTACGGAAGAGCAGATTGCCGATGCGATTGCCGGTTTTGCTGCCTCGGCGGAACGGGCGATCAAGTTGGCAGGGTTCGACGGCATTGAGATCCACGGCGCCAACGGCTATCTCCTCGACCAGTTCTTGACCGACTACACCAACAGTAGAACGGATAACTGGGGCGGCACCACGAAGAATCGCGTGCGCCTGATCGTGGAAATCTTCAAGGAAGTGCGCGCCAAAGTCGCTGCCAAAGTGCCCGTCGGTGTTCGTATCTCGCAGGGCAAAGTGAATGACTACCATCACAAGTGGGCGGGAGCGGAACGCGATGCGGAAGTCGTTTTCGGCAGCCTCGCTGATGCCGGCACCGACTTCATTCATGTCACGGAGTTTGAAGCCTGGAAGCCCGCGTTCGGCGCCGAAGGCCCATCGTTGATGCGACTGGCAAAGCACTATGCCCCCAAGGCAGCGATTCTCGCCAATGGCAGCCTGCACAATGTCGAACAGGCGGTGGCAGCGCTCGACGGTGGTGCCGACGTGGTCACCCTAGGCCGAGGTGCCTTGGCAAACCCGGATTTCCCCAAGCGGGTGCGCACCCGCGATGCCCTGAAAGAGTTTGATCCTTCGATCCTGGGCCCCATTGCCAACATCAAGGACGTCGAGCTGGCGCTGTGATGCTTACTTTCGGGTCGACGCCGCTGCGACGCGGGCTGAGAGAAATGCTCCAATCTCTTCGATCGCCCACATCGCGGCCGGCATGTTCGGGCCCAACACATGCCAGGCGTGCGGCACGTTCGGCCACACGTGGAGTGTGACATCGACGTCCGCCGCTGCCATGACTCCGGCAGTTCTCACCGCATCATCAAGCAGAATCTCGGTTGATCCGACGTGGATGAGCGTTGGGGGCAGGAGTTTCAGGTCCGCGTACAGTGGTGACGCATCGGCACGGTACGCGGAACTGTTGCCGAGATAATGGGCGGCCGCGGCGCGTAAACCTTCCTCGGCCAACATCGGATCCGCGGCGGCCTTGCCGCGAATGCTCGCGCCCGCCAAGGCCAGGTCGGTCCAGGGCGAGATCAGGTAAGCGGCCGCGGGGAGCGCGATACCCGCATCCCGAAGCGCTACCAGTGTCGCAAGGGCCAGGCCCGCACCGGAGGATTCGCCTCCCATGACGATCCGCGCGGGCGCGAATCCTTTCGCCAGAAGTGCCTTGTAGCCCGCGACGGTGTCCTGCACGGCCGCCGGGCAGGGATGCTCCGGGGCCAATCGATAGTTGAAGGAGTAGGTCGTCATGCCAGCAGCTTTGCCCAGCCCCGCGGCAAGCCCACGAATGCCAGCGGCGCTTCCGGCAATGTAGCAGCCGCCGTGGATGTACATCAGGACGGTGTCCTCGGCGACGCCGGGGCTGGTAATGCGAATCCCGCTCACCCCAACCAGATCCGCCGGGGCGATCTTGGCGTCACCCGGAATGGGCATCTGGGACAGCATCGCATCAAAACTCTCGCGGACCGCGGCCGGCGGTCGCGTGAAGTCGAGCGCTTTCTGAGAAGACGCATTCATCGTAAGTTTCCCGTCCTGTGCAGGCACTAGAATTTCTCCGACCACGGACGCAGATCGACCTCCTGGGTCCACGCGCTCCGCGGCTGGCGATGCAGTTGCAGATAGGTCTCGGCTATCGCATCGGGTGCGAGGAGAGAGTCTGCACCGCGCTCCTTGATGAGGTGCCGGTAACGTTCAGAGTCGATTTGCCCATCAATGATCGCAAATGCGACATGGATGCCCCGAGGCCCCAACTCGCGAGCCATGCTCTGGCCCAGGGCGCGCAAGCCGAATTTTGGGACGGCCAGATTGGCAAATCCGGCGCTGCCGCGAAGCGCAGCTGTCGCGCCTGAAAAGATGATCGTCCCATGTCCCCGTGCCACCATGCGGCGCGCGGCCGCCTGACCCACCAGAAATCCCCCCAGACAGCCGATCCGCCAGCAGCGCTCGAACTCGGCAGGATCGATATCGAGAATGCTGCCCTTTTGGAAAGCGCCCGCATTGAAAACAACAACGTCAGGCGCGCCGGATTCACTGTCTACGCTGTCGAAGACACGCGAGATGTCCTCGATCCGGGAAACATCGGCGGCAAAGGTTCGGATGGTGTCTCGATGCTCCGCGGATTTCACCAAGGCATCGAGCTTCGCCTTGTCGCGCGCGACGGCGGTGACCCGCATATTGTCAGCCGCGAAACGCTTCACCAAAGCCCAGCCCAGGCCTGGTCCGACACCAAAGACGATCGCTGATTCTGGAGTCTGCATGAATGCTCCTTAGGTACCTGAGTTGCCGGCGGCACGTAGCTCATCATACGCCGCCGGCACATCTACGCAGTCATGCGGATTGGCGCCTCATTTCGCGGCGATGACATGCAGCCGATGAATCTTCGGAGGCTCCGAAAACAACTGATCGGCCTTCGCGAACAGCGCTTTCGCAAGCTCACCGTTCAAGTGGGCGTCGCGTCCGACTTCATCGTTGAAAGTGTCGACGATTCCATAGCGACCCGGCTCCTCCTCCTTCAGTCCATACCATGACACTGCCCCGGGCTCCGCCTTGGCCATCACGGCACCCTGTCGCAAAAACGCTTCGACCTCCGCCTCTTTTCCAGGCCTGGCTTTCAACTCAACAAAGAACGCAAACTTAACCATCGGATTGATCCTTTCGCGTGAAACTCGATCATCGGACGCTGTCCAGCGACGGATCAGTTCTACCAAAAGGACATTACAACATCAACGTCAATCCGATGGGTATCGGGCCGGGTTTGAACATTCGGCGCAAAGTTTGTCGCCCGCTATCGCAGGAAGGCGGGAACCTCCAGGTGATCCATGCATGCTAAAAGAAGTCAGTCAGGCTCGGGGCTTCCACCGGCGGTGTGCGCGGATCGCGAGCAACCGTCCACTGAAAGGATTGTTGCAACCGGATATTGGCTGACGAGCTTCCCACGTAGATCGATGCCACACGACAAAAACAATCGCCGCATCGGCGGCACTGGCTGCCTGCACCACCTCTTGAATGGTGCCGGATAATCGATCCGGATCCGATAGGCGCGCCCGCCCTCCAGGGTCGTGCTCACGGTGCGCCGATAGTTGAAACTGACAAACGCGACACCCTGCCGCGCGATTGGCTCCCGTCATACACGATGATGGCGAGCTTGCGGATGTCATTTCGCATACACGAGCTGCACGCTCCATCGTCCTGCCAACTCGACTCGTCGTCCGGGCTAGCTCGGTTGCGCCGCGTAAGACGCGGTGACCGGCTGAAAGCCGCTCCCGGATTCTCCGAATATTCTCCCTTTAGGATAAATAGTCCTGAATGGGCTTGACCCCCGCCGGGACTGGATTCAAGCTGCGGATCAAAGGATTTCGGCGCATCGGGCGCCGACCTCAAAAAAAGGGGGAAGAACAATGCACAAGCTCTCCGCCGCGGGTGCCGCGCTCATGGCCTGTCTGACGGGCCTTGCCATCGCCGAACAAAGTCCCAGCCTCTTGCCGCCGACATCGCCGCGGCCCACTGCAGTGACCTTGCCGCCGGCCACGCCCGCGGGCACCGCCCAACTGACAGGCGAGGACGTGCAAACCTGGCTCGACGGGTTCATGCCTTATGCGCTCGAGCGTGGGGATGTCGCCGGCGCGACGATCGTGGTCGTCAAGGATGGCCAGGTTTTGCTGGAGAAGGGCTATGGCTTCTCCGACGTCGGCGAGCACACGCCAGTCGATCCGAACAAGACGCTGTTCCGCCCCGGATCGGTTTCCAAGCTGTTCACCTGGACGGCGGTGATGCAGCAAGTCGAGTTGGGCCGGCTCGACCTCGATGCCGATGTGAACCGATATCTCGACTTCGCGATTGCACCCTATGACGGCAAGCCGATCACGTTGCGCAACATCATGACGCATACGTCCGGTTTCGAGGAACGCATCCGCGGCCTGATCACCAATGACCCGCGGAAAATCGGGCTGGAGCGAGCGCTGAAGGCCTGGGTGCCGGCACGCGTTTATGCTCCGGGCAGCACGCCCGCCTATTCCAACTATGCGACCGCGCTCGCCGGCTACATCGTCCAGCGCGTCTCGGGCGAGCCGTTCGAGGATTACATCGATCGCCATATTTTCGCACCGCTGGGCATGCCGGACTCGAGCTTTCACCAGCCGCTCAGACCCGATCTCCTGGCCCGCATGTCCAAGGGCTACCCCCGCGCCTCCGTGCCGCCCAAGCCTTACGAATTCGTACCGCTGGCGCCGGCCGGAAGCCTGGCGACCACAGCCTCGGACATGGGCCGCTTCATGCTCGCCCATCTCGGCGACGGCGCAATCGGCGATGCCCGCATCCTGAAGCCGGAGACGGCGCGGATGATGCATGACACCGCCTACACAGTGCTGCCACCGCTCCACCGCATGCTGCTCGGTTTCTACGAGCATGACATCAACGGTCACCGCGTGATCGCCCATGCCGGCGACAGCACCCTGTTCCACAGCGAGCTCAACCTATTCCTGGATGATCACGTCGGCATGTTCGTGTCGCTGAACAGCTCTGGGGCGCAGGGTGCCGCCGGCACGATCCGCTCGGCGCTGTTCGAAGGCTTCGCCGATCGCTATTTCCCGGCAACGCCTCAGGACGGCACGGTCGACGCCAAGACCGCCGCCGAGCACGCCCACGCCATGGTGGGCCTCTATGACGTGTCGCGTCGCTCGCATGGTGGCTTCACCGCTGCGGTGGGCTTCATCAGCCAGATGCGGGTCGCCGAGGACGGCAAGGGCAGCATTGTGATCCCCGAATTCCGCACCTTCGGTGGTGCCATCAAGCAATGGCGGGAGATCGCGCCCTTCGTCTGGCGCGAAGTGGGTGGCAAGGAACGGCTGGCTGCGAAGGTGGTTGACGGGAAGGTCGTGCGTCTCAGCATCGATGCGGTCTCGCCCTTCACCGTCTTCGATCGCGCGCCCTGGTGGCGTTCGACGGCCTGGCTGTGGCCGGCGGTCAGCGTGGCGCTGGGGGCGTTGCTGTTGACTGTGTTGCTCTGGCCGACGGCTGCGATTGTCCGCCGGCGTTGCGGCGTGCCGCTGCAACTGTCCGCCGGGTCGCTTTTAGCGCACCGCGCAGTGCGGATCGCAGCACTGCTCGCGGTATTGGCGCCTGCGGGTTGGATGTTGATCATCCAGTCGCAGCTCAGCTTCACCAGTAGCGGTCCGCTGACTGCCGAACTGTTGGTGATGTACACGTGGGTACTGGTGGCGTTCCTCGGGGGCCTCGGCCTCGCGATCTGGAACGCCCGCGCTGTCTGGGTCGATCGGCGCGGCTGGTTTCCCAAGACCTGGAGTGTCGTACTGGTCCTGTCCTTCGTCGTGCTGCTGTGGCTAGGAACGGTGTTCGGGCTACTCAGCTTCCACACCGAATTCTAAGGAGCCGCACATGAAAGCAACTCTGCGCACCGCTACGGCGGCGCTCACACTCATCACCACACTGGCCACTGCAGCGCTCACACTCATCACAACACCGGCCGCTGCAGCCCCACCGGCTGATTTTGATGCGCGGGTGGAGGCGCTGCGCAAGCAATTCGGCGTGCCCGGCGCCTCGATTGCCATCGTCGAGAACGGCAGGCCAACGCTCGCCAAGGGCTATGGCGTGCGCCGGTTGGGTTCGCCCGAGCCGGTGGATGCCGACACGATCATGACAATCGGCTCGACGACCAAGGCGTTCACCGTCGCCGACCTCGCGCTGCTCGTTGACCAGGGCAGGATCCGCTGGGATGACAAGGTCATCGACCATATGCCCTGGTTCCAGATGTATGACCCCTGGGTCACGCGTGAGATGACCATCCGCGATCTGCTCGTCCATCGCAGCGGCCTGGGGCTCGGCCAGGGCGATCTCCTGTTCGTGCCACGTAGCACTCTCGGCCGCAAGGAAGCCATCG
>DAITMW010000035.1:0-9884 GCA_036834945.1 Steroidobacteraceae bacterium
GGCAGGATTCAGAGTGTTGCAAAGAGGCGCGTCGGGGAGTGAAAGGTTGACTGTAAAATCCGTCGGCGCCCGCACTCGCCGGGTGCCGACGCATCCGCCTAGCGCTTGCGGAATGCCGCTTCCCCAGCATCGGATACCGCGACCCAGGTTGGGTTCGGTGAGGTTTCGGCGTCGTAGTTGTCGTGCCAGTTCCACCACTTATAGGTCGGGGTCTGGGGGTAACCCTTCGGTGAGTCCTCCCAGACCTCCTGGCGGCCGAGCGGTGTGAGATCGAGGTAGCTCCAGGTAGTGCCCATCGCTTCATCGCCGCGGTTGTTGATGAAGTATGTGCGGAACACCTGGTCGCCATTGCGTATGAACACGTTGTGACCGTGCCATTCGTTGACACCGAAGTCCGCATCGAAGCCGTCGGTGATGGTGTACCAGGGCATATCCCATCCCATTCGCGCTTTGAGCCGCGCGATCTCCGCTTGCGGCGCTCGTGATGCGTACACGAGAGTCGTATTGCGGGCGTTCAGATGCGAGAGGTGGGCGACCTGATCCGCGCCTAGAGAGCAGCCCCGGCAGGCGTGGTCCGGCCAGCCGAAGACGCCCGGCTCGAAGAAGGCGCGGTAGACGACGAGTTGCGTGCGCCCCTCAAACAGGTCGAGCAAACTCACCCTGCCCTTCGGGCCTTCGAATTCATAACGCTTTTCGACAGCCATCCAAGGCATGCGCCGGCGTTCGGCAGCGAGGGCATCGCGAGCCCGTGTCAGGGCCTTTTCCTTCACGAGCATCTGCTCGCGTGCGGCTTCCCAGGCCTCCCGCGATACGATGGGCGGGGTCTGCATGGCAGGCTTGGCGCCGTTGGGGTTGTCAACTGTCGTGGTCGTGCTCATGGCTGTCTCCGAGTGGCTCGCTGTTGTCGGAGAGCTTGTCACGGAGCCCCGAGCGGCGTGAGTTACAAATGTGACGCGATTCAGGGGCGTCGGGTCTGAAATTGCGCACCGCGCCAAACTCCTGCGCACAGCCAAGCCTGGAGAAATAGCCACTGGATACCCGCACAGACCCATTTTTTGCGCCTGCGCAACGAAACTCGTCACATCCGCGGGCTCCTCGTTCGCAGAACTATTAAGCCTGTCACGTCCGCCCGCGATCCACGTGCGAAAATATTTTCGCTGACGTCCGAGCGGACGTCCGCACCCTCAATCCGACGGGAGGCGCTACGTAAGTGTTGGATCAGCTGTCAGACACGGATTTGGAGCGGCGCCCCAGGCCGGCCGCCAAATCCAGCGGTGGTGAAGAGTCAATCCGCCATCTCACGCACGTTGATCTGGAAGCCTACGCGAATGGACAGCTCGCGGCGGCGAGGCTCGAGCACTGTCGCGCGCACCTGGAGTCCTGCGAAGCTTGCCGTGCCGAGCTCGAGGATCTTCGGCTCCTCCAGAGCGAGTTGGCGGGCTTCGAGCGTGCCGCTCCCAACAGGCTCGAACAGCAGCGACGCAAGCGGCGCGGTGCGCCCGGCCTCGTCCTGATTGGATCGGCTGCCATGGTTCTTGCCGCGGGTGTTGGGGGTGCGGTCTTCTGGTGGGGGCACAACGAAAGCCCACGGATGGTGGCGAAGCCGGCTCCACAACCGGCGCCGCCAACCGTTGCACAGACGTTGCCGCCAGCCGCTGCACAGACGTTGCCGCCAACCGCCGCACAGACGTTGCCGCCAGCCGCTCCATCGACATCGCCGCCAGCTACTCCGCCGGTTGACGCGAAGCCTGTCGTTTCCGAGACCAACAAGGAGTTTGCCCTGCTGGGGCCGTTGGGGGGACCTATTTCGGATACACGTCCGGAATTCAGCTGGCAGCCCCTTCCCGGAGCGGTCAAATACTCCGTTGTCATTGTCGATTCGGGATTGCATCGTGTTCAGCGCAGTCCGGCGCTGCGTAAGACGGTCTGGCGTCCGAGGCGTCCTCTGCGACGGGGTCGCACTTATCTTTGGCAGGTCACGGCGACTTTACGCGGCGGTCACAAGGTAGTCGCTTCGGCACCCGGAACGCTGATCGAAAGCGCCGCCGACTCCCCACGCGAGTAAACAGTACGCGAATATCCGAACTCACGCAGGCGTACCGATCGAGATCCGCTGCCAGTAATGCCTCGACATCCACAGCGCCACGATCGTAAGGATGGCGAGCACGCTGCCAAACCCGAAGGTCACCTGCGAGCCCAGTCGATCCCAAAGAAGTCCGGCAATCACACTCGCCGCCAGCAGGACCAGGCCACGCAACATGTTGAAAATGCCAAAGGCGCTGCCACGCAGATCCTTGGGGGCGCTGTTCGCCACCATGGCGTTGAAGACACCCTCCGTGAAACCCATATGCAGTCCCCACAGCAAAGCTCCGCCGAGCAGCAGTACGGGGTTCGTTGCAATTGCCAGCACACCGTTGGCAACAGCAAGAATACCGCAGCCCACCACCAGGAGATTCTGCTTCGGCATGCGGTCGGATAATTTTCCCACCGGGTAAGCCGACAGAAGGTACGCAAGATTCATGGCGACCAGAACGAGTGGCGTGAGTGCGGGTGTCAGGCCGCCACGAATCCCCACCAACACCAGGAATGCTTCGGAAAAACGCGATAGCATGAACACGCTCGCCACGGCGGAGATGATCCAGAAGCTTCGCGGCATTGCGCGGACGCGTAGATCCACGCGGTGCCTGCTCGACTGAGGCCCCGGTTGCGGCTCTGGCTCGCGAACACCAACCCACAGGACGATCACGGAAATGAAGGCTGGTATTACGGCCAGCCACAACACGATCCGCAATTGGCCCGCGAAGGCTGCGGCGAGCAGGATGGCCAACACCGGCCCTGCGAATGCGCCAGCCGTGTCGAGCGATTGACGTAAACCAAAGGCCGCACCACGCTGTTCCGGCGGCGTGACGTCCGCAACCAACGCGTCGCGCGGTGCTCCTCTGATGCCCTTCCCGATACGGTCGATGAAACGCGCGAAGAACACCAGGCCAGCACTGGACGCGAGTGGAAACAGAGGCTTGGTCAGAGCCGCCATTCCGTAGCCCAAGAGCGCCAGGGGCTTGCGCCGTCCGAAGTAATCCGACAGCGCTCCTGAAAATACCTTGACGATGCTCGCCGTAGCTTCGGCAACGCCTTCGATGACCCCCAGGTAAGCGGCGGACGCGCCGAGATCAACGACCAGGACTACCGGCAACAGCGAATGGATCATCTCGGACGAGATGTCCATGAACAGGCTGGTGAGACCAAGCGCCCAGACAGCCGGGGACAAGCGCAATTTGGGGCCCGCTGAGCTCATGGGGGACGATGTTAGCAGTGGTCCAATCAGAGTGCTGTAAGTGGCCCATGCTACCTGCAGTGGGCCGGTCTATGCTGTTGGGGTTGCGAAGGGACTGAAAGAACGCCATCCGGTTACAACGCTCGAGGGAGTGAAGCGTCATGCGTAAGAGCGCTCTGTTGATGCTCGGGATTGGCATCTGCGCAGCCGCCCAGGGATTCGCGGGCGATCTGTTCCGTGGTCAATGGCTCGTGAGCGGTCACGACTTCGCCAACTCGCGCAGCCAGCCCGCGGAGGTGCTGATCGGTCCCGGCAACGTCCACTCTCTTACCGTGAAGTGGGTTTTCACCGCCGGTGGCGATCTCTCCGCCACCCCTACGGTTTCCGGCGATGCGGTTTACTTTCCGGATTGGGCGGGCAATCTGTTTGCCGTCAACAAGCATACCGGCCAGTTGATCTGGTCTCACAAGATCTCGGACTACGATGGCTTCTCCGGCGCCTTCTCGCGCAACAGTCCTGCCATCCATGGCAACGACCTCATCATTGGGGATATAGAGACCCAGGTCGCGCCCCACGATGGTGCGAACATCATTGCCGTGGATCGCCAGACCGGGACCCTGCACTGGATCACCCGCGTTGACACCCATATCACGGCCGAGATCACCGGGTCGCCCGTGGTCTTCGGCGATGTCATTTACGTCGGCGTTTCCTCGGTCGAGGAAGCCTTTGCGCTCGCTGGTACGGCTTATCCCTGCTGCACTTTCCGGGGCAGTGTGGTGGCACTCAACGCTCACAACGGCAAGATCCTGTGGAAAACCTACGTCATGCCGGATAACGGGGGCATGCCCGGTAGTTACACTGGCGGCTCGATCTGGCAGCCCCCGGCCATCGATCCCTTACGGGGTCAGCTGTACGTCGGCACCGGCAACAACTTCAGCGCTCCCGCCGCGGTTCTGCAGTGTCAGCAGCAAGCCATCGATGCGGGCAATCCGAATGCCGACTGCACCGCTCCCGATGACCTCTTCGATACCGCCTTGGCGCTCGATCTCCGCGACGGTCACATCCGATGGTCAAGGCGTCTGCTGAAGTATGACGTATGGACGGTTCCCTGCATCGTCCCTGGTTTCGAGGCCTTCTGTCCCTCACCCGCGGGACCCGACTACGATCTGGGCGGCTCGGGGCCGAACATTCTCCAAGGCCGTCTGGTCGGATTCGGACAGAAGAGCGGCATCTATTGGGCGTTGAATCCGGATAATGGCGATATTCGCTGGAGCACGCAGGTCGGACCCGGTGGCGGGACCGGCGGCATCCAGTGGGGATCCGCCACTGACGGCCGGCGCATCTACGCCGCCATCTCCAACAACAACGAGAAGTCCTACACCCTGGTTCCGAGCGGGCAAAGTATCAACTGGGGCTCCTGGTCGGCCCTCGATCTCCTCACCGGAAGACTGCTCTGGCAGAGCGCCGATCCCATTTCCGGATCCTTTGATCCCGGCGCGGTCAGCGTCGCCAACGGCGTGATGTATGCCGGCTCCTTATCGGGCTCCATGTATGCGTTGGACGCGACTACCGGCAGAGTCCTATGGAGCTTCGCGAGTGGCGGCTCGGTGGTGGGTGGACCCTCCATCGTCGACGGTGTGGTGTATTGGGGGTCCGGGTACAGCCATTCCACTCCCGGAGTTGGTAACAACAAACTCTACGCGTTCAGCCTAAAGTCGCACCGCTAGCCGTTTTCCTTCAGCAACCTTCAGCTCGCCACAGCTAACTTATGTATTGATACAGTCGCGAGGATCTTCGCCGGGTGGCGGTCGTCCGTCGCACCGGACGGCGCTGGAGCGGCCTTGCCGTGTGTTATAAGCCTCATGGCGTTTGTTGGAGGCTTCCTGACCATGGAAAGACGGCTCCTTGTCGTTATGGTACTCACCGCGGCGCTCGCTCTAATGGCGGGCTGTGGGGGTGGTGGAGGTGGTGGCAACCAGGGGCCACCGGGGACGGGTAATGCAATACCCCCCAGCAAAGTGCCGGTGAGCTTGTTACTGTCCAGCACCGCGAATGCGCAACTGCCGAAGTACACCGTCACCCTGACCGGCATCACTCTGACCAACACGTCGGGAAACTCCGTCAATGTGCTGAGCACCACTCAAAAGGTGGAACTCATGCATTTGAACGGCAGCGTGGAATCGCTGCTGACGATGCAGGTGCCGCAGGATACCTACACGGCCGCCACCGTCACTCTTTCCGACGCCGGTTTCTCATGCGTCGCGCTCGATTCGACCGGTACGCTTCATGTCGCTACCTTCACGCCCGCCGCGCCGACCCATATCACGGTGACGCTGCCCAAACCGATCACCATATCCGGCACTCGACAGGCACTCCTGCTCAACCTTCTCGCCTCCCAATCCGCAAGCTATCCAAACTGTCTCTCGGATACGTTGCAAGGGTTCGCCGCCACGCCGGCCTTCGAGCTATCGACCCTGGATTTGTCGGCCCAGCCCACAAATAGCAGCAACGGCAAGGCAACAGGCGTGGACGGGCAGATCACATCCATCGCGACCCACGCCAGCAGTTTCAACATCATGAGCGGTGACGGCATTTCCTGGTCCGTATCGACGTCCGGGAGCACCGTATTCCAGGGAATCGCGGGGCCCTCTTCTCTCGTAACCGGCATGGCCGTAGACCTGGACGCGGCCATTCAGACGGACGGCACGCTGTTGGCCACCCGCGTCGAGGTAGATGACCCGAATTCGACAGATCTCACCACGTGGCGTGGGCCCGTGCTGCTCATCTCCAGCGCTGAGCCAGTGTTCATGCTGCTGCCCGTTTCGCAAAACGGTACGCTGTTCGCGAGCTCCGTGGTGACGGGACCCTGGTCGTTCGACTTCGGCAACGCCAGCTTTCAGATGTCAGCCGCGCTCCACAATATTCAGAGTCTGCCATTCGCTGCCGCATTCGACGCGACAAACATGGTCGCGGGCCAGAACCTCTATATCAGCACCCATTTGACGCATTTTCCGAACAGTCCCGCCAATCCGGCGGCAACCACGGTCACCCTGCTGCCACAGACCCTCGATGGAACGATCACCAACATATCCACCGAGGGAGGCTTCAGCACCTACACCATTACACTAGCCGGCTACGATCCTTTCGTGATGTTGGCCAGCCAGCCTGGCCAGACCACTCTGTTGCAAACACCTGGTACCGTCATCGTGTACACCGACGGCAGCACGCAGATGCTCAACACCAACCCTCCCGGCGTGGGTAGCGTGCTGCGTTTCAACGGACTGGTGTTCAACGATCACGGCACTCTACGAATGGATTGTGCTGAAGTACTCGACGGAGTGGCCCTCTGAGCACACCTTACTTCGACAAGTCCGTGAGGAGCGATACCAAGTAGACGACGGACGGCCGGATATCGTCAGTCGGAATGCGCTCGTTGAGACCGTGGCTGAAGCGGTCGCTGTCTTTTATGAAGAGCGGGCTGACACCGTAGCTCGGGATGTGCTTGTTACGGAACCACATGCTGTCGCTTGCGCCGGCAGACATGGAGGGGAATACGGGCACGCCGGGGTAACTGGCGTGCAGCGCCTTCGTGATCGCGTTGACCACGTCCGGGCGAAGCGGCGAAGCGTCGGTTGCAACGCTGCCCTCCGAGACGTCCTTGAACTGGACCGCCGGGTCCTTGGCCACCCGCTGCAGCTCCGCCATGATCTGCTCACGCGGATGACCCGGAAATATGCGGCAATTGATGTTTGCCGTCGCCCGTTGCGGGAGAGCGTTGAGCGCGTGCCCGCCGTTGATCATGGTCGCGACGCAGGTCGTGCCGATCTTGCCTATGGTCCCTGGGTTTGCGGTTAGAGTCGCTACCGCCTTGGCATCGGTTGGATCGGCCGCAAAAGCACGCATGGCGGCACCGATCTCGGGCTCCTCGTAACGGGCCGCGGCCGTGAAATAGGCGCGAGTCAACTCACTGAGCTCCGGCTTGAACTTGTATTGCCCGATCCGGACCAGCGCCGCGGACAGCTGATTGATGGCGTTGGGATCGTAGGGCCGCGAGCTGTGCCCTCCTGGAGAGGTGACCGTGAGCTGAAAATCGGCGTACGTCTTTTCCGCGCCGGTCCAGGTGAGATACAGAGGCTTGCCGTTGGGATCGAGCTGCCCACCCGTACCGTCGACGTTGAGGACCATCTCAGCATCCGACAGCTTCGCAGCGAGCGCCTCGGTGGTCTTCATCGTGGTCTCCTCGTCGCCTGAAAACGCGAGGACGATGTCGCGACGGGGTTTATAGCCTTGCCGCTTGAGCTCAATGAGAGTGGCGACAGCCAGCGCGTCATCCAGCTTCATGTCGCTCGCACCTCTTCCGTACAGCAGTCCGTTCTCCACCACCGGGGTAAAGGGATCGCGCTCCCAGTCGGAAGGCTTGGCTTCGACCACATCCATGTGTCCCGAGATCACGAGCGGCTTGAGCTTGGGGTCGCTGCCCTTCCAGCGGGCGATGAGAAAGGCCGTGTCATCGACAGGGGTGATCGTCACATCCGCATCGGGAAAACCGCCGGCCAACAGCGCGGATTCGAAGAGCTCGGCGACCTGCGGCGCCTGGTTGCCGGGGCCCCGTACCGAGCGGAGTGCGATCGCTTTTTTGGCCAGATCGAGCGCCTGGGCCTCCGCTCGAGTGTGATCCGCGGGTTTCGCGAGACCGGTTGAGACTGTCGCGCATCCCACGAGTGCCAATGCCACCGCCGTCGTCACTGTTCGCACGCTGCCTTCCTCCCAGGCTGAGTGAAGATGACAGTGTAGCGCGCGGACCGTCTCTTGTGAGTTTTTCCGGCTGGGCCGCGCAGGGTTTACGCGCTCGGCCGTTTACCATTTATTAACGGCCCGATGTCTACGCAAGGTCTCTGCCGCGATCCCATCATGCACCAGGATCCTGAGTCGGATCGAAATCTGGAGTGGTTGCATATGAGTATCGGGTCACATTCGAAGGGGCAAAATCAAACAGTACAGCGCCACGCCCCCCACCTCGCCGTCGTCAAAGTATCAGAGCCTCCCGGACGCCGGGACAACCTCAACCCCATCCCAGGCGTATCCCCTCCAATCGACAGCATCGCGAAAGCGTACAACCAGGCGGGGAGAGACTACGTCGCCTACGCTGACGGAAATCCTAACCGGCTGTTCAGTTTCTCCGGGCTGCACGCTTACTCTGACCGGCGTGTGTGGTCGATTCTCGAAACAAAGCTCCATGACTTGAAGGCAGCTGGTGCCACCTCGGTAACCCTGCTCGATGCGGGGTGCGGCCCGGGCACCTGGCTGCGGCGACTGGTCGCCCGCGCTCTGATGCTCGGATTCAAGCGCATCACCGCACGCGGCTTCGACGTAGCTTGCGCCCAGATCGAAATAGCGCGTCACCTGGCACGCGATCTCGCGTCGATGCCTGGTGTCGAGCTCCGCTTCGAGGTCGCCGATCTGGAAGGCCGCATGCCGGAAGCCGACGCCTCCGTCGATATCACTGTTTGTCTGTATAGCGTCCTGAGCCATCTGCGCGTTACCGCTCTGCCCAGCGTGGCCAGGGAGTTGGGACGTGTGACCCGGGGGCATTTCCTTTCGACGGTCCGTGCGATCGGCAGCACACCCACCATATTCGTCGATTCGCTCGAGAAGGTGCGCCAGTTCAGGCACGACCACAGTCAGGACCGCTGTGACGTGGAGCTCTCGGATGGGCAGCGTATTTCGCTGCGCTCTCATCTTTTCACGGCGCACGAGCTGCAGGCGTGTCTGCGTGAGTACTTCGAGGTCGAGGATCTGTGCGGGCTCGACCTCTTTCATACGAGATTCGCGCCGGATCAGCGTTGGAACCCCGCGTGCAACGAGCTGTCACGGCCCATCGAGCCGGACCTGGAAAAGCTGGAGGAGATTTACATGCGGCAGGATCAGTTCATGGATCGTGCCACGCACCTGCTGTTTGTGGGGCGTGCCAGACGGCGCTAGCCGCAGCGCTCTCGTAACAAGAGTGCGCCGCGATCGGACAGGGCGAGTGAGGTGCGGAGGGTCTTGGGCCGACGGCCTGTCACCCGGACGAGCCCCTCCGGGCCCGACAGGTCGGCAATCTCCCGCAGCACCAGCGCATGCTCCACACCTAGCAGCCGAGAAAAGCTGCGGCTGTCGGCAATGCCCATGTCGATGGCCACCACGATCCCTGCTCCGAGGGGCGATACCTGCAAGGTCTCCTCTCGCAGGAGGGCGTCGACCCGCGACATGAAGAGGTTGCTATCGGGCGCTTCGCTCATTCGACGGCGCGCTTTCCGGGACGCAGGCTCACGATGACCGATTTGGAAGTCGGGGTGTCGCTCATCTCACCGGCGCTGTTCAGCGGGATCAGTATGTTGAGTTCCGGGTAATAGCCTGCGATGCAACCGCGTGGGATATCGTAGGGCACGACGCGGAACGCTTCCGCGACCCGCCTTACCCCGTCATCGTGCTCTCCCACGACATCCACGGTATCGCCTGCTTCGCAGCCGAGCTCGGCCAGGTCTTTGGGATTGATGAACACGACCCGGCGCTCGCCATAGACTCCCCGGTAGCGGTCGTCCATGCCATACACCGTTGTGTTGTATTG
>DAITMW010000035.1:9984-38178 GCA_036834945.1 Steroidobacteraceae bacterium
TCGGACCCGACGGTCGCCGCCGCGATGCCCGCCACAATGGCCACCTCGGACTTCAGCATCTTCGAGGCCGGCAGATTGATACCACCGGAACCGTGCACCATGCTCATCGAGTCTTCGACGCTCACGACCTGCGAGACGCCCCTGGAGTTCCGGTCGATCTCGGTGCGCCCGAGGCACGGCAGGATGAAGCTGATCTTGCCCGGCACCAGGTGTGAATGATTGAGCTTGGTTGCAATGTGCACGGTCAGTTGCAGCGAAGCCATCGCCTTCGCGACGAGTGCGCTGTCTGGCGTCGCGCGCGCGAAGTTACCGCCCAAACCAATAAATGCCTGCGCGCTGCCGTCTAACATTGCGCCGATGGCGGCCAGCACGTTATGGCCCGGCTCGCGCGGCGCAGTAAACCCGAACTCGCGCTCGAGTGCGTCGAGAAACGCCGGAGGCGGATTCTCGTTGATGCCTACGGTGCGATCGCCTTGGACGTTTGAATGCCCTCTCACCGGACAAACGCCGGTGCCTGGTCTGCCGAGATTGCCGCGCAACAACAGGAAATTGGTGATCTCTCGGATCGTGGGTACGGAATGCCGATGCTGCGTGATGCCCATCGCCCAGGTGCACATGGCGCTACCGGCATCGAGATAGATCTGCGCGGCCTCTTCGAGCTGGGCTCGCGTCAATCCGGACTGATCTTCAATCTGATCCCAACTCGTTGCCGCGACGCTGGCACGATATTGTGCGAATTCGACCGTGTGTTGCGCCAGGAACTCGCGATCCAGCAACGAGGGACGACCGGCGGCCAAGGCGGCATCGTCCGCAGCCAATACGGCCTTGCTCATCCCGCGCACGGCGGCCATGTCTCCGCCGAGACGCACCTGGTAATAATGACTCGCAATCTCGGCGCTTCCGCCGCGGAGCATCTCCAGCTTGTTCTGAGGGTCGGCGAAGCGCTCGAGTCCGCGCTCACGAACCGGGTTGAACACCACTACCTTGGCGCCACGCTGCGCGGCTTTGCGCAGGTCGCCGAGCATCCGTGGGTGATTGGTGCCCGGATTCTGGCCCAACACGAAGATGGCATCCGCCTGCTCGAAGTCCTCGAGCTTCACGGTGCCCTTGCCTACGCCGATGCTCTGGCGAAGAGCCACCCCGCTCGCCTCGTGGCACATATTCGAGCAGTCAGGGAAGTTGTTCGTGCCATAAAGTCGCACAAACAACTGGTACAGGAATGCCGCCTCGTTGCTGGCGCGACCGGACGTATAGAACTCGGCGCGGTGCGGGCTGTCGAGCCCTCGAAGAATGGCGCCGATTTCGGCAAAGGCCTCCGCCCAGTCCAGGGCGAGATAACGATCGCTTGCGGCATCGTACCGCAGCGGCTGCGTCAGGCGGCCCTGATGCTCCAGTTCGTAATCCGACCAGCTGCGCAGCTCGCTGACCGTGTGCTCCGCGAAAAATGCCAACGTCGTGCGCTTGTCCGTGGCTTCCCACGCAACGGCTTTGACACCGTTCTCGCAGAATTCGAACGACGAGCCGTGCTCCGGATCGCCCCATGCGCAGCCCGGGCAGTCGAAGCCGTCCGGCTGGTTCGCTTTCAGCATCGTGCGCGCGCTGGAGATCGGCTGGCCAGTGGCCAGCAGGCGCTTTCCGCAGCTCTTGAGGGCTCCCCAGCCGCCGGCGGCCGCGGAGGGCTTTCCAAGGAATGTAGGCTTCGTCATCGCAGGGCGTGGCGCAGTCATGGAAACTGCCGCCGGGATCTAGATATGCACTAAAGTTCAAATATCACAGTCACTATATTATCAGAAAACCAGCATTTCTCTGCGGATCTTTGCGCGAAATGCGACGTACTTACGACCCCATCGCAAGGATGCTTCGTGGGCATCTAAATATGAATGTTAGTGCATAACCTAGACTTAAACTTCGATCGCGCCCGCGTCCGCCGAGGCGGGAGTAGTGACGTGGTTCACATTCCAACCTCCCGCTGTTTCGCATGATCCGGCCGGCCGCACCGGGCATGTAAGGAGTGCTGATGGCTGATCTGACCGACCAGGAGCTCGCGCAGCTGCGCAGGACCTTCGACTCATGCGATTTGAACGGTGATGGGTTCATCAATCCGGAGGAGTTCCACGCCCTGCTGATCAAGCTGGACGGGGATGTTTCCAGGGAGGAATGCCTGCTCGACTTCGATGTCGCCGATAGCGAGGGAGACGGCTTCATCGGCTTCAAGGAGTTTGTCGTCTGGTGGACGACCTGAGCAGCGCACCCGGGGAACTCAGGGTTGGAAGCGCAAAATTCCGCCATTCAACGTGTTGTTGGTCCAGAACGTGCAGTTGTGATTCGTGGACCACTGCTGCAGGGTGAAGGTCCCCAACCCGGGCTTCTCCGAGAAGATCGCGGGGGCGTTCGCGGCGGTGGTGAATTGCGGCCAGGGTGTATTGCCATGCCCGTTCGGGTTACCGGTCGCCGCGAAGTTCGTCCACGCTGAGACGAGCTGGTCCGAGAGGACTTCTTCGGCGGGGCTCAGGCTCTCGGGGTGGTTCACTCCGAGGAGACTGCCGTGCCAGTTCTTGAACAGAAACTGGATGTCGATCGTATGCGCGGCAAGGGGCGTGAAGCCGGGCAGGATCGGGAAGTAGTATGGGGCTTCCTGGTCATTGAATTCGTACTCGTAGACGGGTATCCACTTCGCCCAGAGCTGGTCGACCAGGACGTTGCGACACGCTCCCGGATGGGTGCCAACGAGATCGAACACCTCCTGGGGCGTGAGATTGTCGAGGTTGGACGGGTACTGCGCGAGAACCTTCTCGACTGTCCCCGCGGGATAGTTGGGACCTCCCGAATATTCCGGGCCGGTGTAGGTGGTCGTGACGAGCTTCTCGTACTGCTCGGCCGTGATTGGAGCCTGGGGGCTCGCGAAATACTCCGTGATGCCAATGCCGAAATTCGCCTCGTCCTGAACGTTGCCACCCATGACCGGCATCTGGTTGAAGTGCCCGGTGGTCCAGGCGGTGACCGGGGTGATGGGCATGATCGTGCCGTCCAACATCGGGCCGGTCACGTAGGGGCCGTTGGCATTGGGCGTGCCTTGAAGCTGCAAGATCTGCGCGGCTGTCAATTTGCGCAGGCAGGCCGCCGCCCCTGGGGATGCGTCGGTTGCGCACCCGGCAGCCTGCGCGAAGGCCTGGCCGTGCGCGAGCCCAACCGAATAGGCCGCTATACCCGACAGCGGCGAGCTCTCGTAAATCGCGCGATTGAACAGTCCCTTGGCCAGCGGCGATATCTGATTGACGCCGGTGTCTTGCGCGCCCGCGGATTGTCCACCCAGCGCCACCCTGGTGGGATCACCACCGAAGGCGGAGATATTACGTTGTACCCAGCGCAGTACAGCCTGCTGGTCGAGAATGCCGTAGTTGTCGTGGAGGTGATGCTCAGCATCGAGGGCGGGATGTGCGAGAAAGCCGAACAGCCCCAGGCGGTAGTTGAGCGTGACGACCACAGTCGGTGTGCCCGTGGAGCCTCCCTTCGCCAGAGGGGTCGCATCGTAGTCGTTGGATTCGCCATCGACGTTGCCGCCACCGTGAATCCACACCAGGACCGGGTACCCTCCCTTGCCGCCGGACCCATTTTCCCGACTGCCATGGCCCAGGTTGGTCGTGAAGACGTTGAGGTACAGGCAGTCCTCGTCGATGCTCGCCGGGCCCGCAAATACACCAAGCTCGGTAACCTGCGCGCAAGTGTTGCCAAACCGGGTCGCATGCAACGGACGATGCCAGTGCGCTACAGGCTGCGGAGGCATCCACCGAAGCGTGCCGACTGGCGGCGCGGCGTAGGGAATTCCGAGGAATTCATACACGCCACTCTGCTGAAATCCAATGACTGGCCCTTCTGCCGTCTGCACCATCGGTCCGTTGTTTCGGTCCGACGCCGTATCATCCTCATCGTCTGCCGCAGCCACCAACGACAACATGCCGGCCACGGCCACCAGGGAGCCAAGGAGCAGCGCGCGGCCGCGGCTACCGCGACGCTTGCGGGAAACAATACGACCGTCTCTATGATTGCTCATTGCTTTTCTCCCCGATGTCAGCATTCTCGCCGGGCCAATCGCGCTTGGAGTTTTCGACGGCGCCCTCGCGCACGTCTAGCACATTCGTCCGTCGTGAGCATGAGCCCGGCCGGGTACTGTCACTTCCGTGGGATACATTGCCGAAACTGACACTCATGCGGACCAGGCAAGGCTTGCTACACTGGGTGTGATCCGATAATTCGTGCACTTTCCGAGGGAGGGGGTGCTCATGACATCAGGCAACATGGCGCTCGCGCTGGACCGGCAGCACCGGCCGATCGAGATCAGCACCTCCCGCTGGTCCAGTAACAGTACGCCCTGGTCGGGCTTCCCACTCGAGGCGCACTCGCTTTCCCCACAAGGGCGCCTGAGCGAGTTCGGGATCGACTATGCCCTGCTCGGCCTTTGCGTGAGTGGCGTTGGAAGAATGGAGATCCGTGACGGCCCTGGTGTGCGGCAGGTCACCTCATCGCCCGGGCGGTTTTCTCTGCTGTGCAGAGGATATGAGCAGAAGCCGCTCTCCTGGAACGGCATGCGCGAGATGCTTTACGTGGCGATCAGTCCGGGGCAAGTTGCGAGCATTGCCGGCGAGGACTCCGAGCTGACCTGCCTGGATGTCGAGCCCCAGTATGCGATCTCCGACCCGCATATCGTCGCGTTGGTCCTCAACATGCGTGACGAGGTCCAGGCCGGCTGCCCCTGTGGGAAACTCTACGGACAGGCCCTTTCCCTTGCCCTGGCAGCGCGGCTACGCGCGCGCTACTCGAACAGACCGGAGGCGAAGTCCGCTCCCGGCTCCCTCTCTGCGCTGCAGACCCGGCGCGTGTGTGACTATATCCACGCCCATCTCAACTCCGACATGGCGGTCGCGGACCTCGCGCACGTGGTCAACCTGAGCCCGCATCACTTCTCCATGCGATTCAAACAAACGCTGGGCATTCCGCCGCATCAATACGTGCTACGCGAGCGGATCGATGCGGCGCAGCGGCACCTGGCGGCCGGACACATGACGCTGTCCGAGGTGGCGCTCAGTCTCGGGTTTTCGGATCAGAGTCATTTCTCGCGCGCGTTCCGGAAAGTGACGGGGACCACGCCGAAGCGATTTACGGCGAAACGGCGCTAATTCGGTGAACCCTGTTTCGCGTACTGCCACGTTTACACTCCCGGGAAGATCCGCCTTCGAGGGAGTCCATGGTGAGCCCGGTTCGGATATGTGCCGCTACGACCTTTCTCTGCCTGGCAGCCTGCAGCCGCCAGGACAGCCCCGGATCCCGCGAAGCGTTCGGAAAAGGCGCGCCCCTGGTACAAACGTCGATCGTGGAGGAAGTGCCCGCGCACGGTCCCGACGACACCCTCGCCTATGAGCACACAGTCGCCGTCGAATTGAGTCCTGGCCTGGTTGCCAACCGGATGACGGAAATCCGCGCAACCTGTACGTCCCGGCATGAGCTGTCTTGCGTTGTTCTGGACGTGTCCTTTCAATCGGAGCTCAGCGTGCCCAATGGGACCCTTCGTCTACGGATGGCTCCTGCGGCGGTCGAGCAAGTAATCGCCATCGCCGCCAAAGATGGCCGCGTCACCTCGCGCAACACCCACGCTGAAGACCTGGCGGAGCCGGTGCGGGACACTGAGCGGGAACTGTCACAGTTGACCGCTCAACGCGACCGGCTCACGGAATTCACCAACCGCAAGGGTCTTCCCGTGGATCAGCTGATCACGGTGTCGAAAGAGCTTGCTTCCGTGCAGGCGCAGATCGATACGCTCAACACGCGCAAGGCGAGTCTGCACCGCCGGATCGATACCGAGCTGTTGATGATCAATCTGTCGTCACCCAAGGAGGCCTATGCCGCGGAGCAAACACCGATTCTGGATGCGGTGCGCTCGTTCGGCACCGATTTCAAAGACGCCATTGCGCAGGTCATCAGGTTCATTGCGGTGTTGTTGCCGTGGTTGGTCGTCATCATCCCCGGATTGATTGTTGTGCGGCTCCTCTGGCGATGGACTACGCACCGCTCGCACGTCAATCAGAACCAATAGTCCGCAACACATCGGCCGTCCCGGGGCAGGTCTTCGAATGTGTTCAATCCGTCGAAGTGGTCGATGGGTATTCTCGCCACGGCATCGGGCTCGGCGAGGCGCAGGTTCACGGCGATGCGGCGGCGACCCTGTTTGTCGACGTCCCGCCCACGCCAGAAAGCCACGCAACCGCAAACGCGGCAGAAGTGGAACTCGATCGCCTTGCCCCGCGTGTAGAACTGTGTCGTGCCGGTGACCTTGATGCCCTCGCCATCATAGTCATAGGCCCACAGAACCCCGTAGCGTCGGCATACGGTGCAGTTGCAAGCGGTCGCGCCTTCGGGCAGCCCTTCATACCGCCAATGGACCGCACCGCAGTGGCAGGAGCCTTCGATCACTGGAGTCTTGCTCATGGTCCGGCCTCAGCCAGGGAAGTGAGGCCGGATTATGAGCCATCAGAAACTCTTGCTCACGCTGACTCCGTAGGTACGAGGTGGCCGGATATTCGCGTAGAACAAGGTGGGATCCCCGCCAGCGGCGACACCCCGTGAGAACGCGTAGCGGCCGCCACCGGTGTAGATCGCCTCGTCAGTGAGGTTTCGGCCCCAGAGAGTGAAGGTCCAGCGGCTTTCCAAAGCCCAGGCAAGACTCGCATTGAGCGCCACATAACCGTTGTCGCGGCCCGCGGTGATGAAGTCCGGCGACAGGTATTGGGCGCTCGAGTATTGCGCATCGATGCTCCCACGCAGCGTGGAGCTGCCCGGCAGGTTGAAGAGACGGTCGTAACCGACCGTTCCGGTCCACTGTGGCGCGCGGACCAACGGCATGCCCGAGCAGTTGATCGCCTGGGTCGAGTCATTGCGCAAGGCGGGTACGAAGTCGTTCGCGGTGTACGGCTTCACGGGACCGATCGAGCAGCCGGTGGCCTCGGCTGGATAACTGTTCACGACCGGTCCGGCAATCGAGGGGTTGTAGACGTTGTAGATGAAATTGTCGTACTTCGTGTGCAGGTACTCGGTCGACAGGCGAAGCGTATCCTGTCGCGTGGGCTTGAACTGCAGGTCGACACTCGCGCCGTAGAGCGTGGCCTTGCCTGCGTTGGCCGTCAGCAGGCCCGTTGTGCCGGCCGGGGTCGCACCGAGGTAGCGCTCCTGTTTGTCCTTGTATTTCCAGTAGAAGCCCTCGAGGTTGAGTTGGACTTTGCGGTCGAGGAAGCGGTTGCGGGATCCCAGGGTGAAGGCCGTCAGTTTCTCCGGGCCGAAACTGTTGTTCGGAGCGGGTACCGACGGGAAGAAGCCGCCCGCTTTGAACCCGGTCGCCGCGGTGAGGAACAACATGTTTTCCGGCGTGAGGTCGTACTCTGCTCCTGCACGCCAACTGACGTTGTCGAAATCGCGCGCGCCGAAGTTGTCCGTCGTAGCAACCGTGGGCAGTATCGCATCCGTGAATCCCCCCTGACTCTTCTTTTCGTTCGAATAGCGCAACCCGCCAATCAGCCGGAAATTTTCCGTCACACTGTAGGTCAACTGTCCGAATGCTGCGTAGCTACGTGTATGCAGCGGCGTGTTCACCGTGCTTTCCTGGATGGGAAGTGCCTGCAGGTTGTAGAGCTGTGTCTGGTCTTCATTGAAGTAATACACGCCGGCCACCCATTTCAGCGCGCCGACGTCGTTTCCCAGGCGCAGCTCGTAGCTCTGCTCCCTGGAGGTCTCATTGGTGTGAAAGTAGAAGCCGGGCGTGTAGGTCAGGTAGGCGACGGTGGTATCGCGGTAGGCCGGAATGAACGTGAGGGTCGCAAAATGCAGGTCTACGTCGAGCTGCCCGCTGATTGCCTTCAGCAGGAGATCGTTGAACCCGTCGTTCCGAATGCGCGTCCCTCCGGGAATGAATGCGGTGGGGGGCTGCTCGGCCGACCCGACGGATGGACCCGCCCACGGGTCCGAGGGAACCGATGTCAAGGTCGATCGCTTGACGGTGTCTTCGCCCTGCGGGGTGGAGTGCGCGTACTCCCCAGTGAGTACCAATGAAGTCGCATCGTTCGGCTTCCACAGAGCCGTGAGACGCGCCGCGGTGCTGTCCTGATCGTCGTATCCATCGGTCAGGTAGCCGTCATGCTTGTTGTATTGAGCAGCCAGCCGTAGTGATAGAGTATCGGTCACTCCACCACTGAGCGCGCCTGTGACGCGCCGCAGGTTGTAGTTACCGATATCGACGCTGACTTCGCTCGTCAGGTCCTGCGTGGGCCGACGAGTGATCAGATTGATCGCACCGCCGGTCGCGTTGCGCCCATAGAGCGTGCCCTGGGGTCCCTTGAGCACCTCCACCCGCTCCAGGTCGAAAAAGATCGGCCCTACCCCGCTCGGTCGCGAGATGTAGACTCCATTGATGTTGTACGCGATGGGTGACTCCGCCGAGGCGTCCGTCGCGAAACTGCCCACACCTCGCAGGTAGGTCTGATTAGTGCCGCCCCCGAGGCTCACCGTCAGCCCCGGAACAACGGTCGCAAGATCGGTCGCCTGCGTCACGCCCGCTTCTGCGAGTGACTCTCCACTCAAAACAGCGATCGACAGCGAGGATGTCTGCACTGACTGCTCGCGCCGTTCGGCTGTAACGACCACTTCCTCGAGTCCCTCCGACGGTTGCTGCGCTCCTTGCGTCAGCTGTTGCGCGTGCGCGGTTCCCAGGATCAAAGAAACACCTGCCGCGACGAATACACTTCTCATCGGCCTTCCCCCAAGGTTGCTGAGAATCGATCGGAAACGGAATTCGTTAGTTTTTTCGTTGGTAGTTGTAACGGCCGGTGCGCAGCGTCGCCTCGGGCACCCAGGTGCCGTGGAACGTAGTGCGAACACGTACGGGCAACCTGAGCGTGGCCACCGGACCGGCCGCCAGATTTCGCGCATCGAGGATCACCAGGTCACTGCGCATCTTCGCGACGCGACTCACCGGCACCAACAACCAGCCGTCCCCTTCGTCTGAATCGGGAGAGCGCGGGACGAACTGTGCCTCCTGCACACTGTCGCCCGGCCCGGGCGCCCACACTTCCAGCGAGCCCGTCTGTGCATCGAAGTGGCCAGTGCCGCTCGAGCCGTCCATGCCCCGGTTGCAGATCAGATAGCCGTGGCGGTAGCGAACCCCCTGGTAGCGATCATCGGTGCGCGGCATCTCGCAAACACTCGCGAGCAGGCGACGCTTTTCGATGTGACCATTCCCACTCGCGGTATCCACGGTGAGGCGCGTCAGGAACGGTGGCACGGGCGCGGTGATCTCACCCGCCGGAGTTGGGAAGAACGGAAAGCAATTGCCCTCGTAGAAGCACAGATCCAGGTGGATCCTCGAGCCGTCACGATGAGCATTCATCATATGGCCGGCGCTGGCCGCCGGAGCCGTGTACCAGAGAATGTCCTTCGCGGACCCGTAGCGCGGCACGAGCGCGATGTACATGTTCTTGTCCGGGTGCCACTGGTAATAAGGTCCGCCGGCCTTGACGACATCCAGGTCGGTGATCAACGGGAAGAAGGGAAATACAACCCACTCGTCGGTGATCGCGAAATCGTGCACGCAGGCCGCATAGGGCATCTGGAACCAGACCTCGTTCACGATCTTGCGGTCCGGCCCAAAGACGTAGAAGACGATGTCGCGCGTCGCATCGCCGCGGGCCTGGTAGGCAAACGTCAGAAGCTCATCGGTCACCGGATCCACTTTCGGATGGGCGCTGAAGGTGAGCGCGCGGATGGCTCCCTCGAAATCATCGCGGCCCAGTGTCGCGAGCGTGTCAGGATCGATCCGGTGAGCCAGGTCGTCCTCTTTCAGCGCGTACAACCGTCCAGAATGGAACATAGCCGTCGTGTTGCCCGTGCCCATGTGCACGCCCTCGACACTCGGGTCGTTCGTATACCGGTTGCGGTAGCGGCCGAACAGGCCGCGCCCTGCTGCTTTCTGCCGCTTGTAGCGCTCGGTCTGAACCCATCGGCTGACGTAATCGACCTGGTTATCCTTGAAGCGGAACATGTGGATCATGCCCTCGCCGTCAATGAAGATGTCGTCGCTGCGACCGGAGGGGTACTGGCGATCGGCGCCGACCTTGTAGAGCGCCCCTTCGAGGCCTCGCGGGATCTCGCCCTGGATGAGCTCGAGCCCACGGACCTCGCACTCCGTGCGCATCGGCTCTCCCCAGCCGCGGTACAACTCTATGTCCGGAAATCTGACCGGTTCGACCATGGCTCAGTCTCTCGCAATGAACTGTTGAATCAGCGGCCCGAGCGTGTCCGCGGCCGATCCGATCGCCAGCACGGGTGAAAGGTGGTTGTGGCCGGCAAGCCAGTGCATTTCAGGGAAGCTCCCTCGGGCACGGGCAAACGCGGCGACCAACAAAGCGGCCTGTTTCTGGAAGCCAGCACCATCGAACTCGGACACCGAGAACAAGAGCGGCAGACTGCTGGCTGTCAGTCCGTCGATCGTGGAACGCTGCGGCCACGATTCGCGCTCCTCTCCGTAATAGGCGAGATGGAATGGATTGACATCGGCCTGCGCGACGTCATAGCTGCCCGAGATCATGAGGGCACCGGCAAGCCCGGTTCCTTCCGCAACGTGGAGCTGGCGGTCCGCGACATAGCCGGCGACGTGGACCGCCCCGGCGGACTGTCCCATCAGAAAGATCTTCCGCGGATCACCGCCGAATCCGGCAATGTGAGTGCGCAGCCAACCCACGGCCGCCGCCACATCCTGCGAGCCGGCCGGCCACGGATGGGCTGGAGCCAGCCGGTAGGTGATGGTCACTCCGACATAACCCAGGCCCACCGCGAAGTTTCCGATGTTGTCATAGAACGGCAGCTCCGGAGAGCGCTTGTCGCCCATCACGAAGCCGCCTCCATGTACGAACACCAGCACGGGCGCTGGCCGTTGCGGTCCCTTTGTGAAGATATCCAGCCGGTGGCGCTCGTCGGGCCCGTACCGATGATCCCGAGTGATCGATACAGTCGGGTCCATGCCGCCAAATGAGTCCGCGAACAGGCGCTGTGTGGCCTGCATCAGCGGCGGCGACAGCTCGGTCCCGAGAGCGCGTAAGTAGTTGCGGACGGAGTTGATCATCGGTTTGGCCTCGGGTCAGCTGATGCGCAGGACAGGTTTGATGACCTGCCCGCCGGCCATGTCCGCGAAGGCTGCCGCGATGGCCGAGAAAGGATAGAACCGGATGAGGCGATCGAAGGGAAAGCGTCCTTGGCTCCAGTACTCAATCAACCGCGGGATCAACTGCCGTGGCGCGGCATCGCCACCCAGAATGCCCCGTAGCATCCGTCCACCCGCCAGCATCTTGAACATCGGTGGCGACCAGTCACCGCGTGGCGCGGTCACGAAGCCCGCGACTCCGCGCATCGCCAGACAATCCAGGGCCGCCATGAACACATCGGGACTGGTCGTGGTGTTGAAGCTGAAATTCACACCTCGCCCGGTGATCGCGCGGATCAGACCAACGAGATCGGGCGTGTTCGCCGCGAACCGATCGGTGGCACCCAGCTCCATCGCCAACTCCAACCGCGCTGGGTTGATGTCGACAGCGATGATCCGCTCGGCGCCCACGAGTCGCGCCGCCATCACCGCGCTGAGGCCCACCCCGCCCACTCCAAAGATAGCGATCGTGCTACCGGCACCGACACGAAGAGACTCGATCACGGAGCCCGCTCCGGTAATGACTCCACAGCCCAGGGGCGCCATGAGCTCCGGAGGGACTCCAGGCTCGAGCTTCACGGCCGTGCGTTGCGGCACTACCGAATGGGTGGCGAACGAAGACTGTCCGAAAAAATGCGAGTGGATCTTCGAGTTGTCCGCCGCGGTCAGGGCCGTGCTGCCATCCATGCGTTGACCGCCGAAGTTGCGGGGCATGGCCTCATCGCAATAGCTCGGCAGTCCAGCGCCGCAGTTCGGACAATCGCCGCACGAGCTGCCGCTCAGAACAACCGTATCGCCGGGAGCAAAGTCGCGCACGCCCTCGCCTATTGCCTCCACGACTCCCGCACCCTCATGACCCAACACGATGGGTAGTGGCGATAGCCGCCCCGAATGAGCATGAAGATCGGTATGACAGATCCCCGTAGCGGACATGCGTACGAGCAACTCGCCCGCGCGCGGTCCCTCGAGATCGAGCGTTTCGATCGTAGGTGCAGGCGCCTGCGGACGACTGACCGCCGCAGTGATCTTCACTTCGGGGTGTCCTGCGCCGCGGCCTTCGGGCGCGGCTTCATGAGCAACTCAGCTTTCCACGGCACCTGGTCCATTTCGGTCCAGGCATTCACTGTGAGTGATTTGAACAGCCAGCGGTCACCGATGCGGGCCACGATGTCGTCCCGCGTCCCGATGCCGAATACGAAGTTGGTCCGGTACTCGACGTTGAACTGCAGGATCTGGAAGAAACAGCGGACCCGCGCCGTACCCTCCTCCTGCCGTGGGTCCATGATGAAGTGGTTCATCATGTGCTGCCGGCCGTACCACCAGCTCTGGCGGTCATACCACAGCGATTCCAGGTTCTTGCGGATCGCCTCGTGACCCTGAACCCGCCCCTGCCAGAGGTGATCGAACCAGGCGTCTGCCGCGAAGGTGGACAGCGCCATTTCGGCGTCACCGAGATCGATGCCCCAAGCGTAGCGCGCGTAGAGCTCCTGGATCTCGAGTCTGTCCAACGCGCTGAGCGACCAGTTTGCCGTCATGTTCCCCTCCGAAATGTCAGTCAGTCTCAGCGCCTCGGGCCCGCGACGTCTCCGGGTTTTTCGTCGAGGATGCTCGCCGGTACCCCTTGGTTGACGAGGATCGCCTTGCGGCGCAGGAAACGCATGATGGACTCCGGACCGGTGCGCGAGCCGCCCAGTCCCGAGACTCCGAAGCTGTGAGTGCCGATCTTGCGCAGCTTGGCGAAGGTCAGGAAGGTGTCCTGCACAAACACGCTGCCCGCATTGACACGCTCGGCGATCGTCACCGCCTCCGCCTCGGTGCCCGCGATGACCGAGGCGGTCAGGCCAAAGTCGGTGTCGTTGGCGAGGGCAATGGCCTCATCGACGGTCCGATAGCGCATGACCGGCAAGATCGGCCCGAAGGTCTCATCGCGCATCAGGCGCATGGCGTGATTGACCTCGGTGACCACCGTCGGCCGCATGTAAAGGCCGCCGCCGAGCACTTCGGTCACACCGCCAGTGAGGATCTTCGCCCCCTTCTCAACGGCATCGCGAAGATGTGACTCCACGATTTCCGGCTGGCGCACGAAAATGAAGGGGCCGATGTGACCGTCGAGAGGATCCTGGTCGTTGAGCCGAACCTGTTTCGCCTTGCGGACCAACTCTTCGACGAAGCGATCGTGGATCGACTCGTGCACATACACGCGCTCCACGGAGTAGCAGACCTGCCCGGTCGCGTACACGCCACCGCGCAGAACCGCAGTCGTAGCACGATCGATATCGGCGGTTTCCGTCACGATCGCCGGATCCTTGCCACCCAGCTCGAGAAAACAAGGAATCAGACGCTCAGCACAGGCGCGTGCGACCTTGCGACCGTTGGGCACACTGCCCGTGAAGCAGATGAGATCCACCTGCGAGACCACGTCCTGACCGGTCCGGCCGTCGCCCAATACAACGTCAAACACCTCGGCAAGCTCCGGCACCCGCTGTACGGTGTGCATCAGGGGCTCTACAAACCTCGGCGTCACCTCGCTGGGCTTCAGCAGCACCGCACTACCCGCGAACAGCGCCGGTACGGCGTCGAGCAGCGACAGCATCATCGGCGCATTCCAGGGACTGATAACGCCGACCAGGGGATACGGCGTGAGCTGCGATCGAATCTGCACCGAAGGCATTGTGATCGACTGGTCGCTCACATGAGCGCGCGCGAGCACTCCTTCGACGTCCTCGCACCAGCCGCTGATATTTGCAACCGCGATGAAAGCAGTGAATTGGGATGTATGACAGCCGCCAGTATCCGCACCATCAGCTGCTCCTATGACCTTCGCATGAGCCAGGAGCTCGGCGATCCAACGTCGCATGATGGAAATGCGCTCCGGAACCGGCCGCGCCGCCCATCTCTTCTGGTTATTGCGCAGGCGCCCGGCCTTGCGCGCGACTTCTTCCGTGGAAGCAGGCGTAAAGTTGAACTCCTCGGCACCCGTGCGCGGATTGCGCACCGGGATCGTCCGGACATCGGCACCTGCCATGTCTTCCCCCCAAATTCGCCAGACGTCATATCATCAGACGTCATTCTTTCTTTGCGACAAGCCGCTTGTCAACTCTCCCGCTCATCGGGACAGCCGACTTACCGTGCGAAACAGACTCCCGGAAAAGGCAGGCGCTGGCTGTGAGCCTTGACGATATCCTGCAGCTGTGCGACCAACTCGCGAACTTGCGCCCTGGTGAGGCCACGCAGCGTCATACGCTCGGACTTGTCGACCAGAGGCTTGGCCGCCTCCAGCGCAGTGCGGCCTGCGGACGTCAGTGAGTAGAGCCGCTCTCGGCGGTCCTGGCTGGAAACCTTGCGGTCGAGCAACCCTCGGGCCGCGAGGTTCTTCATGATCACGGCGCAGGTCGCCGGATCCAGGCCGAAGATCCTGGAAAAGGCCGCCTGGCTGAGCCCAGGATGGCGATTCGCAATGAAGAGGACAGAATACTGCCGCGGCGTGAGGCTCAACGATGCCGTGGACTCGATAAAGTAGGCTTCGCATACCTGCAGAGAGCGCCGGCACAGGAACCCGGGCGAGTCGGTGACCATGGAGGCGTCGGCCGCCTGCCGTTCTTCGGGTAACCAGGTTGGAGCCGGGCTCTGAGGGTTGGCACCGATCTGGTGAAGCATGGGGGTCAGTCGCGCGACACTCGCCTGACCCAACGGCTTCACCAACCCGGCCTGCGTCTCCAGGAAAGCCACCCGTGTATTGCCCACCTGCCTGCGACCTGCCGATGTCAGGCGAAGGATGAACCGCCGGCGGTCATCCGGATCGGACTCCCGCGCGATGAGCCCGCGTGTTTCGAGGTTATCCAGCACGAGAGTGGTTGTAGACGTATCGACCCCGGCGGCGCGCGCCAGTGAGATCTGATCGGGTTTCTCACTACTGGCCAGAAGCAGGAGGAACTCCGCCTGGGCAGGTGTCTCGCCCTCGGAGACCTCGTTATGGAGCGCGACGTAGATTTGGTTGACGCGCGCCAGGAGAAATCCAGGTTGACCCACGAAGGACTGCATCACCTCCACCCCGAAGGCGGCGTCCGTTGGGGCAACGTCTGTGATTCTGGCGCCGAGGGCAGCGCGATTGGTCTTACTCACCGGCAACACGGTACCATATCCAGGCATGGACACCATCGGTTGGCTGCTCGATTCAGACCCGGCCATACGTTGGCAGGCGATGCGCGACCTGACAGACGCCTCGCCAGAAGCGATTGCCGCGGAACGCTCGCGGGTCCCACACGAAGGGGTCGGAGCTGAGATTCTGGCCATACAAGGGTCGGACGGTGCCTGGCACCGGACCGGCGCCCCTGACTGGCTTCCAACCCTCTTCACAATGCTGCTCCTGCGCGCGACCGGCGTCGACAAGGAGGAGCCTGCCGTCCTGGCGGCGGCCGCCCGCCTCCAGGAGGGTTTCCGGTGGCACGAGTCCTTCGGCGCCAAGCCTTTCTTTGGCGGGGAGGTGGAGCCGTGCATCAACGGGCACACGCTCACGCTCGGAGCCTATTTCGGATACCCGACGGCGAGCCTCGCTAACCGCCTCGTCGGCGAGCAGCTCGAGGACGGCGGATGGAATTGCGACGCCCCGAAGAGCTCGCGCTCGTCGTACAACACCACCATCTGCGTGCTGGAAGGTTTGCTCGAGTACGAGCGAGCTGTTGGATCCACGCCCGCGATCGCGGTGGCCAGGCGTCGCGGTGAAGAGTACCTGCTCGAGCGCGCCCTCTTTCGAAGGCGCTCAACGGGTGCAGTCGCCAATCCGGACTTTCTGAAGCTCGCCTACCCACCCCGTTATCACTATGACATTCTCCGTGCGCTGGACTATTTCCGGGACGCCGGCATCAAGCCTGACGCACGCATGGACGAGGCGTTGGGTGTCCTCGAGAAAGGGCAACAGCCCGACGGTCGTTGGCTCCTGGATCGAGCACACGACGAGTCGCTTGCCTTCCCTTTCACCGAGTCGGTCGGCGAGCCGAGTCGCTGGAACACGCTCAGGGCGCTCCGCGTGCTGCGTTGGTATGACCAAGGGCGGGGCCCATCGGCGACCGGCTAGAAGCGCGCGGTCGCACCCACGAAGATCACCCGACCCAGGAGATCATACGTCGGGAAAGTGTTGGGCGATCCTGTTTGTGACACGAGCGAATTGACCAGCGGCGGATCCCGATCGAGTACGTTGTTCACCCCGGCGCGAATCGTGAGATGGGATGAGACATCCCAGAGGCCGGAGAGGTCCAGATAGCTCCTCGACCCCAACTTTGCATCGAAGGCATCGAAAGAGCCGCTGTTGGTGGCATTGTTGATCAGTTGCAGGCTGGGCTGGGCATCATTGGTATCCAGTGAGACCGAGCCGATATAGCGCCATTGCGCGGACAGCAGAATGTGCCACGGGGTCTGCCAGGAGACCCGCAGGTTGTGCCGCCATTTCGGATTGACGGTCAGACAGGTCACCCCGTAGAGTCCCGCGCAGTCATACGTGAAGCCCTTCAGCGGCGTCGTCTCATTCTTCTGCAGATACGACCCGTTGAGCGCGGCCTCCAGCTTGCCCCACCTCGTTCCGATCGGCACGTCATACTGGAGCTGCAGGTCGACACCGGCGACGAGGGCTCCCGAGAAGTTGCCGGCGATGTCCTTGAAAAAGCCACTCGCCTGGCCGAACAATTGCCCGTTGGGGCCGCGCTGAATCAGGGCGCAGGCGGCGGGATTGGCCAGGTTGAGACACAGCGCGAGCTCGATGTTGGCCGGCACGGCGTTGATCTCGTCGGCAATTTTGATCCGGTAGTAGTCGATGCTGCCGGTGAAGCCAGGCAGGAAGGTGGGCGTCAGCGTCAGACCGATCGACGTCGTATTGGCCGTCTCGGGCCTGAGGTCCGGATTACCCCCTAACATCGCCGAGCATTGACCTGCCGGACACTGCGCAATATGCCCGTATTGGGCTGCAGTCACACCGGTATGCTCGCATTGGGAGAGCGACGCGGCAGGCTTCGCGCCGGCGCATGGATCGACACCCACGAGGCTCGTTTGAGTAACCACCGCAGGGTTGAACAACTCCACGATGTTCGGCGCGCGGATGGCGCGCTGGAAGGCCGCTCGAAAGCGCACGTCCTGGAGGGGTGCGAACTGCAAACCAAGTTTGAAGGAGTTGGCGACTCCCGCGGTGGTATAGCGCGAATAGCGGTAGCCGCCTTCGAACACCAGGTCATTGGCACCAGGGGCTCCCTGAATGAGCGGTAAGCGCGCCTCGCCGAAAACCTCGTTGACGTTGTAGCCGCCATTGATGGTCGGTGCCGCACCGGCGCCTCCGGACAGGTCTCCCGACCCGGCCGTCTTGTCGGGCTGATAATTCAACGTCTCGATGCGACGCTCGACACCGACGTTGATCCGCAGACCGTCATCCGCCGTGGGAAACTTGAGTCCGTATTTGCCCAGATTGCCCGTCACGCTGCCGGAAAGGATTTCCTGCTTGACGGTGCCGTAGGACAAGCTGCTTTCCAGCAGGTACGCCAGCTGTTGCGGAGTCACCGAGCCCTGTTTCCATATGTTCCACGGCACGCAGCCCTGGCCGCAGGTGCCGTCCGGCGCGACATTCAGGGCATTGCCGATATTGGTATTGCCCAGGTCATTGCCCTGATTGAAGTAGAGGGAGGTGTAGTAGTACTGCGCATAGGCATCGTAGGACCAGGTGTCCGGGACGATGTCGCCCTCGATCCCGAGGACGCCCCGATAGTTCATGTGCTCGAAGAAAGAGGTGCGGCCCGCCCCTTCGATGTTGCGCCGGCCGATGATGACATCGACACTCCCGGTGCTCACCCCAGGCCCGCAGAGTACGCCCTGCTCCTGGGCGCTCAGCAGGGGATTGTTGCAGGGGACGAGCCAGCCGCCGTTGCCCTCGGGATCGAACGGATTGCCTCCCGCGAACGCTCCGGAGGGACCGATCTGCACGAGGGTCTTGTCGTTCATGAAGTTGAAGTCGGCGTAGACCTTGACGCGATCGTTGAAGTCATAGTGGCTCAGGACGCCCGCGGTGTAGCGCTCGTCCTGGTGCAGCAGATATTGATAGCTGTTCGAATTGAACAGCGGAGGCGGCACTGACCCCGCCTGGGGGTACGGCAGCAGCTGATCTCCGACGACCGAGTAGTCGTTGAGTTTGTTCGGGCCATTCTGCGGCTCGAACAGGTTCGAGTTGGCCGAGCCGTTGCAGGCGGCCTGGTTGATGACATTGCTCTTGTCCGGCGTGACGTTCAGCTTGCAGGCGGAGAAGTCCCGGCGACCCTGGGACACCGGGTCCTGCCTCAGGTAGGTGAAATAGGCGGTGGCGTTGGCCTTGTCGTCGGCACCGTTCATCCCCACGATGACCGCGGCGGAGCGGTTGTAGCCATCGTTCACATGGTGCGGCGGCTCGTTGAAACCGGTACCGGCCTGCTGGATGAGCCCCTGCATGAAATCGTTGTGGTTCGTATGGTCGTTGAGCCCGTATTGGGCATCGAGCATCACGCCCTCGAAATTGCGCTTCATGATGAAGTTGATCACACCGGCGATGGCGTCCGACCCGTAGACCGCCGAGGCACCTCCGGTGACGACATCGACACGCTGCACCAGCTGCACCGGGATCTGGTTGAGATCGGGCGCGGGGTTGTTGTTGGCCGTGTTTGCATCTCCGGTCCCCAGCCGTTTGCCGTCCACCAGGACCAGGGTTCGCTGTGGACCCAGGCCACGCAGGTCGGCAGTCGAGATGCCGCCCGCACCCGCGAGCACCTGGGAAGTGCCGGAGATGTCGCTCGTGTTGTTCATGAACTGCTGCGGCAACGTGTTGAGCAGGCCGATCATGTCGGTCGTGCCATTCAGCTTGATGTCCTTGTCACTCACCACCTGCACAGGACTGGTTGCCGTGAGGTTCGGCTGTTTGATCCGGGACCCGGTGACGACGACCTCCAGGGTCGGTACCGCCTCGGCTGCTACCGCCGGCGCCTGTGCTGGCGCGGACCGGGCAGCTACGAACGCAAACAGGCCGGCGATTGCCGCTCGCCGCACTGAAGCCACGCATGAATCCATGGGCCCTCTCCTGAATATCCCGCGTTGTTCCGATCCAACATAACTGACGTCGGACGGGTGTCTTCGAGAATGTGACGCAGGAGGCTCGTGGCGGGACGACTTGCAACGCGGCCGCGACGGATTGGCGAGCACCGGGTGGTGGAATGTCCAACGTAGGTAGTTTTACCGATCTCCCGTCGCGGGAACGCCGCTACCGTGTCCCGTCAGGATAACCAATCGAACCAAGGGCACTCCCGCATGCCGCGCTACATGGTCGAGAGAGACTTTCCGGGTGAATTCCAGGTTCCGACGGACGAGAGAGGCGTCAGGGCCTGCTTGAATGTCACCGAAGTGAACCGGAACGAGGAGGTCTTCTGGCTCCATTCGTACGTGAGTGAGGACAAGAAGAAGTCCTTTTGCGTCTACGAGGCCCCCTCCCCCGAAGCCATCCGGCGGGCCGCGAATCGGAACAAGCTCCCGTTGACACGTATCACGGAGGTCCGTGTGTTGGATCCCTACTTCTACCTATGAGCGGCACGCCTCTCCTCATCGAGAACATAGCCGCCGCCCCTGCATGGGCGCGACGCCCGCCGGACACTGCGCAAGGGTTGCGCGTACTCATCGTCGATCCCGACCCTGGTACACGCAACGCACTCGAACGCTTGTGCCGGGACAATGGTCTGCAGCCGCTACCCGCGGCGGACACCGGGACGTTCGCACTGCAGCTCGCCAGGATGCTCAGCCCGGACCTGGTGATCGTCGATGCGGACCTGCCGGACATGACGGGCCTGGAGCTCTTCGAGGAGCTCAAGGCGGACAATATGGCCGGTGTCGTGATCACTGCCCGCACCGATCTGGCCGTCCAGGCTTATGAGGCCGGCGCCATGGATTACCTGCTCAAGCCCGTCTGCGGCAGGCGGTTTGCGCTGGCGGTAGCACGCGCACGAGTGTGGCTCACCGCCGCGGCCCTACGAGGGCCGGCTTGCCCCGGTGCCGGCGAAAACCCGCCGAATCCGCACAGACAGCCCTCGACCGTCCTGGTGGGTGAACGGCAACATCGTCTGTACCTGCTGGATCCAGCCAGGATCGAGTACGTCGAGGCTGAGGGTAACTACGTGATTTTCCACGCGGCCTCGCGCGAATACTGTAGCCGCGACACTCTCAAGCGCCTGGAGCTGACTTTGCAGTCTTGCGGGTTCCTGCGGATCGAAAACTCCCTGCTGCTCAACGTTGGAGCCATTGACTATGCCGTTCCCTTCGGACGCGGACGCTTTATTTTCACCCTCCGATCCGGAATCGCCTTGCGTTCCACGGTCACCCATCGCGCTGGCATACTGAAACGGTTGCCTTTGGTCAGAGGGCGCCGTGGAACTCCTGGAACGACAAGCTGAGCTCGACACCCTGGCGCGCCAGCTTCGGCACTCCGGCGCGAATGCCGGCAAGCTGACCTTTGTTTGTGGGGAGGCGGGCATAGGCAAGAGCGCCCTCGTCGAGCACTTCACCAGGAAGTCCCCGAGGGCCACCCGGGTGCTATGGGGTCATTGCGACGCCCTGGAAACATCCCGCGTATTGGGCCCGGTCAACGAGGTCATCGCGGGGATGGCTGTTTCCCGTAACACAAGCTCCGCCACGGTCACCCCGCGCGAGCGGCTGTTCCCGGATGTCCTCGCGCGGCTCTCGCCACCCAATCCACTTTCCATCGTGGTACTCGAGGACCTGCATTGGGCAGATGAGCTCACCCTGGATTTCGTGCGCTTCATCGGCAGACGCATCCAACATACGCGCTGCCTGTTGATCGCAACGTATCGCGACGACGAGCTTGCCTTCACGCACCCCCTTCGAGCCGTGCTCGGCGAGCTCACCGGTGAGCACGTGAGCCGCATCCGCCTCGTTACCCTGTCACCTGGCGCCGTTGCACAGCTCACCGACGGTTCCGGTTATGACAGCCAGCGTGTCTACAACATAACCGGAGGCAACCCCTACTTTGTGCGCGAGGTCCTTGCGGCTCCCACCGATGCGGTACCGGAAACAGTGAGGGATGCGGTGCTCAGCCGGCTCGCTCAATGTCCGCAGGAGGCTCGGAATCTGGCGGAGCTCGTGTCGCTCATGCCCGGTGGGACGGAGTTGTGGCTGGCACGCGCGATCCTCGGCGAGGTGAATTCGGCGGTTGATGCCATTACGGCCGCTGGTTTGCTGACTCGAAGCGATGAGCTACTCACTTTTCGTCACGAGCTCGGACGTCTTGCCGTAGAGAGCACTCTCACTCTCGCGTCCGCCCAAACTCTCCACCGTAGCATCCTTGGCCGATTGAGCGACCGTCAAGCGCATGTGTCCCGGCTAGTCCATCACGCGTCCCGTGCGCACGACGCTGAAGCCGTGCTCCGCTATGCGCCAGAGGCCGCAACAGAAGCTTCGCGTGCCGGCGGTCATCGCGAGGCGGCCTCGTATTGGATGACAGCGCTGCGTTACGCAGACCTCCTCCCGAAGGGCGAGCAAGCGGTCTTCTGGGAGGCGCACGCCAATGAATGTCACCTCATCAACGATGTTTCCCGTGGGATCGAATCAGGTCAGCGAGCTCGCGAGATCTGGCGGGCCCTAGGCAACATCCCCGCGCAAGCCCGGATGCTCCTGCTGCTCGGAAACCAATTCTGGAAAGCCGGCGACCGCACCCTCGCGGACCGGCACGTCGATGAGGCCATCGCATTGCTGGAGTCACTGCCGCCCTCTCGCGACCTGGCGATGGGATACAGCGCGCGTGCGCGACTGGCGATGACGGGCGGCGATTTCGAGCAGGCCGTGTCCTGCGGGCAGCAAGCAATCCAACTGGCCGAGCGCCTTGGAAGCCACGACGTGCAGGCGCATGCGCTCAACAACATGGGCTCGGCGATCATCAATGTCGGTGATCCGGCGGGGATCCGGATGGTGCAGAAGAGCCTCGCCATCTCCCTGGAGTACAACCTCCAGGATCATGCGGGGCGCGCATACGCCAACCTGGTGAGCGGGGCTGTGGGTCAGCGCCTGCAGCCTATCGCGCAACAGTACCTGCGCGAGGGAGTCGAATATTGCGAGGTGCATGAAGTCCAGGACTGCCTCAACTACATCCGTGCGTTCGGTGCTCACCTCCATGTTGACTGTGGAGAGTGGGAAGCTGCCGCGCAGGCCGCGCAGGAACTGCTGGACCACTATGCTCTGGCCGTCGCGCAGCGAATTCCGGCGCTTCTTTCGTTGGCACGGGTCCGGATGCGCCGTGGCGATCCAGGGGTAGACCCGTTGCTCGATGAGGCCTGGCGGCTAGCACTGCCGACGGGCGAGTATCAGCGGATCGGTCGTGTCGCCGCCGCTCGCGCAGAGGCCGCTTGGTATAGCGGTGATCTCGACCGTGTCGCACGAGAGGCCGCCGATGGGCAGCGTGCCGCGCCCGCCTCTCGCGGAGATCCCTGGATTACGAGCGAGCTGGCCTTCTGGCGCTATCGCGCGGAACCAGCGGTCACGCCGTCGGGGCTGGTCGAGCCCTACCAACAGATGGTTCGGAAGCGTTGGCGCTCGGCCGCCACGCTCTGGAAGCAACTGGGAATGCCTTATGAGCAGGCCCTGGCACTCATCGAGGCGGATGAAGAGTCGCAGAAGGAGGCGCTCACCATCCTGGAGAAGCTCGGCGCGGGTCCGCTGGCGGCGATTGCTCGCCAAAGGCTTCGTGCAGGTGGCGTACGCCGCATTCCGACCGGGCCGCGGGCATCAACACGCAGCAATCTCGCGGGACTCACGTCACGGGAAGTTGAAGTATTGAAACTCCTCGCGCGCGGCCACTCCAACAGCGAGCTCGCGCGCCGGTTGCATGTCTCGAGCAGGACTGTTGAGCATCATGTCGCGGCCATTCTCGAGAAGCTGGCGGTTCATTCTCGGACCGAGGCCGTCGTGGCTGCGTTTGAGCTGGGGCTGGCCAGACCGGAGTGACGTTTTCTCTCGAGTCCTACGGCGGCCCGATCGGCCGGCCGGAGACCGGGTTTGTGTAGTGGAAAGGCGGGAGGTAGTAATCCGGGAATGCGGCATAGATCTGCGTGGGTGGTTTGTCCGCAGGGACCTCAGCGTTCGGCCCCGCGACGGGGAGGTAGCCGCGCGACCAGCCCTTGGTGTAGTCCGCCCAGAACGTCGTGTATTGATGTTCGGACTTGATCTTCCAGATGCCGTGTTCTTTCACGAATCTATTCTCAGCGACCTCTCCGCCTACTTCAGCACGTTTCCCGTACGCGCCCGCCAACGTCAGCTCGCGCACACGCGCCTTGGCGGTTTTTCCGTCGTCGGATACGTGGATCACGTGCTGGTAAAGGAAATGCTCAGCGACTTCGCCTTGGCGCAAGCCGGCGGGGCCGTCAATGTCGAAGCTGTGACGTACGTGCTTGCGACCGACGTAGACGCCGCGCTGCCCGATCTCACGCGCCCCGTTCGCTGAGAATAGATTTGCAGCGTCATCCCACTGCCACTTGTCCCGATAGAAGCCGTATGCGTTCTGCAGGTTCTCGATGGCGTCGGTGTCCTCGAGACGGGTGATCTCTTTGTCGATCGCCACCGTTTCGGACTCGAGTTGGGCGTTTGGCACCGGCTCCAGGTTTCCCTTGGCAGGCTCGGGCCAACTGCTTCCAGCGGCGTAGTGGTACGGCACGAACGTGTTGCCAGGGTAGATCTCGTAGCGCGCCGACGGCTTGCGATCCGGTGGCAGGTCGACCTCCGGAGTCGTGTTCGCCCAGAACGTCTCGCCCCAGCCGCGTTGGAAGTCCGTGTACAACACGAAATAAGCATGCAACCTGGCAATCTTCCAGACGCCGCTCTCCTTGCGGTATTCGTTTTCGTAGATTGCGTCGCCCAGGAAATCCAGCCGTTTGTCGAGGTCCGCACCGAAGATCAGCGCCCGCCAACGACCCTTGGCCGTCAACCCGTCCGCTGCCACTGTGACCACGGGCTCCATTTGGGTGTGGTCGTAAAGCTTGCCGTGCTCGGGCGCGCCGAGGTATTTCAGGTATTGCAACACACGCGCCTTGCCGACGAACACTCCGCGCCCGCCGATCTCCAGGGTGCCATCGTCGGTGAACAAGTCGGCAATCTGGGTCCAGAGATTCTTGTCGACGAGGTAGCCGTAGGTTCGCTGCAGGACCTCGATCTGATGCTCATCTCGCACCAGGCCAGTGAGGCGACGTGCCTCGGCCAGACGCTCTCCGGGATCACCGGTCCCCGCGTTGACAGCACGTATCGGGGTCGGACGCGTGGCGCCAGGGTTCGGATAGTGGTACGGCGGCAGTGTTACTGCTGGCCATGGGTTGGCCGCGAACGTCGGCGGCCCGTCGGGGGCCGGGATCTTGCGGTCAGCGACGTTGCTCTGTTCCATGGCGACCGTCCAGCCGCCTTTGTAGGGCACCGTGAACGTCTCGAACCAGTGGATGCGGCTGATCCTCCAGCGTCCGCCCTCCTTCCTGTATTCGTTCTCATACGGGCCGGTCTGCCAGCGGGCGTATTCACCGTACTGCCCCAATAGCACCAGTGCCTTCCAACGAGCTCGCGCTGACAGGCCGTCTGGCGCGAGATCGACCACGGGTTGTAACTGAATGTGATCGCGCAATTGCCCGACCCGCAGGCCTGACTTCCCGTATCCGATCGCATAAAGCAGGGCGCGTACGTGCTCCTTGCCGCGGAAAACCCCGCTGTTGCCATACTCGGCGGTCACGTCGTCGGTGAAAAGTTGGAGCACGGCGTCCCAATCGGAACGGTCGAGGTAGTAACCGTACTCGCACTGCAGGCGTTTGATCTCGACGGTGTCGGCAAGGCGCTGAGCGCGCGCCAGCAGTCGATCGACACTCCCGGCGGCCGAGGGCGCTGTGGCCATCGAAGCCGCCGGTAACACAAAAAGACAGGTCAGCAGGACGACAATAGTCGTCCGCTCAGCACGGCTCGAGATCACTGAACCCCCTCAGGTATCGCTAGCGCGATCTTAGGGGCACAACCCTACTCGCGCTTCGCGATTTTGTCCTGAGTCTTTGTCTGGAAATCGCTTGCGTCGTGGCGCTCCCACAGCTGGCTCGAGGGCTCGCCCGTGGTGCGGTTGACCATGCGTCCCCGCTGGACACCGGGTCGCTCCAGCACTTTGTCCACCCAGCGTTGGACGTTCTTATAGTCCTGCACGCTCAGGAATTCGGCCGCTCCGTAGGCCCAGCCCTTGGCCAGTCCGCCATACCACGGGAGAATGGCCATGTCGGCAATCGTGTAGTCCTTGCCGGCGATGTATTCGGTTTCGCCCAGACGCCGATCCAACACATCGAGCTGGCGCTTCGTCTCCATCGTGAACCGATCGATGGCGTACTCGATCTTGAACGGCGCGTAGGCGTAGAAGTGTCCGAATCCGCCGCCAACATACGGCGCGCTACCCATCTGCCAGAACAGCCATGACAGGCACTCGGCCCGGGCGGCACGCCCGGTCGGCAGGAAAGCGCCGAATTTCTCCGCAAGATACATCAGGATCGAGCCGGACTCGAAGACCCGGACCGGTGTCGGCTCGCTGCGATCGAGCAGCGCCGGGATCTTGGAGTTGGGATTCACTTTCACGAACCCGCTGCTGAATTGATCGCCGTCGCCGATCTTGATCAGCCACGCGTCGTATTCGGCGCCCTGGTGACCCAGGGCCAACAGCTCCTCCAGCATGATCGTGACTTTCACGCCGTTGGGTGTGCCGAGCGAATAGAGCTGCAGCGGGTGACGCCCGACCGGCAGCTCCTTCTCGTGGGTCGGTCCGGCTATCGGCCGATTGATGTTCGAAAAGGTCCCGCCACTCGGCTTGGTCCACGTCCAGACCTTCGGCGGCACGTAGTTGGAAGATTCGGTCATCTCTGCCTCCAGAAAAACGGGGTGTGTGAGCTAGCCTGCGGCGAGCGCCGGATAGTCGACGTAGCCGTTCTCACCACCACTGTAGAAGGTATCGGTGTTCCACGGGTTGAGAAGGGCGCCGCGGGCAAATCGCCGCGGCAGGTCCGGATTCGCAATGAAGAGCTTGCCGAAGGCTACACCGTCGGCCTCGTTCGCCGCGAGAGCCTGTTGAGCCGTCTCGAAAGTAAAGCTTTCGTTGACGATGTAGACACCGCCGAACGCCGACTTGAGCTGTGGGCCGATACGATCCGGACCCAGGCGCTCGCGCGCGCAGATGAAAGCGATGCGACGCCGCGCCAGCTCGCGGGCGGCATGGCTGAATGTTCCCAGCAGGTCAGAATCGCCCATGTCGTGAGCGTCGCCCCTCGGCGCCAGGTGCACTCCAACACGGCCGGCACCCCAGACGGAAATCAGGGCGTCCACCGTCTCCAACAACAGGCGCGCACGGTTTTCCATGGACCCGCCGTACTCGTCGGTACGGTGGTTGGTACTGTCCTGGAGAAACTGATCGATCAGGTAACCGTTGGCCGCGTGCAGCTCGACACCGTCGAAGCCCGCTTCCTGGGCATTCTGCGCGCCCCTGCGGAACGCTTCGATGACCTGTGGGATCTCGCTACGCTCCAGTGCACGCGGAGTCGGATATGGTGTTTCAGGGAGAACGAGGCTGACATGGCCCTTCGGAGTAACGGCGCTCGGGGCCACGGGTTGCGCCCCGTCCAGGAAAATGGGATGGGAAATCCGGCCAACGTGCCACAACTGCAGGAATATCCGCCCACCGGCTCGATGGACCCCCTGCGTCACCCAACGCCAGTTGTCCACCTGTTCCCGGGACCAGATACCCGGCGTATCCGCATAGCCCACACCCAGAGGTGTCACGGACGTGGCTTCTGAAAGAATGAGCCCGGCGGATGCGCGCTGCTCGTAATACTTCGCCATGAGGGCATTCGGCACACGAGCCCCGCCGGCCCGCCGGCGGGTCAGCGGAGCCATGAGGATGCGATTCGGCAGGAGCA
Source organism: Steroidobacteraceae bacterium (assembly GCA_036834945.1). Classification (GTDB taxonomy): domain Bacteria; phylum Pseudomonadota; class Gammaproteobacteria; order Steroidobacterales; family Steroidobacteraceae; genus 13-2-20CM-66-19. The sequence goes on from DAITMW010000035.1 coordinate 37,192, forward strand.
GGTCACCTGCCTGCAAAGGGTCGAACAACGTGGCCATCGGGTTCCCCGTGTAGCGTATACGCATATAATAGTTCACTATTTGTGAACTTTAGAACTCCGGGCTTAGAATTTCCGGATCTGAGGATCTCACCGGACCCGATGGCCAGACCGCTGCAGCACCCCGCCCCCGAAGACATATCGATTGCCGCGGTTCTCTATGCGCTGGCGGACCCGGTGCGCGCGGCGATCGTGCGCGAGTTGACGAAAGTGCCGCAGGGGATGAACTGCACTGACATGAATCAGCGCCTCGGACTCAAGCTGGCGAAATCCAGCTGCTCCCAACACTATCGGATTCTGCGTGACGCCGGCGTGATTGTCTGCGAGCGCAAGGGTGTGGAGCTCTTCAGCAAAGTGCGCACGCGCGAGCTGTCAGTTAGATTTCCGGGATTGTTGCGGGCGATTCTCGCTGGCTACGGGCAATAGCCCGCGTTCGGGCCAGGTCAACAGGATGCGAAGGCATGCGCTGCCAGCGCTGTTGGGACGGCCCTTTCGACCGCTCGACAGGGTATTCCGACCGCTGATCACAAAGCGCGGGGCGTGAGGAACACATGCCCTACCCTGCGGTCCGCCGGGCTTCGGCTTCACGCCCGGCGCGACTTCGGGGTGTACCTTGCGATCGGCAACTTCGAGCACGCTGGGCCAACTGTTACGCCGCCTGCGGGCGCACAAAGGGCTGACGTTGAAACAGATGGGTGACCGCACCGGCATCCCGGTGTCCACCCTCTCCAAGGTCGAGCGCGATCGCCTCAGCCTGACCTACGACAAGCTGCTGCAGATCAGTCAGGGTCTGCACATACCCATCGCGGAGCTGTTCGCGGACGGATGCGGTGCCGTGGCTCGCGATTCCGCCGTAACCGCCAGGCGCAGCGTCGGAACCCTCGCCGACGCACTACGCGTCAACACCCGCAATTATGACTACTTCTACATGTGCCCGGAGTTGCGCCGCAA
>DAITMW010000036.1:0-26265 GCA_036834945.1 Steroidobacteraceae bacterium
GCCAGGATCTGCTCGATCAACGTCGAGCCCGACCGGGGTAGTCCGACGATGAAAATCGGATCGGGCGCGGCGCAGCCGACTCCACGGCGAGCCGCGAAGAACTCCGCCGTACAGACCTCCATCTGCAAGCGCGCGTTGCGCTCGATGGACTCCGCCCGGTAGAGCGATGTGGACTTCTTCAGCGCGTTACCGCGCTCGTAGTAGGTGAAGGACTCGGCATACTCACCACGATCCTCGAGCGCCTTGCCGAGCGCAAAGCAAAGGTGATAGCGGTCGACAGGCTGGGTGCGTCGGTTGCCTTCCTCCTGGCGCATCCGCGCGATCTCGTCGTCGGCGAAGCGATAGGTCTTGAGGTTCGCGAGGCTCCAATAAGCGTCGCCATAGTTGGGTCGTGCTCCAAAGGAGGCCCGGTATGACTCAATCGCTTCTGTCTGACGTCCGAGGGTCTTGAGGGAATGGGCGATGGAGAGGTGCACTTCCGAGGGATTCGCGGCCTGGGGCAACAACTCCCGATAAAGGGTCAAGGCCCGCTCGTGATCGCCCATCCCGACAACCGCGTTGGCGTAAGTTGTGCGGAAAAGGTGGTTGTCCGGCTGTTTCTGCAGCAGTTTTTCCAGCTCGGCGAGCGCCTGTGCCGGCTTGTAGCGTTTCAGCAGCGTGGACGCGTAGTCATGACGGGCGGCGTCGTAGTCTGGTGCGGCCTGGAGAACAGCTTCCAACAGTACTTCGGCGTCGTCGAGAACGTCGAGCTCCATGCCAATGCGCGCGAGCAGCCTCATGGCCTCGACGTCATCACCGTGTTTTAGGAGATAGGCCCGTATAACCTGTTCCGCGAGCGCGAAATCACCGTCGGAGAACATGGCGGTCGCCGTGACCACCTCCGGCGCAAGCCGGGACAGGGTGGCGATGTGGGCGCCCGCCATGTCCGCGTCCTTGGCGTTGCCCGTCATCTTGTAGAGGGATTGAAGGGTCCGCCAGCTTACCGGCAGGGCGGGGTTGAGGTTCACTGCCCGCAAGAATGCGTCTATGGCGCGGGGCGCGTCCCGCATCACGACAAAACAGTTACCGCGCTCCTGGAAGAGGCGGCTGAACCTCGGGTGGCACGCTTGCAGCTCGTCCAGGGCGGTCAAGGCTTCCTGGATCCGGTTCAGATACCGGAGGCAAACCGCGATCATGTAGAGGACGTCGCGGTTTTCCGGCACGGCCCGGGCCAGAGTCGTCGCAGCTTCGAGCGCGGGCGCGAATTCGCGCGCTTCCATCAGCGCGCGAATTCGACTGACTTCCGCTTCTACGATAGATGTCGCGTTGGCACTCAGAATTTATAGCCGATCGTCAGGCCCAGCACCCGTGGCCTGCTCGGAGTCTGCGCCACCACGAACTGTCCTGTCGAGGTGAACAAGCTCACGTTGCGGTCGGCGAGGTTCTCGCCGAAGAACTGCACGTTCCACTGGTCCTTGGAGAAGCCGACCGAGGCGTCCACCAGCCCGTAGGGGGGATTCTCGAACCGCAGCAGCGTGGTATTCACGGAGCTGCCGCTCGAGAGCGACGGGTTGTTGCTCGTCTGGGTGAAGGAGCTGCTCGAGTAGTTGAATCCCACCTGCGCGAACAGGTTGTATTCCCTGAACGTCCAGTCGTAGCGCGCGCGGATGTTTCCCTGGAACAAGGGCGAATTGGCGGTCGGGCTGCCGATGGCGCCGAACGGGTTCGCGATCGAGGTGATGGGCTTGCCGTAGAGCGGCGCGCTCAGCGGGTTCGCCAGCAAGGCCGGGTTGTTGGCGATGAGCGACGGGGAGTTGGTCTGCTCGCTCTTGTTGTAGTTTACCGCGCCCGTCAGTGTCAGGCCTTGCGTCACGCGCGCCTCGACCTGGGCCTCGATGCCGCGCACGCGGAAATCCTGGCCGTTGGTGCCGAAGGTCAGGTTGCCGAGCTCGCCCGGGTCGAAGAAGCCGACCTGGACGTTGGTCCATTTCTCCTGGTAGATCGCGCCGTTGAACAGGATGCGATGGTTGAACAGCTCGGTTTTCCAACCGACCTCGTTGTTGGTCAGCGAATCGGGCGCGATTTTCAGCGGAATGCAGTATTCGTTGATCCCGGTGGCGGGATCCTTCACGTGGCAGCCGCTGCTGCGGTTGAAATAACCCGGTCGGAAGCCCTGGGAGTACGTGTAGTAGAGCAGGGTATCGGGCGTGACGTGCCAGCTCAGGTTGCCGCGGCTACGGGTGCCGGTATAGGTCGACGTCTCGTGCTCGTCGTTGATGCTCGTCGCTCCCGCCAGGCACGGCGCCGGACCGGCATTGGCGCAGCCGAAGCTGCTGACGACGCTTCCGGTCTGGAAGTTGTCGAAGTGATAGAAGCGTGTGCCGCCGGTGATCGTCAGGACCTTCGGGATGATGTCGAAATCGATCGAGGCGAAGAATGCATATTGCTTGTAGCCGCGCTGTACGTCCTCGAAAAATGCGGTGTTGTCGTTGCGCGTGCCGGGAATGTTCGAGGTCGCTCCGAGTGCCGGCCCGACATTGGTCATGCAGCCTTTCTGGCCCACCTCGGTACACGGCGGCAGGGTCTTGTACTGCCAGTCGGTGTTGTCGAATATTTTCTGATTCTCCCAGAAGGCGCCGACAATGCCGCGCAGGCGCCAGTTGTCCGGGGTGCTTAGGCGGATCTCGTGGGTCTGGTGGGTGTTACGAAGTTGCTCGCGCCAGGAGGCTACCGGGGAGAAGCACTTCGACGCACCGGAGGCGCTGGCGCTTGCGCCGTAGCACTGGTAGTAGTCCGCATACACGCCGCGCGCGTAGTTGGTGTAGTCGTTACGCTGGTCGAGATTGCGGACGAGGTAGGCGCCCGTATAAATGAACCTTAGATCGCCAAACTTGCCGTTCACCGTCCAGGCCGTATTCGTGAAGCGGTCCTTGTCGGAGCCCGGGCTGAATACCGTGGTCTGCAGCGGCTGCAACTTCGCGCCGTCGGAGGCGAAAGGCATCTGATAGAACACCCCTTGCGAGTGCATGTCCTGGTAGGTCTGGGTGACCAGCGCATCCCAGTCGTCGTTGATCTGCCAGAGCACCGAGCCGCGGATACCCTGATAGGTGACCGGATTGAAATTGTCCTCGGCAGTGGAGCTGTTGTTGGCGACCTCGCTGCCAGGAGGTACCTGGCACGATTTCGTCGCCGCGCACCCCGTCGGGTAGTTGGCGTAGTAGATGCCCAGGTCGGTGTTTCTGCGCGTAAACGTGGCAGGCACGTTGTCGATGTAGCCACCGCGGCTGTCGTTGTAGATGACCGCACGGACTGCCAACGTGTTCTGGATCAACGGCAGATTGAGCACCGCCGTGACGCTGCTGTTGTGGTCGCCATGGGCCGTCGTACCGAAACTGGCGGTGGCGCTGCCCTCGGTCCTGTCAAGCTTCGGCTTGTTGGTGATATACCTGACGACGCCCGCCTGAGCTCCGGCCCCGAACAGGGTGCCCTGCGGACCCTCCAACACCTCGATGCGCTCCAGGTCGGCCGCGTAGATGTCGAGGTTGCGGCCGGGGAGTTGTCCGGACTGGTCGTCGAGGTAGATCGCGACGTTCGGGAATCCACCGATGGTGCCCGTCGACTGGGCGCCGGCCGAGGCGCCGGAGCTCAGGCCGCGCATGTAGATGATGCTCTGGCCGGGGCCGTTGGATTTGAAGGTGACGCTCGGGATGTATTTGACGTAGTCGTCGAAGGTCTGCACGTTGAGCTGCTGCAGCGTCTCACCCGTGAGGGCCTGGATCGCGATGGGGACGTCCTGCACGTTCTCGGAGCGCCGCTGCGCGGTAACGGTGACCTCGCTGATCGCAAGACTCTGATCCGGCTCGGCCCCCGATTCCGCTGGTGCGGCTGCATAACTTGCCGCGGCGTGGGCGCTGAGAATGGCTGCTACAGCGCAATAAACTCTGTGGTTCGGTTTCAAGCTGATCTCCCCGATTATCGATATTTGTTCGGTGGAACCGCCGGCGCCGTCATGGGTCACTGCCGCTCTCGTCGCGTGTAGGCAACAAGCCCGCGGTCAGCACCCCCGCCCCCAAACTTTCACACTCGCGCCATCCCTTCAAGCGCCAAAAACGCATCGGGCCATCCAGAAAAATCATGGCCGCGGGCCGGCTCGAAGCGCTCGCTGCGCCAACCCCATTGTGAGATCGCAACATACGGACGCGTTGGTCGAAATGAACCCCCGCGACAATAGCGCTGTACGCAGGCGCCGCGCGAGTACTACTCGATCCAGACGGGGTCGGTGTACGCCCTGGCCCCTCGGTTGTCCTCCACGAGAAGCTCGTACCAACGGGCCCGGCCCGCGGAAAGCCCAAATTTGGTGCGGGCGCGTACCGGGTTGTCGGGAAAGATCCTGGTCTCGATCACCGTGCCGCCGCCAATGAGCGTCACCCGGCGCAGGCCGGCAACGGACTCGAGCTCGAACTGCAGTTCGGGGGCCTTACCGGCTTGCGGTTTGAAAACGGTACCGAACATGACCGACGGGTAAATGAGCGGGCCCCGGCTCACGTAGCCGTGGCCCTCGCGCAGGGCCCTGACGAAGGAAAGCGGTGTCAGGTTGTCCCCGGTCCCTGCGGGCTCGACATGCGCAAAGGTCCGTATCCGTCCCGACTCGTCGTTCCAGACGTCGTGGGTGTCGGTGCCCGCGGCCAGGTAGTAGTGTTGACCGGCATTCCAGAATTCCCAGAGCCGGTGCAGGACCTTGTCGTCGTCCTCCGGCACCGTGGCGTTGATTTCGACGAGGTCGAAACCCGGGTTGAAGCCTCCCGGGGCTACGTGGGCTGCGAGGCTGGCGAAATAGCCGTAGGGGATGAACGGATGGTTGACTTGGATGACCATCGCTCCCTGGCGGCGCGCCGCCGCGAAGATTTCCTCGACCGTTGCCGTGCTGGTGTCGATGGCAAGCCGTTGTGAAGGGGTGACCGGGTAAGCGTTGAAATGTCCCCAGGAAGGGGAAAGCTCGATTGAGGGTATGAATGGAATGCCACGCTTCCGGGCAATAGCCTGCAGTGGCGCGTGGTTGACGCTCGAGTCGTGGTCACTGACAAACAACAGGTCGAGGCCGGCTGCCAGCTGTGCGCGTGCCAGGTCGGGCGCGGGAGTGACGGCCTCCGCCTGGTCCGCGTGGTGATGCAGGTCTGCCGCGAACCACCCCCGCGTGCGTGGATCGAACAATCGGGTCAACACGACAGTGAGCGGCTGTGTCGCGTTGGGTTTGACAGTCAGCGGCACTTCCTCGGTCCGCGCGAAGAAACCGCCTCCGGATGAGACATTCAGGACATAAGCGCCGGGGGCCAGTGTCAGGTCGGCCAGTCCTTGCGGCTCGAGCCCGGTGAAGAAAGTACGGCGACCCAGGAATTCAACCAGCGGGCGGTAACCCTTCTCGATGCTGATCCGCGCATCGAGCGGCGCCCCATGGGGATCTCTGGCACGCAGTTGTATGCGACCACCCCGGTCGAGGTCCTGAAAATCGAAGGAGGCCCGGGCGTGGACGGCGATTCGGATGGAGGCGGGCTCACTCTGAGAGAGGTTCCTGCCCGTGGCGTAAATGCTGTAGTCACCCGTTGGCAGCGGTAACTCATAGCGCCCGTCATGGCCGCCCAATGCCCAGGCGTACGGTTTGTGGTCGCGCTCCACGACCACGACCGGCTCGTCGATTGCATGTCCGTCGCGGCCGGTGACCACGCCGGCCACGCTTCCGGCCTCCAGCTTCCGGAGTTCAATCTCGTAACGCACGACAGGTGTCAGGTCGCCACGCGTGCCAACTTGCAGCCAGCCCTCGAACACCCGGGTCGCGCCAGGGGCGAGAGTGTGTCTGACAAACAGGTCGCGCGACCCGGAGCCCACGTGGTCGAAATACGGCGCATGCAGGGTGATGGCCCAGTCCGCATCGTAAGCGGTCACGCGATCCGACAATGCGGCGCCCGCCGCGGATTCGGTCACACCCGCCAGTCCCGGAACGGGAAATACGAACCCCCCTTTGGGCCACAGGGTCAGTCCGGAGAGCAGGTCGGGGAGGGCGGTCGCGCCTGCGTTGTGCAGGCTGGTTCGGATCTCAATGTGGTCGGAGCCTGTCGCCAGCGTGTAGGTCGTCGTAACCGTGACCTTGCCCCAATCGCGAACGGCCTGGATCACGGCGCGCCTGGGGCCGCGCTCGAGGATATCGACGCGATGATAGGTATTGGGCCAGGCCGACCAGTTGTTGGGGATGAAGTCGGCGAATACGGTATGGTCGCGGCCGATCCGCCCGTCACGGACTGTCGCTACGTCGACGATAGCGCCGCGTGGAACGCCAAAGGGCACGGAAGACTCGACAGCCAGGGCGAACGCCAGCCTTTCGTTGCTGACCGTAATATCACCGGCGGCTTTGGCATCACCGTCGACGATCGGAGTCGGCCCAGTGAGGACCTGCACGGCCGCAGCGGTGGCAGTCGGAACCGCGATGGCCACCATCAACAGGACAGTGATGGGCAGGCCCCTGGGGTTCATTTCAGCGGCGGAAATCGCGCCATGGCTTCGAGATCGTTCAGCTCCTGGTCGTTGCGGATATACAGACGGCTGGCGTCTCGAACCGGCTGAAAGTCCCAGGGCTGATAGCGGCCCTGGCGCAGTGCCGCGTACACGAGGTGCCTCTGCCGCTGACTCGCCAACACCGCGTCGTGGATTGCAGCCAGATTCCAGCGTCTCGACACCTCATTGCGGAATTCGGTGACGTGCGCCGCGTCCGCCGGCCCGGCGAGATTCACCGTCTCGGTCGGATCGGCAACGAGATCGTAGAGTTGATCAGGATCAACGGGTGAATGAACGAACTTGTGGCGACCACGACGGATCATCACGATGGGAGCGATAGCCCCTTCCGCCAGATACTCGCCGAGCACCTCTCCCGGGCCGGGGCCGGCGCCGTTCAGAGCCGGCAGCAGGCTATGCCCGTCCGGTGTTGCCGCGTAGGTGGGAGCGGAGCCACCGTTCGCGAGCTCGGCAATGGTCGGCAGCAGGTCCAGGAGGCTTGCGTGCTCCTTTACGCGGCGGGGTGCGAAACGGCCGGGTGCGTGAACGATGAGCGGAATGCGGCAGGCGCCCTCGAAGAAGCTCATTTTGTACCAGAGCCCCCGCTCCCCGAGCATGTCGCCATGGTCCGCCAGGAGCATGATGACCGTGTTTTCCGCGAAGCGCGCTTCCTGAAGAGTGTCGACCAACGTGCCGACCTGGTCGTCCACATATGACACCGCGCCGTAGTAGGCGCGTCGCGCGGCGCGTATTTGCGCTTGCGTGGGGGTCGCGAGCCCGAGGCCGATGACGTGCCGGAGGCGAGTTGAATGCGGATCCTCGCGTCCCGTGAGGTCGCCCACACGCGGCATATCGATCTCATCGTCCCGATAACGATTCCAATAGGGCTCTGGAATGACATACGGGTCGTGCGGATGGGTGAGTGAGGCCACCAGGCAAAACGGCCGGCGGTCCCGGCTTCGCGCCAGATCGAACAACTTCTGACGCGTTGCGCTCACGACCTCGTCGTCGAAATCGATCTGGTTCGTGCGGGTGCAGGAGCCGGCCTGGGTCACCGAATCCAGGGTGTGATACCAGCCCGGGCGTTCCTGGAAACGGGTCCAGTCGGGGGTCCAGCCGAAGTCGGCGGGGTAGATGTCGGTGGTCAGCCGCTCCTCGTAGCCATGGAGCTGGTCGGGACCGCAGAAATGCATTTTGCCGGCGAGCGCGGTCTGGTAGCCGGCGCGGCGCGCATAGTGCGCGAAGGTCGGTATGGAGGCTGCGAATTCGGCGGCGTTGTCGTAGGCGCCGATCCTGGAAGGCAGCTGTCCGGCGGAAAATGAAAATCTCGACGGCGCGCACAGGGGGCTGTTGCAGTAGAAGGAGTCGAAGACGACCCCCGCGGCAGCGAGCTCGTCGATGTGGGGTGTGCGAGCGACTGCGCCGCCGTAACAGCGCAGTGCGCCGGCCGTCAGCTGATCAGCCATGAGAATGAGCAGGTTGGGACGGTCGGTCATTCCTATCCTTCGCGGGAAAGGCGCTCCCGCGTCATCTTAGTTAAAGATGACGGGCGTGTCCGCGATTGAACGAAACCGACGCGGCAGATGACTTTTTTCGCTAGGGGCATGCGGATTTTGACCTTGGACGCGGGCGCCGGTTGTGGAAGGCTCCTGCGCCATGACATTCCCGCTGCCGTTGGCTCGATTGCGGCAACATCTCGAGCCCCTCCTGGATTCCCGCAAGCCCGGTTTCGCCCTGCCGGGCGCGTTCTTCACCGATGACACCGTGTATGCCGCGGAGCTGGAGGGAATATTCGCGCGCCACTGGCTGTTCGTGGCCTCCGAGCCGGAGATCCCCGAAGCCGGCGACTATCGCACCTACCAGATCGGACCGTATCCGATCTTCATCCTGCGCCAGGACGACGGCTCCGTGGCCGCGTTTCATAACACCTGCCGGCACCGTGGCGCGCGCGTACTGCAACAGGATAGCGGGGTGGTGGGCGCGAAGCTGGTGTGTCCCTACCACCGTTGGAGTTATGACACGTCGGGACGTGTGATCGGGTGTGGGACTTCCGGAGACTGCGGCGGCGCGACGAAGTTGGGATTGAAGCCGGTCCACGTGCGCTGTCTGTCAGGTCTGATTTTCGTATGCCTGGCGGACGAGCCCCCGGATGATTTCCCCGAGATGCAATCCCGGCTGTCAGCCTATCTCGACCCACACGCTCTGCCGCAGACAAAAATCGCCCGGCAGATCGACCTTCTGGAGGAGGGCAACTGGAAGTTGACCATCGAGAACAACCGGGAGTGTTTTCACTGCGGCGGTCATCCGGAGTTGCTGCGCTCCTTGTTTCATTTTCTGGGTGATATTTCCGAGGAGTCTCTCTCGGACGAGGAGCGCAACACTTATCGCCGCTACGAGATCGCACGGGACCGGGCTCTCGGTTGCTGGGAGCGGGCGGGTCTTCCGTGGCAAAGGATCGAGATGCTGCACGGACGCCCAACGGCGTTCCGCACCGAGCGCCTCGTGCTCGAGGGCGACGGCGAATCCATGACCCTGGACTCCAAGGCGGCGTGTCGGCGCCTGCTGGGCTCCTTCACCGAAGCGGGCCTGGGGACCCTACATCTGCATGTGCAGCCGAACGCGTGGTTCCACTTCCTCAGCGACCACATCATGACGTTCTGCGTCATCCCGCTCGACCGGTCGCGCACGTTGGTGCGCACGACCTGGCTGGTGAACGCCGAGGCCGAGGAAGGGAAAGACTACAACGTCGACAATCTCACCGGGGTCTGGCAGGCGACGAACAACCAGGACGCGGCCTTCGTCGCCGAGACGCAGCGCGGCGTCTGCAGCCCGAGATACGAGCCGGGGCCGCTCGGCAGCACCGAATTCATGGTCGATTTCTTTCATCGCTGGTATGAGGAGCGCCTGCGCGCGGCGTTCGACCTTTGAGCTGAAGCTTTTGGGCTAAAGGTAACTTGAGATAACTCGACAGGAAGCTTTCCGCAGGCTTCCAGGCCGCCGTATTGCGGCCCCCCCGGATAGGGACGTAGAATGTTGGCTTCACCCAGAGCCAGCATCCGCATGTGGATCGTCAAAATCGCGCTACAGCGGCCGTACACGTTTCTGGTGCTGGCGATTCTGATTCTTCTGATGGGTGTGCTGGCGATCGTACGGACCGCCACCGACATCTTCCCAGCCATCAACATTCCGGTCGTGGCGACCATCTGGCGCTACACGGGACTGCAGCCGGAAGAGATGGCGAGCCGCATCGTCCTCACCAACGAGCGCATCGCCCAGACGACCGTCAACGACGTTGAGCACACCGAGTCCACCTCGCTCAACGGCATTGCGGTGGTGAAGTATTTCTTTCAGCCCAACGCCGATGAGCGCATGTCGTATGCGCAGATCACCGGTGTGTCGCAGTCCCAGCTCAAGAATCTTCCACCGGGGACCACGCCGCCTTTTGTCCTTGCTTACGATGCCTCGACCGTTCCGGTCATTCAGCTCGCGCTCTCGAGCGACACGCTTTCAGAAGCGCAGATTTTCGACGCCGCCAACAACACAATCCGTGTAGCTCTAGCTACCGTGGCGGGCGCCTCGACGCCGTATCCCTATGGAGGCAAGCAGCGGCAGGTCCAGGTAGACCTGAATCCTCAGGCTCTGCGTGCGAAAGGGCTCTCGGGCACTGACGTGGTGGCGGCCATTGCCGCGCAGAACCTGATCCTGCCCGCGGGCACCCAGAAGATCGGTGACCTCGAGTACTACATCGGCGTCAACGCCAGTCCTGAGCGGGTCGAGGAGCTCAACGATCTCCCGATCATTGCGAAGAATGGCGCTGTCGTTTATGTCAGAGACGTCGCCCACGTGCGCGATGGGTCGCCGCCGCAAACGAATATCGCCCGCCTGGGGGGCAGGCGCGCGGCGTTGATGACGGTGCTCAAAACCGGCAACAGCTCGACACTCGACGTCATCAACGCCGTGAAGTCCAAGTTGCCGCAGATTCACGCACAGCTGCCGACCCTGAAAATCCAGCCCATCGGCGATCAGTCCTTGTTCGTGCGAGCCGCGATCTCGGGCGTCGTGCGCGAGGCGACGATCGCGGCCTGTCTGACCGGGCTGATGATCCTGCTGTTCCTGGGGAGCTGGCGCAGCACGCTCATTATTTTCATTTCCATCCCGCTGTCGATCCTGGCCTCCATCGCCTGCCTCTCCCTGCTGGGGGAGACCATCAACATCATGACGCTCGGCGGGCTGGCCCTGGCGGTGGGCATCCTGGTCGACGATGCCACGGTGACGATCGAGAACATCAATGCGCACCTGGAAGAGGGGCAGGAGGTCGAGGAGGCGATCCTGAACGGCGCGCACCAGATCGCACTGCCGGCGCTGGTGTCGACCTTGTCGATCTGCATCGTGTTCATCCCGATGTTCATGTTGGCCGGCATCGCGAAGTACCTGTTCGTACCGCTCGCCGAGGCGGTGGTGTTCGCCATGTTGGCGTCGTACCTGCTATCGCGAACCCTGGTTCCGACCTTGTCGAAATATTGGCTGCGCAAACACAAGGACCGTGGACGGGAACGACCACGCGAGGGTGAGGTTTCCGAGGCCAGCGTCTCGCTCGCGATCGATGAGCGCGAAGCCGAACGAGTGGAGGCGCAGGGGCGGGCCGCACGCGGCGAGGGAGGCTCACTCCACGCCTTCGGTCGCTGGGTGCTCGCCGTGTTGCGGTCGCCTTTCGATCTCATGCAACGCTTTCAGCACGACTTCGAGGAGCGCTTCGAGCGTGTGCGCGATCGTTATCACTCTCTGCTCGAGGCGGCATTGCGCGCCCGCGCGAAGTTCGCGCTCATATTCCTGGGCGCGATGGCGGCTTCGGCGATTCTCGCCTTTCCGATGGGCCCCTATCTGCCAGGACTGGGGCAGGACTTCTTCCCCGCCGTGGATGCCGGCCAGATCAAGTTGCACATGCGTGCGCGCAGCGGTCTGCGCATCGAGGAGACCGCGGCCCTCTGTGATGCGGTGGAGGCCAAAGTACGACAGGCGATTCCGACCGGAGAGCTCGACAGCATCGTCGACAACATCGGGCTGCCGTACAGCGGTATCAACACCGCTTATAGTACATCGGCCCCGGTAGGTCCCAACGATGCGGACATCTTCGTCTCGCTCAAATCCGATCATCACCCGACGGCGAACTACGTGCGTACCCTGCGGCGCAGCCTGGCGCGGGACTTTCCATCGGTCACCTTTGCGTTCCTGCCCGCGGACATCGTCAGCCAGACACTCAACTTCGGCATTCCGAGTCCGTTGGATGTACAGATTTCCGGCGATGACGTCACGGCCAACAGGGTCTACGCCGAGGAGCTGTTGCGGAAGTTGCGCGCCATACCCGGCGCGGTCGATCTGCGCATCCAGCAGACCTTCGACTATCCCAAACTGCAGGTCAACGTCGATCGTACCAAGGCGCAGCAGCTCGGGCTCACGCAGGCGGACGTCGCTTCGAACATGCTGGTGTCGTTGTCGGGCAGCTTCCAGACCACTCCCTCATTCTGGTTCGATCCCAAGAGTGGTACGGAATACAACGTCGTAGCGCAGACGCCCGAGCCGTTCCTGGACAACATCAATCAGCTGCAGACCACGCCGCTGACCACGGGGAGCTCACCCGGGGCCGCGCCAGCGCAGATGCTCGCCAACGTGGCGACGATCCACCGTGAAGTAGCAGCGGAGTCGGTCAACCATTACGACGCTCAGACCGTACTGGACATCTACGGCACGGTGCAGGATGCCGACCTCGGCTTCATTGCATCCCAGGTCAACAGGATCCTCGAGGAAACCAAGGGTGACGTGCCGCAAGGCTCGCAGGTCCATGTTCGCGGCCAGGTGAGGACCATGACGGACTCCTTCAATGGCCTGTTGCTGGGATTGCTCGGGGCGGTCGTGCTCGTGTACCTGTTGATCGTGGTCAATTTCCAGTCGTGGCTCGACCCCTTCATCATCATCACGGCGTTGCCGGCCGCCCTGGCGGGGATCGTCTGGATGTTGTTCCTCTCACACACGACGGTGAGTGTGCCCGCGCTGACAGGCGCAATCATGTGCATGGGCGTGGCGACCGCCAACAGCGTGCTGGTGGTCAGCTTTGCGCGTGAGCGGATGAATGCCGGCGACGACGCCTTCACCGCGGCCTTGCAGGCCGGGTTCGCGCGCTTCCGCCCGGTGCTCATGACCGCGCTTGCCATGATCATCGGCATGATCCCGATGGCGCTGAGCCTGGGCGAGGGCGCCGAGCAGAACGCACCACTCGGGCGTGCCGTGATTGGCGGATTGATTTTCGCAACGATCGCAACTTTGTTCTTTGTACCATCCGTCTTCGTGCTGATTCACGGACGGCAAACTCAGCGCCTGGAGCAGCAACACTGATGGCCGACTCGGGTCGACATACCGCCGACGGTGCCTCGTTGCACGGCGTGAAGCGCTTTCTCTGGATTCTACTGGTCATTGCCGTAGTGCTGGCCATCTGGGGGGTGGTCAGCCGTGTCCGTGGCCGCGACCGGATAGGGCAGGAGACCCTCGAGGCCGCGATCCCGGTCGTCGTGGTCGCGAAACCGAGCTCGAGCCCCGCTACCGACGAGTTGGTTCTGCCGGGGGACGTCAGTGCGTTCATCGAAGCTCCGATCTACGCCCGCACGAGTGGCTACCTGAAGGCTTGGTACACGGATATCGGCACGCCGGTGAAAAAAGGCCAACTGCTCGCGGAGATCGAGACACCGGAGGTGGATCAGCAGCTGCGTCAGGCAAAAGCCGACCTGGAAACCGCGCAAGCCAACGCCCGCATCGCGGAAATCACCAATGTGCGCTGGAAGGGATTGTTGGAGCACAACGCCGTGTCGCCCCAGGATGCCGACACACGGGCCGCCACGGCACAAGCGACGAAGGCCACGGCAGACTCGGCGCAGGCGAATGTCAGGAGACTCGAGGAGCTGGAGTCGTTCAAGCGGGTCGTTGCGCCTTTTGACGGTGTGGTCACCCTGCGCAACACGGACGTCGGCGCGCTCATCAACGCCGGGCAGAGCACGGGGTCGCAGTTGTTCCGGGTCGCTGATACCGAACGGCTGCGGGTCTATGTGCAGGTTCCCGAGCTGTTCGCTACGCAAACCAGGCCCGGTGTCGAGGCGCAATTGCGCTTCAACGAGCACCCGAAGGACAGCTACCCGGCGAAGGTCACGCGGACCTCGCAAGCGCTCGATCCCACCTTGCGCACCCTACAAGTGGAGCTGTTGGTCGACAACAGCAAGGGCGAGTTGTTTCCGGGTGCGTACGCGCAGGTGCATTTCAAGCTTCCTGGAAATGCCTCGACGTTGAGGGTACCCGCGACGGCGCTCGTGTTTCGCGGCGAAGGACTGCAGGTTGCAACCATAGAGCAAGGCAACCGCGTGAAACTGAAGTCCATCGAGCAGGGCCGCGATTTCGGGACTTCCGTCGAGGTGCTCACCGGGTTATCGGCCGACGACGTCATCGTCGTGAATCCGCCGGACTCGATCGCCGACGGCGAGCAGGTCCGTGTGTCGCAGGCACCGTCGCAGCCGGAAAAGCCGCAGCCACGGCAGCGCCCGCATGGCGGCCAGGAGCCCGTCGAAGGACAGGGATGACCCTCATGCGCCAAGTTGCCGTCGCATGTTGTTGTGCCGCGCTGAGTGCCTGCTCGCTTGCTCCCCATTACGCGCGTCCCGCGACGGATGCGCCACCACCGGCCTACCAGGAGTCCGCTGGCTGGAAGACGGCACAGCCCGCCGACGAGCAGAATCGGGGGCCGTGGTGGGAGATCTTTCACGACGAGCAGCTCAACGCGCTCGAGGACCGGGTCACCAACGCCAACCAGGACATCAAGGCGGCTTTCGCGCGCCTCCAACAAGCTCGTGCGCAAACGCGCATCGTCAGGTCGAGCCTGTTTCCCACGCTGACTGTCGGTCCGAGCGCGACCCGCGAGCGCCAATCACTGAATGCGCCAACCTACAACAGCAGCAAGTCGCGCTATGTGAACAATTTCGCGTTGGACGCCGACGTGTCCTACGAGTTCGACGTCTGGGGGCGCATCCGCAATTCGGTGGCGTCGGCGCGGGCCGGCGAGCAGGCCAGCACCGCGGACCTCGCGACTCTCGATCTCAGCATCCATGCCGAGCTCGCCAGCGACTACTTCACCTTGCGCAGTCAGGACACGCAACAGCAGTTGTTGGATCAAACCGCCAGCGACTACTCGAGCGCGCTGGAGCTGACGCAAAACCTCTACAACGGCGGCGCCGCCGCGCTGGCGGATCTCGATCAGGCGAAAGCTCAGCTGCAGACGGCCCTGACGCAGGCCGCGGATATGCGGCTACGGCGTGCCCAGACCGAGCACGCCATCGCCGTACTCCTGGGCGAATCGCCCTCGAGCTTCCATCTCGATCCACAACCTCTGAAGTTCGATCTTGGGCCACCGCCTATCGACCCGGGTCTGCCGTCCGCCTTGCTGGAGCGTCGCCCGGACGTCGCCGCGGCCGAGCGGCGCGTGGCGGCCGCGAACGCGCAGATCGGTGTGGCCAGGGCTGCCTATTTCCCGATCTTCAGTCTGGCCGCGACCGCGGGCTTCGAAAGTACGCAAACGTCCAACTGGATCTCGGCCCCGAGTCTGCTCTGGGCGGTGGGACCGTCGGCGGTTCTGACAGTCCTCGATGGTGGCTTGCATCGCGCTCAATCGGCGCAGGCGCATGCAGCCTACGATGAGCAAGTCGCGAACTACAGGAACGCGGTCCTGGCTGCTTACCAGGACGTGGAGGACAACATTGTCGCATTGCGGCAGCTGCAGGAGGAGAGCGTCAGCGAGGCGGCCGCAGTCGAGGCGACGTCCGGAGCGCTGGACCAGGCGCAGTACCGTTACAAGGCCGGTATCGTCACTTACCTGGAAGTTGTCGTAGCGGAGAACGCCGCGCTCGCCGCGCGCCTCTCCGCTGCGGATATACAGGTACGCCGGATGATCGCCAGCGTCCAGCTCGTGAAAGCGCTAGGTGGCGGCTGGGGCCGCTGAGATCGCGTGCGCGGGCTCCTCTGCGCCGTCCGAGTTCGTGACCAGCGGATACCCCAATTTGATACACAGCGCGAGAATCTCATCGCGCAAGGCCGTCGCCACAGGCGACAGTGTCGTATCCGCACGGCGTAGAAAGCCGATCGGACGCTCAACCGCCGTCAGCGCCACTTCGGAGCGCTGCGAGGGCTCGAGCGTCAGCTCCACCAATGTACCGGCATTGACGGCGTCTTCCACAGAATCCATCGACAACAGGCCGACGAACTCGCTGCCGATGAGGGTGCTCGTAAGGTAGACGACGGAGTTGCTGTCGATCACCGTCTTGCGCGGCTCCACACCCTTGCTCTGGGCGAGATCACCCAACGCGTCGCGTAGGGAGGCCGCATCGGTCGAGAAGAGCCAGCAGTAATTGACGAGCTCCTCGATGCTCACCGGCGTGCCGCGAGCCAACGGGTGCTTCGCATCGACAAACATGCCGCATCGGTCGTAGAAAAGAACTTCTTCGACCAGGTCGTTCGTCCCGGAGACCGTATCCAACACCGCGACCGCGAAGTCGAGGTCGCCGAGGCGTAGCGCGCGCGCCAATTCTTCGGCGACACCACTGACCACGGTGAGATGTACGGCGTAGCGGCTGTTGGTGAGTCGTGCGCTCGCAGCGGGAATGACACGGCCGAGAAAGCCGGTGCCGCGCGCGACTCCTATCGTGATATGTCCTACCAATCCATTGAATAACGCGACGCGCTCGTTCTCGAGGTGGCGCCATTCTGCCAGGATTCGCTTGGCTCTCAGGTAGACCGCTTCGCCAAATGCGGTGGACGTCACACCTTTTGGACCCCGATCGAGCAACTTGGCGCCGAAGTCGGCCTCCAGTTGATGAATGCTCTTGCTCAACCCCGGCTGTGAGATGTTGAGCATCTCGGCGGCCTTTCCCAGGCTACCGCCTTCAACAGTGGTAACGAAGCGTTTCAGCTGACTCAGATCCATTGTGGGGGTTAACTCGAAGCTATGGGTTGTGGCAGAGATGCTATTAGACAGCTAGGGCGTATCAGACAACAATAGAGTGTCGAGTGTGTGGCTCGACCGAAGTCAACTAACGCCGTCCGCCGCGACCGAGGCTGTCGTTCTCGTTCAGCACATCGAGAGGCGCACACGCGCGCGCGTGTTCCGGGCGGCCGCGACGCATCCGTCGCGCGGGTAAACAGTATCAACACTACGCAGGTGTGCACTTTGGCGACAAAGCTGGTCTTTGAGGGGCGTTGCTGGAAATTTGGTGATCACATTCCGACCGACATGATCACTCCCACGCACATTATGTTCAAGACCGCCAAGGAGATGGCTGCGTTCGTTCTAGAAACTCTCAATCCGGATTTCCCGAAGCACGTCAAACCCGGCGACATCCTCGTCGCGGGGCGCAACTTCGGCTGCTCTTCGGGTCGTGCGCTGGCGGCCAAAGCACTTCAGGCAACCGGTATCGGTGCCGTCGTGGCCGAGCTGTTCTCCCGCACATTCTATCGGAACGGACACGAGATTGGGCTGCCTCTTCTGGAGGCGCCCGGGATACATCCTCTGGTCGAGGATGGTGATCGGATCCGCGTGGACATCCGCGCTGGAACACTCGAAAACCTGACTTCCGGCAAGAGCTTACAGACCAAGGCCCCGTCTCCGTTCCTGCTCGAGATGCTGGAGGCCGGTGGTCTCATACCGCTGCTGAAGTCCGGCTCCGGCTCCATTTTCACGCAGGTGTCGCGATGACATTGTTACTGAATAATGAAGAAGTCGATCGCGCGCTCACCCACGAGGACGCGCTCTCGGCAACCGAGGCAATTCTGGCCGAGCTCGCCAACGGCCAGGCGATCAACCGGCCGCGCTCGCAGACGTACATGCCGGTCGAATCGAAAGAGAACCCCGGCTTCAAATACCGCTTCAAGTCACAGGAAGGCGGCGGTGTCGGTAGCGGTGTCTGGGCATTGCGCATCACCTCGGACATGGCTGGATTCTCCTTTACGAACGGTGTCAAGCGCCGGCGCATTCTTCCAGTCGCCACCGGAGGCCGCTGGTGCGGCCTGGTGATCCTGTTCGACCTCGAGAAGCTCGAGCCGGTCGCGATCATGCCGGACGGCGTCATACAGAAGATGCGTGTGGCGGCCATGAGCGCCGTTGGCGCGAAATATCTCGCCCCGGCGAAGCCGAAAGTCCTGGGCCTGTTCGGTAGCGGCTGGCAGGCGAGTGCGCACATCCAGGCTCTGTGCAGCCTCTTCCCGTTCGAGCGTGTCAAGGTATACAGCCCGAACCAGGACAATTGCCGCAAGTTCGCGCGTGAGATGAGTGAGACGCTCGGACGCTCCGTCGAGCCGGTCGCTTCCGCGCGAGCGGCAGTCGAAGGCAGTGACTGCATCCAGGCGGCCACAGCAGCCTGGGACCCGGTGTTCGATGGACACTGGATCGAGAAGGGCATGTATGTCGCCTCGATCGGCGGTGCCGACGGCAGCAACAAGCGCCGCGAGATCGACGACGAGACCATCAAGCGCGCCGACATCTACATCGTGCACGCGAAAGACGTTGCGCAACAGGACAAGTCGCCCGACATCTGGGACGCCTCGCAGAACGGCATCATCGCGTGGGATGACATCCGCGAGATCCAGGAGTTGGTCGCCGGCCGCATCAAGGGTCGCACCAGCGCCGACCAGATCACTCTGTACAACAACAACACCGGCTCGGGCATCCAGTTCGCGGCCGTTGGGGCCGCCGTGATGAAGCGGGCCCGGGCGCTCGGTCTGGGTCGTGAGCTGCCCACCGAGTGGTTCCTGGAATCGGTATCACCTTAATCACTTTTTGGAAGAGCGCATGTTGAATCGAGACCGCCATCAGCAGTTCGTTGCGCTGATGGCCGAGCGTGGCTGGGATTTGCTGCTGTTTTATGGGGACAACTGGCGGAAGGATCACTTCCGCTGCCTGGTGAACGTGAATTTCCAGGGCCCTCAGGCCGTCGCGGCCCTGTTCCGCAGCGGCGAGGTGCGGGCCATCGTGACGGATCCGTGGGATCTCGAGCCGGTCGCGGCAGCCGTGGACGGCAAGGCCGCAGTGGCACTGCAGCTCACCGACGGACTTCACTCGATGTTGTCCAAGGAGCGTGCGGCGGTCGTTGCCATCAACGGCCTGGAACAGATGGAAGCGCGCTACGTGCAAGTAGTGCGGGATGCGCTGAAGAGCGTGCCCGTGTCGGCGACAGTCGATGTGGAGGAGATTCGTCGCGTCAAGACGCCGCAGGAAATCGCCTGGATCAAGCAAGCAGCCGATCTCGCCGACCGCGGTTACGCACAGTTCGTCAAGGTTTGCCAGCCAGGCATGACCGAGTTCGAGCTCGTCGCCGAGGTGGAGGCATTCGTCAAGGCCAACGGGGCCGAGGACAACTTCATGCTGGTAGCCTCCGGCGGCACCGAGGTGACGGGCATGAAGCCGCCCACGCCGCGCAAATTCAAACCGGGCGATTCCGTGACCACGGAGCTCACACCGGCGGTGAACGGCTTCTACGCGCAGATCTGCCGCACTCTGGTGATCGGCGAGCCCAGCAGCAAACAGCTGCAGGCCTATTCGATTTTCTCGGAAGCCCAGCAGGCGGCGCAGGACCTGTTGCGTCCAGGTGTCGACATCTCCGATGTGGCACGCGTGCAGAACGACGTCTTCCGCAAACACGGTTTCGGTGAGTACACGGGTCCGCAGTACACGCGCGTCCGTGGGCACAACCTCGGTCTGTATCCGGACGAGTTCCCACACGTGTTGGAGAACGTCCATTACATCGTGAAGCCCGACATGGTGGTCATCGCTCACCCCAATACGTACCTGCCGCTCTCGGGCTACATGGTTTTCGGTGACACGCTGCTGGTGAATCAGACCGGTTGCGAGTCGCTCAACAAGACGGAAAAGAAGCTGTTTCAGTCATGAAAAGAGGACTCATCACTTGGGACCGGGCCGAGTTGCCCGCCGCGGCCTTCGACGCGCGCTTGAGCGCGCTGTATCAGCTCGCAGCCGATTTCGATGTACCGGCCATCGTCGCGTATTCAGATGTGTGCCGCTCGAATGACGTCCGGTACATCTCGAACTTCATGCCCTACTGGAACCGGGCGCTGACCGTTGTTCCGCGTGGCGAGAAGCCGATTCTTTTATGTGCTCTGTCGCCGCGCGTCTATCCCTGGATCAAGTCGGTCACCATTCACGAGACGATTCTTCCGAGCCCGAGCCTGCCGGCGCAGCTCGCGAAGCTCTGTGGCGAGAAAGGGTGGAGCAAGGTCGGCATGATCGACCAGGCCGGCTTGCCTTATGACCTGCACACGCAACTCGCGAACGAAAAACTGACGTTCGTCGATATCCCCCGCGGCGCGTTTCGTCCCGTCGTCACCGAATCGGAAATCGCGATGCACCGTCATGGAGCAAAGCTCGCTCGTACTCTGGTGGAGTCGGAGGTGACGCGCGCGGCCATCGGTCTGAGCGACTATGAGCTGGCCGGGCGACTGGAGCGGCGCCTGCGCCGCGCGGGCGCCGAGGATCTCGTCGTGTTGATTTCAGACGGACGCGGCGTACCACTACCGGCTCGCGGAAAGAAGATAAACGAAAATTCATCTGCGAGCGTCGCGCTCGAGTACAACGGTCACTGGGTCAAGTTGTCTCGTAATACAGACAATGTTACGGCGAGTTTAACGTCAGATGACAAGGCGCTACACGCACACCGCGAGTTGTTGTCTGGACGCTACCCGTGGGAGGGCCTCACGGCCCGGGACGATTCCAAAAATGTGATTACTTCGGTACAAGTTATGATCAAGCGCGGCGAGAATAGTCTCTATTACGGAGATACTGGGATTCAGGGAACGGCGGGTTGGCAGATACTATGAACGTTGTCGAAAAGATACTGGCGAGCAGGGCCGGCAAGACGGCCGTGAAGCCCGACGACGTGGTGGTCACCGGTGTCGATCTCATGGTCATGCACGACCTGAGCGCGAATTTCGTGATGAAGGTGTTCGAGAACGAGATGGGCGGAGCGGCCATCGCCAATCCCGACAAGCTCGTCTTCGCCTTCGACCACAACTTCTCACCCGCCACCCGTGAAGCCGCCGAAGCGCTCGCCGCCGTGCGGAAATTCGCTGCGCGCCACAAGATCCGCCATGTTTTCGACAGCGGCTGCGGCAGTATCCATCACGTCATCATGGAAGCGGGCCTCGCCGCGCCGGGCATGATCATCGTCGGGTGCGACTCGCACACGCCGATGTACGGTGCGCTGGGTGCGTTCGCCACCGGCATCGGCAACAACTCGATGGCCGCGCTGGGTTTCGTCCATGAATCCGGGTGGTTCAAGGTCCCGCACACCATCAAGGTCCATTTCCACGGCACGATGGGACCGGGCGTCATGGCTCGCGACGTGTCGCAGTACATGATCGGCCGCCTCGGTGAGGATGGCGCCATCTACAAGGCGATCGAATACGCGGGGCCTTACATCGAAGGTCTGAGCGTCATCGATCGTTGCCTGTTTCCGTTGCAGGCGATCGACGTCGGCGGCAAGTGCGGTTACATCAATCCGGATGAGAAGACCGCGGAGTTCGTGCGCTCGCTGCCGGGCGGCCACAAGTTCGAGCTCTTCCGCAACGATGCGGATGTCAGGTACACGGAAATCATCGATATCGACGTCAGCAAGATCGAGCCGCAGGTGGCCTGCCCGCCGACGGTCGGCAATGTGAAGCCCATCGATGCCGCGGTCGGCACGCCGATCAATGTCGCGGAAGCGGGCGGCAGCACCGGAGGACGCCTGAGCGACATCCGCACCCTGGCGAAATGCTTCGCCAACGCGAAGGTGCACCCGGACGTGCGTCTGCAGGTGGTGCCTGCGACACGTGGTGTGTATCTCGCCGCGCTGCAGGAAGGTTTGTTCGAGACGCTGCACAAGGCCGGCGCCAACATCTTCCCGGCGAGCGCCGGCTCCAACCAGGCTTTCAACATGGGCGCGCTGGCCGAGGACGAGGTCATGATCTCGACCCAGGCCCGCAACTTCCCCGGCCGCAACGGGCATCCGAAAGCACGTCATTTCCTGGGTTCGGCACTTTCCGTCGCCGCGTCGGCCATCAACGGCAGGATCACGGATCCACGGTCACTGCTCTAAACGTAACTGAAAAACTGAAGGTTTTGTCGCGCCGCCCGGTTCGGCCGGGCGGTTTGGGAAATCGTGCGCGCATAGATCGCACATCTGATGCGCACGGGTGGGTGTGTGTGGGCCCTGACGGGTCACTACGCAGTGCGAGTTTACAACACATAGGGACGAAACGGAGTCAGGTTATGTCGATCATTTCTAGGGCGGTCCGGGCACAGTTGTCAGGATCGGGCCGATCACGGCCGAACAGTTCGATGCGCGCGGTGATTGCCACGTGCGTAGGAGCCTGTGGCGGCCTCGGCAGCCATGTTGCATTTGCAGACGACAACAGCGCGGCGCCGGCGGCACCCAGCGTCCTGGAGGAAATCGTAGTCACAGCGCGCTATCGGGCGGAAAGTCTCGAGCAGACGCCTATCGCCATCACCGCGCTGAAGGCGAGCGACCTGGATTCGCGTGGCATTTCGACGGTGACGGATCTGAGTGTTGCCGTGCCGAGCACGACACTCACGAAGTTCGGAGCAACCGGCGGCGCTGCCCTGGTCGCTTACGTCCGCGGAACGGGACAGGCGAGCCACGCGCTGGCGTTCCAGCCCGGCGTGCCGATCTACATCGACGACGTTTATCAGCCGACCTCGTACGGCAGCTCGCTCTCGTTGGGTGACATCGAGAGCGTGGAAGTGCTGCGCGGTCCGCAGGGTACCCTGTTCGGCAAGAACTCGGAGGGCGGCGCGATCGTCGTCCGATCGGTTGATCCCAAGGGTGATGACTCCGGCTATGCGGAGGCGGGTGCAGGTAGTTACGCGGCGCGCAAGTTCCGCGGTGCATTCGACACGTCGCTGATCCAGGACACTCTTTTCCTACGGGTGGCGGCGGGCAACGAACGCAGCGATGGCTACGTCAAGCGAATCGATTTCGCCTGTGCCAACCCGGCTGACGCAGGGAAGATCCTGCCGTTGACCAACTCGCCCACCTGCAAGCTCGGGACCGAGGGCGGCATCGACGACACCTACGCGCGCGTCGCGCTCAAGTGGCTCGCGACCGACGATTTGATCGTCAGGCTGTCCGCGAACACGACACAGAACAACGATGAGATCGTCCCCGAAGTGCCGCTCATCATCAACCCGACCTATCCGGGCAGCGACCTGGCGGCGTTCAACACCAAGGTTGCGATTCCGGTATACGGCGTTCCGGTGACTGCGGCGCTCATCCGTAAGAATCCTTACGAGAACTATGCGTCGTTGAACAACCAGCCCCTGGGGCTGACCTTCCCGTCGGACAATCCGCAGCGGACCTGGGATATCGTCGGCAAAGTGGACTGGAACCTGGGTGGCGGCGTGAGTTTCACGTCCATCAGCGGTTACCACAACATGCACGGCACGATCTCCGAGTACAAGGACGGGCCGGTTCCGATCAACATGATCGGCAACGACATCAACTACGCGTCCTACTCCGAGGAGGATCGTTTCTCCGGCAAGCTGTTCAACGAGAAGCTGGACTGGACGTTGGGCGGATACTATTTCCACGGCAGCGGTCTGCAGTACGGCCACATCGACCTCGCGGCCAGCCAGGTCGGACAGTTCTTCGGGGTAAATGAGATCCTGTCGAGCCCGACGACGGACAGCGACGCCTCGGGATATCTGCACCTCGTCTATCACCTGACCGACAATCTGAGCTTGGAAGCCGGCGCGCGTTATAGCCACGACGTCTTCAAGTACACCTATAGCGGCACGAACCTCGTGAACGTGCCCGCGAATCCGATCAAGGTGCCGGGAGCTCCGGTGTTCGGTGTCGACGCCATCCCGGTTGAGTCGAGCACCTCGCGGGTCGATCCCAAGGTCGCGGTCCAATACCAGTGGACACCGCACTTCATGACCTACGCGCAGTATTCGACCGGCTTCAAGGGCGGCGGCACGAATCCGAACCCGATCAATGCCGCGCAGGCGACGCCGTTCGGTATCGAGAAGCTGAAGGCCTACGAGATCGGCGCGAAGACCGAGCTGTTCGAGCGGCGCATGACGATCAATGCGGACGCCTACTACAACGACATCACGGGTCTGCAGCTGGTCGGCTTCGGCCAGACCTCCGCCGGCGGCACGATTACCCTGAATGCCGGTGAAGCCAAGGTCGAAGGCGTGGAGCTGGAGATCCAGGCACGTCCGATCGCCGCGTTGATGGTCAACCTGTCAGCCGACTACTTGCACTTCCACTACTCGAGCCTGGGTGCGGCGGCGTTCGATGCCACCAAAAACCCCGGTGGTCTGTTCTCGAACGATGTCGCGCCGTATACGCCCACACGGAAGGCCAACATCGGTATCCAATACGCTTTCAATCTCGGTGCCGCCGGCAGCGTGACACCGCGCGTGGATGCCACCTACCAGAGCCGGATGTACTTTGATCCGCAGAATCTGCTCGCGTCCTCGCAGGGTGGCTATGCGCTCGTCAACGGACACCTGATCTGGGAGAGGGCCTCAGGAAAGCTGTCCGCTCAGGTGGATGTCAACAACCTGACGAACAAGCTCTACTACCTGAGCATGTTCAACCAGCTCAAGTCGTACGGCATTCTCACCGGGCAGCCGGGTGAGCCGCGCAATGTGTTGGCTTCCTTGCGATACACGTTCTGATCGTTCGCGCTCGCGCCCGCATCGATTCGCGATGCGGGCGCATCGTGATAGAGTGGCAGCATGGCGAAACGACAACCACGGGTTAAAGTTGGGCGTCGGGGTTTTCTCCAGGGCGTAGCCCTGGGCGGGGTTGCGGCGATTGCAACACCGGTACCCGGCGAAGCACAGAGCACGACCGCCGCTGCGCCGCCACCTGATCCAAAGCAACCTCGTCCGGCCGGGCACGACGCTCCTTCCCAGGAGTTCACGGCACGGGAGGAGGGCATCACCTACTCGAGCTGCGGCGGCGACTATATGGTCGACGTCATGCGAAGTCTCGGCATCGAGTACTTCGCCGCCACGCCGGGCAATACTTTCATGGGCGTCCACGAGGCCGTGATCAACTACGGCATGCTGACGACCCCACACCTGCGCTCGATCACGACGATGCACGAAGAGGCATCGGTGGCGATGGCGCATGGTTACGCGAAGATCGAAGGCAAGCCGATGGCTTGCATGATGCACACCGCCGTAGGGCTGCAGCACGGCTCCATGGCCATTTACAACGCGTACGCCGATCGCGTTCCCATCTTCATGATGACCGGGTGTTTCACCGATGTCAGCGAGCGCGTTGGCGAAGTAGCCTGGACGCACACCGCGACCGACGGCCCCGGGATGGTGCGTGATTTCACGAAGTGGGACGATACGCCGGGCTCGTTGCGGCACTTCGGTGAGTCCGCTGTACGCGCCTACAAGATTGCGATGACACCACCGTATGGACCGACGTTGCTCGCGGTCGATACGCTGATGCAGGAAAATGAGATTCCGGGCGGCGCGGCTCACGCTCCGCAAATTCCGAAGCTGGTTCGTACGGCGCCTCCCGCGGGTGAGGAGGGCGCGATCAAGGAAGCAGCCGCTCTGCTCGTCAAGGCGGAGAATCCGGTGATTTACGCCGACCGCGCGGCGCGTACCCCCGAGGGTGTGCGCTTGTTGGTCGAGCTGGCGGAAGCCCTGCAGGCACCGGTCTGTGACAGTCAGAACCGATTCAACTTCCCATGGCGCCATCCGTTGAACCAGTCGCGCCGGCTGCGTTCGCTGACGGGTGAGGCGGACGTGCTGTTGATGCTCGAGGCCGGTAATCCGTTCGATCTCGTGACGCGCCGGACCAAGGGCGGCGAGCTGGGCTCTGCGCTGAAGGCGGGCGCCAAGGCGATCAGCATCTCCTCGGTGGGACTCGCGCCAAAGGCGAACTATGGGCTCACGCAGCGCTACGCGGCCAATATCGATCTCGATATGGCGGCGGATGCGGAGGCCAGTCTGCCGCTGTTGATCGAAGAGGTGAAACGGCAGATGCCGGCCGGGCGTAAGAGCGCGCTCGAGGCCCGAGGTAAAGCGCTCGCAGACGCTCACCAGGAGGAGCTCGACCGCTCGCGCGAAAATGCAGCCTACGGTTGGGACAGCCGCCCCATCTCGATGCCGCGACTGTGTCAGGAGCTCTACGAGCAGATTCGCAACGAGGACTGGTCTCTCGTGTCTTCGTCCAACTTCCAGAGCCAGTGGCCGCAGCAGCTCTGGCATGCCGACAAGCACTACCGCTACATCGGCGGCCACGGCGCGTACGGCATCGGGTACCTGTCTCCAGCAGGCCTCGGAGCGGCGCTAGCCAACCAGAAGTATGGCCGCCTCAGTGTGAGCATCGTCGGTGACGGTGACCTCATGTTCGGGCCGGGCATCCTTTGGACCGCCGCGCACGAGCGCATCCCGCTGCTCTACATCGTGCATAACAACCGCGCCTATCACATGGAAATGATGCAGATGCAGGTGATCGCCAACCGGCGCCAGCGCGGGATCGATCGCGTGGGGATCGCCTGCGGCATCACGGATCCCAACATCGACTTCGCTGCGATTGCGCGCGGTCTGGGCGTCCATGCCGAAGGTCCGATCGAGAATCCGAGGGACCTGGGGCCGGCGTTGAAGCGCGC
>DAITMW010000036.1:26365-37281 GCA_036834945.1 Steroidobacteraceae bacterium
CCGCGGCTCGCTCCCAACCCGATTCCGCTCGACATATTCACCCGGCAGATGCGTAAACCTCGAGGTGTAATGCCGATCTACACTTCGCAGGTGCTGACTGAAGGCGACCTGGCGGACATCTACGCTTACCTCAAGAGCGTTCCGCAACCGGTGCCGGCCGCGCACATCCCGCTGTTGAGATGAGGGCATCGCCACAGCCATAAGCGCTGGTTATCCCCGAGGGCCTGACTGCTATTGGACTTTGATGGCCGGCGGCAGGCAACATGGTGCGTTGGAAGTTGGTTGTTCGGCCCAACACACATAAGAGGGGAATATGCCGATTGTCTCCTGGAGAGCCGCGGGCGTCATGTTCGTCGGCGCGTTGTCGTACCTTGAGGTTGGTCCCGCGAGTGCGCAGGGCCAGGCGCCGGCCGAAGTGTCGGAAGCCCCGTCGGCCGAATTGTCGGAGATCGTGGTCACGGCGCGTTATCGTGCCGAGAGTCTGCAAAGTACTCCGATCGCCATCTCGGCATTGAATGCCGACGAGCTGGCGGCGCGCGGTGTCAGCGATGTCACCGGCCTGACGGCCTCCACGCCGAGCACCACCCTGGTGAAAGAAGGCTCCACGGGTGGCAATACCCTGGTTGCCTATGTCCGCGGCCTGGGCCAGGCGAACTACAGCCTGGCGTTCCAGCCAGGTGTCCCGATCTACGTCGATGACATCTACCAACCGACTGCGTTCGGCAGCTTGCTCAGTCTCGGTGATGTCGAGAGCGTGAACGTGCTGCGTGGTCCGCAGGGAACCCTGTTCGGCAAGAACTCCGAAGGTGGTGCGGTAACCATCCGCCTGGTCGACCCGAAAGGCGACAACTCCGGATATGCCGAAGGTGGCATCGGTAGCTATAACACGCGGCGCGTTCGCGCGGCGTTCGATACTTCGATCATTCCCGATTCGTTGTTCGTGCGCTTCGCTGCCGGTAACGAGAACAGCGATGGCTACGTCAGCACATACGACTACGCCTGTGCCAACCCGAACAATCACGGCAACGTGAAGCAGATGGTCTACACCAACTGCAAGACGGGTACCGAAGGCGGCGTGAACGACACGTACGCGCGTATCGCATTCAAGTGGCTCGCGACCGACAACATCACGGCCCGGCTGCAGGCGACTACGACCCGCGACCGTGATGAGACCGTGCCCGAAGTGCCGCTCATCATCAATCCGAACTACAAGGGCAGTGACCTGGCGGCGTTCAACTCGAAGGTCGCCGTCCCGCTGCTCGGCATTCCGATCAATTCGAGCTTCATCAACCCGAACCCGTACTCGAATTACGCCACGTTCAACAACCCGCTGAGCGGGCTGCAGTTCCAGAACAACAACCCGCAGACCGTCTGGGACATCACGGGCAAGCTCGACTGGCAGCTGCCCAACCACATGACGTTCACATCCATCACCGGTTATCACAACCAGAATGGGACGATCGTCGAGTACAAGGACGGCCCGCTGCCCATCAACATGGTGCAGAACACCATCCGTTACGAGTCCTGGAGCGAGGAAGACCGGCTCAGCGGTGTCAGCTTCAACGACAAGTTCGAATGGACCGCGGGCGTTTACTACTTCCACGGCGAGGGCACGCAGCTCGGCACGGTCAATCTGCTCGCCAGCCAGGTCGGACAGTTCTTCGGCATCAACGAGATTCTCTATAGCCCGACCACCGATCGTGACGCGTCGGTTTTCCTCCACGGCATCTACCACGTCACCGACCAGCTCAGCCTGGAAGCCGGTGTGCGTTATAGCGACGACAAGTACAACTACACCTACACGGGAACCAACCTCCCGCAGGTGCCGGCGAATCCCATCAAGGCTCCGGGCGCGCCCGTGTTCGGCAAGCCGGCTATTCCGGTAGAGGAGACGACCCGTCGCGCCGACCCCAAGGTCGCCGTGCAGTATCAGTGGACGCCGCACTTCATGAGCTACGCGGAGTTCGCTACGGGCTTCAAGGGTGCTGGCAGCAATCCCACGCCAATCACTGCGGCGCAGGCGACCTCGTTCGCCGCGGAAAAGCTGAAGTCGTACGAGATCGGCGCCAAGAGCGACTGGTTCGACCGGCGCCTGACCATCAACGGCGACATCTACTACAACGATGTCCAGGACCTGCAGCTGATCGGCTTCGCGCCCACCACCATCGGCGGCACGATCACACTGAACGCAGGCAAGGCTCACATCTCGGGCGCCGAGTTGGAGATCCAGGCGAAGCCGGTGCAGAGCCTGCTGTTCAATCTCTCCAGCAGCTACATGCATTTCCGCTATGCCGACCTGGGACGCGCGGCGTTCGACCCCGTCAACAACCCGGGTGGGCTGTTCCTCGACGACATCGCGCCCTACAGCCCGAAGTTCAAGGGGAGTGTGGGCGTGCAGTACACGATCGGAATGGGAAGGCTCGGCACCCTGACACCGCGGGTGGACGAGACCTACACCAGCCGCGTGTTCTTCGATCCGCAGAACCTGCTGGCGTCGTCACAAGGTGGCTACTCGTTGACGAATACCCACCTGACGTACGCGCCGCTGGAAGGAAAGTGGACGGCCACGGTTGATGTGAACAACGTGACGAACAAGCTGTATTACCTCAGCATGTTCAACCAGCTCAGCTCGTTCGGCATTCTCACCGGGCAACCCGGCATGCCGCGCAACGTGCTCTTCTCTGTGAAGTACACTTTCTGAACGCCACGTGCAGTGTGCCCCGGGGTCTAATCGACCTCGGGGCATAAACGTTCGCTATGCCGGGGCGCCTCCCCGCTATTGGACAATTATGGCTCCAGGCGGGCACCATCCCGAATTCGGCCAAGGGGGCTCCCGTTCCATGAATTCCGACGTCACGCAAATAGTCGACCGGCAGCCGGTGAGCCGGTTTCTGCTGGGGGTGCTGTTCCTGTGCACCCTGGTGACCCTGGCCGATGGATATAACATCTCCGTCATCGCTTTCGCGGCCCCTGCGATCCTCAAAGCCTGGCATCTGGACCATGCCGCCCTGGGTCCGCTCTTCAGCTCCAGTCTCTTCGCCGGCCTGGTCGGTCCTTTCTTCTTCGGGAGGCTCGCGGATCGGATAGGCCGGCGCAGCGCCATGATCGCCGCGGTGTTGATGATTGGGATTTTCGGTGTGATCTCCGGTTATTGCACCGCTGCCATGCCCCTGATCATTACGCGCTTCATCGCCGGAATCGGGATGTCAGGCGCGCTTGCCGTCACCGTTGCGGCGGTGAACGAGTTCGCGCCCCGGCGGCTCCGGGCGACGTTCGTGACGATCGTATTCTCGGGCACCACTATCGGTTCCGGCCTGCCTGGCCTGGTGGCGCCTTCCCTCATGGCGGCGCACGGTTGGCAGAGTTTGTTCTTCCTGGGTGGCGCGGTGCCGATTCTGCTGGCGCTGGCGGTTTACCTGTTCCTGCCCGAGACGCCGAAGTTTCTGACTCTGCGTCCCGAACGCCACCCCGACCTGGCAAAGCTCCTGCGCCGACTCGACCCGCAACT
Source organism: Steroidobacteraceae bacterium (assembly GCA_036834945.1). GTDB lineage: Bacteria > Pseudomonadota > Gammaproteobacteria > Steroidobacterales > Steroidobacteraceae > 13-2-20CM-66-19. The sequence goes on from DAITMW010000036.1 coordinate 29,874, forward strand.
GCAGGTGCCCGCGGGAGCACACTTTGTCCTCAGCGGGGAGGCCGGTTCCGGCGCATCCTCCCTCGGCCAGTTGTTCACGAGCAAACTTGCGCTGCTCACCCCGCTGCTGTGGTTCGGCGCGTTCGTCGCCCAGATCGTGTTCCATTCATTCAACACGTGGCTGCCGACCCTGATGACCGATGCGGGCGTGCCGTTCGCCAAGGCATCGCACATGGTCGTCCTGTTCCAATTCCTCGGCACGTTCGGCGGGTGGGTCATTGCCCGGCCGCTCGATCGCCTGGGGATGCTGCCGTGCACGCTGTTGTATGTATTGAGTATCCCGGTGGTGGCCAGTCTCGGGCTGCCTGGGCACAGCGACCTGATGATGACGGTGCTGGTGGGCCTGGCGGGTTTCTGCATCCTCGGGCTGCACTTCGCACAGGTTGCTTGTGTCAGCAGTGTTTACCCGACCAGCGTCCGCGCCTTCGGCGTCGGCTGGTTCATGTTGTTTGCCCGCGCCGGCGGTGCCATCGGCCCCTGGGTCGTCGGCATCCTCGTCGGCCGACACATGTCCATGAATACCCTGTTTTATTGGGCCACCGTGCCGCTCGCATTCGGCACCGTGGCTTCGATCGCCGTGACGATCCTGTACCGGGCCAACTATCACAAGAAGCCCGGTCCCGCGCCCGGGTTCGCCGTCGGGGAGCCCGGAGCGGCGCGCTAGATTTATTGTTGACGGAGATGTAGATGGGTCAGACGATTGCTGAAAAGATTCTTGCCACCAAGTCGGGGTCGACGCGACTGTCGCCCGGCGAAATCGTCGACGCCTATCCGGATGTCGTGATGAGCCATACGGCGACGTGGCGCTCGGTGAGTGCGATGAAGCGCATCGGTGCCACCAAGCTCTATGATCCCGATCGCCTCGCCATCGTGCTCGATCACATCTCGCCCGCCAAGACCGAGAAGTACGCCAAGGACCAACAGACCTCGCGCAACTTCGCACGGGAATACGGCGTCAAGAAGTTTTATGACGTGGATGCCGGCATCGCCCACCTGGTGTTGATGGAGAACGGTCACATCAAGCCGGGCGACCTGGTCGTCGGCACCGATTCCCATTGCACGATCTACGGAGCGCTCGGTGCGCTCGGTACCGGTATCGGCTACACCGAAGTCACTTCGGTGTGGGTCACCGGCAAACTCTGGATGAAGGTGCCGACCACCATCAAGTTCGTCCTCAACGGCAAATTCAACCCCGCCGTGAGCGCGAAGGACCTGATGTTGTACCTGATCGGCAAGCTCGGCGCCGATGGCTGCGGCTACAAGTCCGCCGAATTCTATGGCGATGCCATGCCCGGGATGAGCATCTCCGAGCGCATGACGATCGCCAACCTGGCGATGGAAATGGGCTCGAAGTGTGTGTTCCTGCCGCCCGATGAGCGGACTGCCGAATACCTGAAGGGCCGGTTGGCCGACTTCAGCACCTACAAGCCCGTGTACGCCGATGCGGATGCGAGCTACGAGCAGGAGGTCACGGTGGCCCTGTCGGATCTCGAGCCGATGGTGGCCTGTCCGCACCAGGTGGAAAACACCAAGCCGATCGGCGACGTCGTGGGAACCCGCATCGACCAGGCATTCCTCGGCTCATGCGCGAACGGGAAGTACGAGGACCTCGTCGTGGCCGCGAAGATTCTCGCCGGCCGGCGCGTCGATCCACGCGTGCGGCTGCTGGTGACGCCGGGATCGAAGCAGATCATGTTGGAGGCAATGAAGTCCGGGGTGTTGCAGACACTGATCGAAAGCGGTGCCCTGGTGACCAATCCCGGCTGCAGCGCCTGTGCCGGCGACGGTGGCATGATGGCCGATGGGGAGGTCTCCCTGTCGACCGCCAACCGCAACTTCCTGGGCCGCATGGGCAGCAACAAGTCGAGTATCTATCTTTCCAGCCCGGCGACTCTCGCGGCATCCGCCATCAAGGGAGCCATCGCCGACCCCCGGGAGTTCTTCTGATGAGCGCAACTACCACACAGCCCGCCAACGCCATGGGCCAGGCGATCAGCGGCCGGATCTACAAGTTCGGCGACAACATCAACTCGGACATCATCATCGCGGGCCGTTATCTCATCTACATCGAGCCGGACGAGCTCGCCAAACACGCGTTCGAGATGCTCGGCGAGGGCTTCCCGGCCAAACTGCGGGAGTACGACATCCTGGTCGCCGGCCGCAATTTCGGCTGCGGCAGTGCACGGGAACAGGCCTCCACTGCCATCAAGGGGTTGGGCATCAAAGCTGTTGTAGCGGCTTCGTTCGCCCGGACGTTCTATCGTAACGCCATCAACGACGGCCTCACGATAGTTGAGTCCCCCGAACTGTATGCGGCGGTGCAGGAGGGTGATCAGATCAGCATAGACCTTGCAAAAGGCAAGATCCTGCACAACAGTAAGGAGTATGCTTTCCCGCAGATCCCACCCTCCGTGCGCAAGATTCTGGAGCTGGGTGGGTTGGCGAACTATCTCAAGGCCAACGCGAACACGTCGGCCGGCGCCTGAAACGGGCGCGGGTGGTCTGGGCGGCGCGCCTGGGTAGGTCCCCCTGGGCGCGCCTGCACCGGACCTGCAAAACTCAGCGCACGGTCCCCCGCCCCTAAAACAGCCAGCGCACGATTCCTCGTGCCGCCATGTAAATGAGTACCGCCTCGAGAGCGAACAGAACGTAGCCCGTCACCGTGAGGCCGATCTGCGCTCTGCGGGTAGGCGCTGTCACGATTTTCGTGGCCACCAGGGCGTGTGTCACGCCCCTGACCGCCGCATACGAAAGGTTGCCGAACAAGGCGCCCGCCACGAACATTCCCAACACGAAGTAGACGGGTGTCTGCCAGGAAAACACGTGTGCTTCCGGCTCGGAGTTGAAGAGCAATGCGCCGGCGACGATCCAGACGATCGCCGCGAAAGTACCGTGACTCGACTTCATCCCGTGGTATCCAGAGTCTCCTCTTCCCTGGCCTGCGGTCCAGTGACGGTACCGGACGTACGCTCCGCCGAAGTGATGGTGTTGAACAACAGCATCGTGACTGTCATGGGGCCGACGCCACCGGGCACCGGCGTGATGTAGGAAGCCTTCTGCCTCACGCCCTCGAAATCGACGTCGCCCACGATGCGGCCATCGGGCAGGCGGTTGATGCCTACGTCGATGACCACGGCGCCGCTCTTGACCATCTGCGGGAGGATGAGATTGGGTTTGCCGGCCGCGACGACCAGGATGTCAGCGAGAATCGTGTACTGCGCGAGATCACGTGTCTTGACGTGGCAAACACTGACAGTGGCCTCACGCTGCATCAACATGAGCGCCATGGGCTTGCCGACGATGTTACTCGCGCCGACCACGACGACGTTGCGGCCCACCACGTCGATGTGCTCGTGCTCGAGCAGCTTCACGACGCCATACGGCGTGCAGGGAGGGAAAATCGTATCGCCGACGACGAGTCCGCCGACGTTGTAGAGGTGAAAGCCGTCTACATCCTTGCGGGCGTCGATGGTCTTCAGAACACGTCGCATGTCGATGTGGGCCGGCAACGGGAGCTGGACCAGGATTCCGTGAACGTCCGGGTCACGATTGAGCTCCTCGATCGTGCTGATGAGGGTCTCCTCGTCGACGGTCGCCGGATATTGCTTGCGGAAGGAGCGGATGCCGGCCTCGGCGCAGGCCTTGATCTTACTGGCGACGTACACGGCAGAGGCCGGGTTGTCGCCGACCAGGATGACCGCCAGCCCCGGGGTGACCCCCGTTTTCGCGCGCAGGTTCGCGACCCGTACCTTGCATTCGAGGCGAATGCTCGCGGCGACCTGCTTACCATCAATAATCTTTGCGGCCATGCTCGTTAATCAACCACCTGAGGTGCAGCCCCCAACGATACCATCAACCTGAGGGCTTTTAAGCCGCTGCTGCCGCTTGTGAGCGGGCAGCGCGTGCGCCACATGCCTGAACCTTGCGCATCTACGGGCGCCCCGCGTTGTTCGATAAGCGCGCGGCTCCCATGGGATGGATCGAGGTGAGCCACGACTCGGTCTCCTGCGCGTGTCCCTTGGTTCTGAGCCAGGTGAACATCAGCGTGTGCCACAGGATTCTTTGGACGTAGCCACGGGTTTCGTTATACGGGATGTTCTCGATCCAGATATCCGCATCCATCGGTTCCGGCGGTAGCCAGCGGGAGACGGCATTCGTGCCCGCGTTGTACCCCGCGAGCGCCACGGGAAGCTGGTCGTCGTACTCATCGAGCAGCATCCGCAAGCGGGAAGCGCCGAGTGCCGTGTTGACGTAAGGATCGAACAGGTCTGTGAGAGCCGGAGTGGGGCGCTTGTAGTAACGCGCGGTGCTGCGAGCCGTGCCAGGCTGCAATTGCATCAGGCCGCGGGCGCCAGCGTTTGAGACTGCATCGATGCGATACAGGCTCTCCTGGCGCACGACGCCATAGACGATCTCAGGAGCCAGCTGCGCGAGATGTGCTGCGGCATTTACCTGGGCGTCGTAGGGCCGCGGATAGAGCAGGGAATAATCGTTGAAAACTCGCTGGGCCGTGGCGACCGTCACCGCTTGCTCGTACCAACCCCACTCGGCGGCGAGGCGAATGGACTGCATCCGCGCCTCCGGAGAAAGCGTCTCGAACCCGAATTGCCACTCGGCTATGGCTTCGGGACGCATTCCGCAAAGGAAAAGCTCACGGGCGCGTTCGAGTGTCGGTGTGCGCTCCAGAGTCGCCAGCAGGTCGCCATTCACCGGAATCGGCTGTGGATGCGGCGTGACGGGCTTACCCAAGTGGGCGGCCGCCATAGCTGAGTAGTAATTGTCATCGGGCAGGAGGCTCTCGTAGAGCGACTGCGCGGTCTTCGAGTCCTGTGACTGCTCGGCGATGCGCGCGGACCAGTATCGCCAGCGTGCCACCTGCCGGTTCGTCTCCGTCATCTGCGAGATGGCCTGTGCGGCTACTTTCCATTTCTTCGACCACAACGCCGAGCGCGCCCACCACTCGAGCGCGGGGTCGTCCAGATCTCCGGGTGCCACGAGAGCGAAATAGTCGAGCGCATCCGGATCCCGGTTCCAGGCGAGGCCGAGCGCGAGGGCCAGCGCATAAGGGCTGGCGGTTTCCTGGGTGAGGCCGCGGGCGCTCATAAATTTCGTGTAACGTTCTTTTGCGGCTTGAGCATCCACGCGGGCCAGGCGCTTCCAGCCGGCAAGAAGCGCTGTACCGTCCACTGCGGTACTCGGCGAGGCAATGAGTGCGTCGATACTCTTCGTGGGGCTTTCGAGCAGTCCCGCCCACTGAAAGAGGGGTGCGGCCGTCTCGGGCGGAAGCTGTGGGATGATCTGCCGAGCGAATGGCGCGTTATTGCTATCGAGTGCCAGGCGCACCCGCTCCTGAATGAGCGCCGTGGTGAGCCCGCCGTTTTCTTTCAGCCAGGCGAATGGGCGGTCGCACTCCGGAAGACTGCGCGGAGTGAGCCATTGCTTGGCGATTTCATTCGCAAGGCCTTCCGTTTTTCCGAGCTCGATTCGCGCGATGAAGCTTTGGCAGCGCGCGGCCTCGCTGGCTCCCACGTCCCGATAAACCGCCAGAAACTGATTCCACTGCGAGCGTCGCGCAAGGCTGTCCAACCAGGCATGTCGCAGGTTGCGGGTCACCGGCTGCTGCCCGTAGACCGCCAGGAATTCCGCCGCGCGCTTGTCGACCTCGTCCATATTGTCCCGCGTCGCGCCGTTGGCGCTCAGCGCCTGCTGGATGCGCGCGGCTTGCAGATAAGGGTAGAGCGGATAGCTCTTCAGGCTCTCGCTGTCGGAAGCGCCCGAGTCGCCGATGTTCGTGGTGACGCTCGCATACGCATCCTGAAAGGCTTTGCGTACTTCGGCGTACGAGGCGGCGCTGCCGGCGCTGCTCGAAGAGATGGCGCACAGCAGCGTCAGCGTGGCGGCTGCGCAGAATCGGAGTGCTCGAATCGCTGATTCCATAATGCGCAGGTTAGCGATGCAAGCGCGGCTGCGCCAGCGTCGTGGGCAGCGTCACCCGTGCGTTCCGCGCTGCGACGATATTTTGATGAGGAACGAATTGTTCCGGTCGCGGGCTGCGCACACTCGCAGCCATGAACGACAACGACCACGGTATTGCGACAGGGTCCGCCCCAGCTCATCCAGACGCAGAAGGCCAACAACCAACACGCCGGGAAGCGCTCGCGGGTCTCGCGGCGGCCGGCGCCATGTTGGCTTTGGAATCTCGGGCGGCGTCAGCCAAACAGGGAGCCGATCACTTGAACATCGTCTGCTTCATCCGTTACCAGATCGACCCGTTCCAACGGGAAGCGTTTCAGCAATACGCGCGGACCTGGCTCACCGTCATTCCCCGCTGCGGCGGGCGTCTGATCGGTTATTTCCTGCCGCTCGAGGGCACCAACGACGTTGGCTGGGGGTTGATTGCCTTCGACAGCCTGGCCTCCTACGAGGCCTACCGGGCCCGCCTCAAGACCGATCCGGAAGCCCGGGCGAATTTCGCGTTTTCGCAAAGTAAGCGCTTTGTATTACGTGAGGAACGGACCTTCCTGGAGGTTGTTGGCTGACGCACGCCGGCTGCGCGCGGAACGCGCTTTTGACGAAATTCTCCCGACTGGGACGTACGTCGCGGTCGGTCCCATGGCATCCTCGCAGACTTGAGCCTGACAGCGCCGTCAGGCGCCCCCCGCCTATCTGGAGTGGTTCATGTCTGCAGTGGATGTCGGGCTGTCTGCCCCGGGATTTCTGAGCAAAGAGCGCATCATCGCCGGACCTGGTTTCAACCGCTGGGTCGTTCCGCCTGCTGCCCTTGCCATCCACCTGTGCATCGGCATGGCGTACGGATTTTCAGTGTTCTGGCTGCCCTTGTCGCGGGCCGTGGGCGTCACGGCCAGCGTCGCGTGTCCGAAGGATCTCACCCTCCTGCAGCAGATCACCGCGACAGGCTGTGACTGGAAGATCTCACTGCTCGGGTGGACCTTCACGCTCTTCTTCCTCTTCCTCGGTTTCTCGGCCGCCATCTGGGGCGGTTGGGTCGAGCGCGCCGGCCCGCGCAGGGCGGGCGTCGTGTCGGCTCTATGTTGGTGCGGGGGACTCGTGGTCTCCGCACTGGGAATCGCGATTCACCAGATCTGGCTGTTGTGGCTCGGGTCGGGAGTGATCGGCGGCATCGGTCTGGGCCTGGGATATATCTCGCCGGTCTCGACCCTGGTGAAGTGGTTTCCCGACCGCCGCGGTATGGCGACCGGTATGGCCATCATGGGATTCGGTGGCGGCGCCATGATCGGTGCCCCGCTCGCGGACCAGTTGATGAAGCTGTTTGCCACCTCGACCCAGGTGGGCGTCTGGCAGACCTTCCTGGTGTTTGCGGCTTGCTACTTCATCTTCATGATGTCGG
>DAITMW010000037.1:0-32676 GCA_036834945.1 Steroidobacteraceae bacterium
AGCGCTCGATTCCCGCGCGGGTGTAATCAAACACAGGCTGGTTGGGAGATGCCGCCACGAATTGCTCGTGTGGCGGTGCCGCGGCGACCGGCTGCAAGATCCGGCCCACCTTGGTCGAGATCAGACGCGGCCTATCCAGTGCGCCCTGCAGGTAAAGGCCCAACCGCGTCTCGGCCAGCCCAAACCCATAATACGGGGCCACGTCGAGCCAGCGAATGCCGAGCCGTTCCGCCGCCGACAGCGTGTCGATCGCCTGCGCCTCAGCAACCTCGGAATAGAGATTGCCCAGAGGCGCGACCCCCAACCCCAGGGGTCCGATGGCCAGGCCGGTCGAGCCCAGCGGCCGCGACGAGGTCAGATCGATCATGCTCGCATACGGGCGATGTGATCACTGATGAAACCACTTATTCCGGGACCGCGCAAGGCGTCCGGCCGTTACAGCTCCTGGCTGATCCGCTGTGCGGTCTGACGAGTCGCCGCGGCTGCCTGGGTCAGACTCAGCTTGGCCGAGCGGCCGCCGATATAGGGCATCACCAATGCCGCGATCGCCACCTCGCCCTTGCCCTCCGTGATCGGAGCAGCGATATCGGTGACTGCATCCACGTAGCGGCTGGGGCTCAGATAGAACCCCATGTCCCGGATGGAGGCCACCTCGTGCTCGATGGCCGCCCACAGCTTGCGGTCCTTGTCCGAGCTCAACAGCGCCTGCCAGGCCGCCTGCCGACTCGCGGACTGATACGCAAACAACACCGGACCCGAGGCAGACTGGTTCAACGGCCGCCGATGCCCCACCCGTACCGAAAATACTTCGGTATCCGGGCTTTCCACGCGTGCGACGACGACGATGTCCGACCCGCTCGCAACCGTGAGGTGACAGCTCTGCGAGGTTGTCTCGGCCAGGTGTTGCATCTGCGGCAGAGCATGCACGAGGAGGTTGGGTTGTGGCGGGGCCCGCATCGCGACATCGAACAACTTGCGTGTGAGGGTGAAGCGGTCCCCCTCGGTGCGCGCGAGGTAACCGAGCTGCTCCAGCACCATCACCATGCGGTAAATCTCGTTACGGGACTTCCCAAGCGCCCTGGCGAGCTCGGAGACCGCGTGCGGCTCTGGCTGTCCGGAGAGAAACTCCAGGACCTCCAGCCCTTTCTTCAACGCCGGCGCCTGGTAACTGTCGGAAGGGGCGCGCTTCTTTTTTATGACCTTGCTTGACATCAGACCCCACTGGTGGAACAGTCGTTCATATATGGGAGGACCCTGTGACGCGCATTGTAAACCTGCAGGCGCACGACTTGCGCTTTCCGACCTCGACGTTCCTCGACGGCTCGGACGCGATGAATCCCGACCCCGACTACTCCGCCGCCTACGTCATTCTATCGACAGATCATCCCGGGGGTCTCGCGGGGCATGGCTTCACCTTCACGATCGGCCGCGGCAACGAGATCTGCGTGGCCGCTATCGAGGCCTTGCGACCTTTCATCGTGGGCCGCTCGTTGGAAGAGATCACCTCGAGCATGAGTGGATTCTGGCGAGCGCTCGCCGGCGACAGCCAGTTGCGTTGGTTGGGCCCGGAGAAGGGCGTGATACATCTGGCGCTGGCCGCGGTAGTGAACGCGGTCTGGGATCTGTGGGCGAAGTGCGTGGGCAAGCCTGTCTGGAAGCTGGTGGCCGACCTGACTCCCGAGCAGTACGTCGCCCTGATCGACTTCAGGCATCTGGAAGACGTCCTCACACCGGAGGAGTCACTCGAGATCCTTCATAACCAGGCGGCGGGAAAACCCACACGCGAAGCGCGCTTACGGTCCGAGGGTTACCCCGCCTACACAACCTCCGTCGGTTGGCTCGGTTATGAGGACGAGAAACTGCGCCGGCTATGCCGGGAAGCCCTCGCGCAAGGATGGCAGAACTTCAAGATGAAAGTCGGGCGGAGCCTCCCCGAAGACCTGCGGCGCTGCACCCTGCTGCGCGAGGAAATCGGACCGGGTCGACGCTTGATGATCGATGCCAACCAGGTGTGGGAGGTCGGTCAGGCGATCGAGTGGCTACATACCCTCTCGCGCTTCGATCCCTGGTGGATCGAGGAGCCCGTGAGCCCGGACGACATTCTCGGCCATGCGAAAGTGACGCGCGCCGTGCGCCCCATGCGGGTCGCCACCGGTGAGCACACCCACAATCGCATCATGTTCAAACAGTTGCTCGCCAGCAATGCGGTCGATGTCGTGCAGCCCGACGCGTGCCGGCTCGGGGGGCTGAACGAGGCGCTCGCCGTGTTGCTGCTCGCGGCCAAGTTCGGCAAACCGGTCTGCCCGCATGCGGGGGGCATCGGGTTGTGCGAGTATGCCCAACATATCTCGATGATCGATTTCGTGGTCGTGAGCGGACAGTGGGAGGAGGCGATGTGTGAGTACACGGCTCATCTGCACGAGCACTTCACCGACCCCGTGGCGATCGAGCGGGGCCGCTATCGCGCGCCTCTGCAGCCCGGGTTCAGTGCACAGATGCGACCCGAGTCGATTGCCCAAGCGACGTATAGAGCCTGATACCGGCTGGCCTGAGGGCGGTGAATGACAACACCCCGGTCAAGTTGGTTTGCTGGGGAGGATGGCCGCGATCTCACCATCACGTTTGTCCTGGTGAGCTCTCTTTTCCTGCTCTGGGGCTTTTGCAATGGCCTGATCGACGTCATGGACAAACACTTCCAGGACGAATTGCGCCTCACCAAGGCGCAGTCGGCCTGGGTCCAGACCGCCCACTACCTCGGCTACGCGCTCATGGCGCTCCCGGCGGGCATGCTCGCTCGGGGCATTGGTTACAAGGGAGCCATCATCACTGGCCTCCTGATCGTTGCCGCGGGTGGCTTCTGGTTCATCGCCGCGACCGCTATCGCCTCCTTCTGGGCGTTTCTCACGGGGGTCAGCGTGATTGCCATGGGCCTTACCGTGTTGGAGACGGTTGCCAATCCGTACACCACCGTGCTGGGCCCGAAGAAGTTCGCTCCCTTCCGGATCAATCTCGCCCAGAGCCTGAACGGCATCGGCTGGATGCTCGGCCCGGTCGTGGGTGGTGCGTTCTTCTACTCCGCGGGCGATGCGCTGGTCTCCGACGAGCGGCTCGAGCTGCCTTATGTCGCGGTAGCGCTCGCCGTGCTCGCGTTGGCCTGGATCTTCTATCGGGCACCTGTGCCGGATATTGCATCGCCCGAAGATCCGCCGCCCGACGCCGCGCCAGCAAGCAACACTGGCGAGCCTCTCTGGCAACGGCCCCATTTCGTGGGCGCGGTCCTGGCGCAGTTTCTTTACGTCGCCGCGCAGGCTGGGATTTTCAGCTTTTTCATTAACTACATGGTGTCGGACGCTCCGCCGCTAGCACAGGGTTGGGCCGGCGTGCTCGGGTCCGGTGTGAGCGCACGCCAGGGTGGGCTCTACATCAACGAGCAGGGTGCGGCCACGCTGCAGGGAGTGTTGGGCTTCGGCCTGTTCCTCGCTGGCCGCCTGAGCGGCACGGCGCTGCTGACCCGCACGAGTCCTTCGCGCCTCCTGGGACACTATGCGCTCATCAACACGTTACTGTGTGCTCTCACCGTCCTGAGACTCGGCTGGCTGTCGGTGGGCGCCGTCTTCCTGACGTTCTTCTTCATGTCCATCACCTTTCCCACCCTGTTCGCGCTCGGCATCGACGGACTCGGCGCCCAGGTCAAACAGGCCTCGGCTTACATCGTCATGGGCATTCTCGGCGGCGCGATACTGCCCAAGCTCATGGGCTACCTGGGCGACGTGTATGATCTGTCGACGAGCTTTTTCATGCCCCTGATCTGTTTTGCCCTGGTTGCGGTGTATGCCTACACCTGGCCGACGCTGCGATCCGGACGGATTGGGAGACTCGCCGCTCGCGAGCAGTGACGCAGCATGGCCACTGGTGTCATCGACACACACGTCCATTTCTGGGATCCCCGGCGACTGCGATATTCCTGGTTGCGGGGTAACGAGTTCCTCGCCAGGCGCTTCGATGTCGTGGATTACCCGCGAGATGTTGCCACCGTGACCGAGGCCTTCGTGTTCGTCGAATGTGACACTGACGCGGGGCAGTCGCTCGATGAAATACGGTTTGCGGAAGAACAGGTCCAACAGGACCCCCGCGTGCGCGCCATCGTGGCTCACGCCCCTCTGGAGCTCGGCGCAGCCGTCGAACCGCTGCTCGAGCAGATCGTCAGCGCTTCGCCGCTCGCGCGAGGCATCCGGCGTATTCTCCAGGCGGAGCTTGATTTGAGCACTTTGTTGCGCAGCCCCGCCTTCATCGCGGGTGTCCGCCTGCTGCGCCAGTTCGACCTGCACTTCGAGATCACGGTGCAGGCTGCGCAGATGGATGCGGTGCTCGAGTTTGTGCGCACCGTCCCGGACGTTCCGATGGTATTGGACCATTGTGGGAAACCGGACATCCGCCAGGGCAGCCTGGGCGCCTTTCAGCGCCAGGCCGCCGAGCTGGCCCGCCATCCGCTCATCCATTGCAAGCTCTCCGGGCTGGCCACCGAAGCGGCCCCCGGATGTTGGACCGATGCGGATCTGCTGCCCTACATCGAGGCGGCGCTGCAGGCGTTCGGCCCAAATCGCCTCCTTTACGGCAGTGACTGGCCAGTGTGTCTGCTGGCGACTTCGCCCGCCCGCTGGCTCGAGCTGCTCGAGCACGCTCTGCGGGGATGCTCGCCCCTCGAGCTGCAGAGGATCTTTCGCGGCAACGCCAACGATCTCTACCGCCTCGGGCTCCCATAGCCCCCTGCCGCTTCGACCCATACCCAACCCGATATACATCACGCCGATTTTCGTATTGGTCAACCCGGCGTGATAGCGCTACCTTGCCTTGGCCACTGCGCCACGCGCAGCTCGGGCGTGACACCAACAACGGGCAGGGGGAATTCGATGAGCCGAACCATACGGCGGCAGGTCGCAAGCGCTATCCACAATCTGCTCCACGGCAAGAGCCACAAGAACAAACTCGCCATCTCGGCCGGCACCGTCGGAGCCCTCGCCCTGAGCGGACAAATCCTGGCCGCCGATGCGACGCCCGCAGATAGCAACGCGCCGGCGGACCAGTTGGAGGAGATCGTCGTCACCGGCATCCGCGCCTCCCTGCAGAAGAGCCTCGACATCAAACAGCAGTCGGTCGGCGTCGTGGACGCCATCTCGGCGGAGGACATCGGTGCCTTCCCGGACGCGAGCCTGGGCGAGGCCATCCAACGCATCCCGGGCGTGACGGTCACGCGTACCAGCAAAGCCAACATGGGAGGCCCCGAGCTGTCCACTGGCAGCCCCTCCGGCGTAACCGTTCGCGGCTTCGGTGGTGATTTCACCGAGACCCTGATCGATGGGCGGCCGCAGGCCTCCGCGGCGACCCGCTCGTTCGACTTCTCCTCGGTCGGAGCCGACTTCGTCAGCGAGGTCGATGTGCTCAAGACCCCGGATTTCAACATCTCCTCCGGGGCCGTCGGCGCCACGGTGAACATCAAATTTCCCAAGCCGTTCGATCATCCAGGACTGCAGGCGCGGGCGTTCGGCTCGATGACGGACACGACCAACGACGGCTCGTTCCGACCCTCGGTCGGGGCACTGTTCAGCGATACCTTCTTCGACGACACCTTTGGCATCCTGATCGACGGGGACTACTCCGACACCCGCATCAGCGCGCACCACCAGGATATCGTCGGCTGGAAGGGCACGTATCTCAACTCCTGCCAGATGGCAGGAGGCCCCGCGTGCATGGACGCCAACGGCGCCGTCATTCCGAAGAACTCCCTGGTCCTGGGCACCGGTCCCGGATACTTTCCGACGAATCCCGTCAACTCGTTCCCGAGCTGGTATCCGCAGGAATACCAGCTCTACAACGATCGCACGGACGACCGGCGCAAGGACGGGCGCGTGGTCGTGCAATGGCGTCCGGTGGATGCTCTGTTGATCACCGTGGACGACAACTACTCCGATGAGAATCTCTTCAGCCTGCGCTACGACTACAGCACCTGGTTCAACAGTGCCGAGATGTACAATGTTCAGCAGGACGGCAATGGCACGATCACCAACTTTCAGTACGGGCCCGCACCGACCGACCTCGGTGCCGGGACCGGAGGATACTTCCTCCAGAACAACACCGTGGGCCTGAATGTCAAATGGGACGTGAGTCAGGCAATCAGATTGCAGTTCGATGCCGATCAGTCGGCCTCGCACCTCAACCCCAATGGAGCCAGCTTCCTGGGGGTGGATATCGGCTACGGTCCCTCCTACACCATCGGCTCTCCCAACTTCGCGGCAAACCAGGCCGCGGGCTTTCCCAACGGGTACGTGGGCGGCATCGTCGTGCCCGGAGGCGGCAATACCCTGCCGTATTACAGCGCGTACGGGCCCAACAACAACGCGGCGAACGCCTCAGGCCTCGATCCTCTCGTCCTCGGCTCCCACGTCCTGCCGGTCACCTCGCAACGCGGCAGCGACTACATCAACCAGGCCAAGCTGGATGCCGACTGGCACTCGGACAATACGGATGTCGATCTGGGCCTGCAGTTCGTGCAGGACACCCGTAACGGCTACACCCTCAGCGGCTTCGCCAACAACGCCTGGCAGCTATGGTCCGGCTACGGCTCGCCCTCCGGAAATACCGGTGGCCAGGCCCTGCCCGCCTCCCTGTTCGCGCACTCGGGCACCATCAGCACCTCGAGCTTCTTCCCGGGTTTCAGCAACAACGGACAGCTCCCGCCCATTTTCAAATACAACCCGTACACGGTGTACAACTATCTGACGGGCCTCGGTGCCGCTGGTGCGAACCCCAATACGATCACCCCTGTTCCGCCCACTTGCCAGGCCGGAGCGCTGGGTTGCTACTCGCCCTACACCGGGGGCCCCGAGCCCTATCCGCTGGATCCGGGCACCATCTCGTTCGTCCAGGAAAAGAGCTATTCACCGTTCGTGACCCTGCAGCAAAAGCTCAACATCGCCGACAGACCTCTGACGGTGAACGTCGGCCTGCGATACGAGCGAACCAACACCACCACCGGGGGCTACGGCCGCCTTCCGCAGACTTTGACGGTGAGCCCACAGGACCACACCGCGCTCGTCGTCAGCTACACCCCGGCGCAGTTCATCACCAGCTCGAACCAGTACAGCTACTTCCTGCCGAGCCTGGACTTGAACTTCTTTCCCCGCTCGGACCTGAAGGTGAGACTGGATGCCTCGCGCACGCTGACGCGGCCGCCGCTCCTGGAGATCACACCGACCCTGAACGTCACTGGATCGCGCGTCGGCGCACTGGCCTTGTCCGGTAACAATCCGGGACTGCTGCCGTATCTCGCCAATAACTTCGATCTCGGCGCGGAATGGTACTACGGTCAGAATGAGTACCTGTCGGTGGATACGTTCTTCAAGCACGTCAGCCAGTTCCCGGAGCAGCAGACGGTCAACGTCACCATCCCCGGCGTCATCGATCCGACGACCGGCCAGACCGCCGAGTGGGCGAAGACCACGTTCGTCAACTCCCCCTCGGCGAACGTCTACGGTGCCGAGATCGGCTGGCAACAGATGCTCGTGTATGGTTTCGGCTATCAGATCAACGGCACCGTCGTCCATACGAACGAGCCTTATGACCGCTACAACCTCGGCACCCAGTTCTTCCTGCCGGGCCTGGCCAATTCGGCCAACTTCGTGGGTTTCTATCAAGCCGGCGGCTTCCAGGCACGTATCGCCGTGAACTGGACGGCAACGCAGCTCATCGCCACGAACCAGGAACAGTCCGGCGGCGCTTTCGGCAATGAGCCCGTCTTCACCCGCCCGTACACGGAGGTGGATTTCAGTACCCAGTACGACATCACAGATCACGTCAGCGTATTCTTCAAGGCTCTCAATCTGACCGACGCGGCGATCGTCGAGCACGGACGCTTCGACAATCAGCTCCTGAACGTGCAGGATATCGGGCGGACGTTCACGATGGGAGTGCGCGCCAAGTTGTAACGCAGGCTGCGGCCGGCCGACGATCTCCATTCCCAAGCGTGAGTCCCCCTCACACGTGGAGATCGCCGGCCGGGTTCGTCTTTGGTAGAGGAAGAATCACTCGATGTTGATCTACAGAACAGGCAGGCGGGTTTCGTGTTCACGCATCACGGGAGCCGCACTGAGTGCCGGCTTGATACTACTATTAGCCGCACAGAGCTCGAGCGCGGTGACGGCCAGGCGAGAGCCGTTCGGCACGCTCCCTGGCGGAGCGATGATCGAGGCCATCACGTTGACAAACCAACATGGCGTCTCGGCTCGCATCATCAGCTACGGTGCCACACTGCAGAGCTTCAATGCTCCGGACCGCGACGGCCGAATGGCGGACATCGTGCTGGGCTATGACGACCTGGCAGGCTATGTGCAGAGGCCCAACTATTTTGGCGCCACGGTGGGTCGCTACGCCAACCGCATCGCCGACGGTCGCTTCACTCTCGACGGCAAGACCTACCAGCTCTCGCGCAACGATAAAACCAATTCGTTGCACGGCGGTGCCCAGGGATTTGACAAGCGGGCCTGGCGCATCGCCACCGTCAAGGACGGCCCGGTCGGGAGCGTCACCCTCGAGTTGACCAGTGCCGCGGGCGACCAGGGGTACCCCGGTACGCTGCAGGTGAGCGCGACCTACGCGCTGGACGAGTCAGGAGCCTTGACGATCGACTACGACGCCGCCACTGACGCGCCGACGGTGGTGAACATGACGAACCATGCGATCTTCAATCTCGCGGGGGAAGGCGCTACGCGGAACGTACTAGGACATCGCCTGATGATTCCGGCGAGTCGTTACACGCCGGTTAATGCCGCGCTGATACCCACTGGAGAGCTGCGCCCGGTCCAAGGCACTGTTTTTGACTTCACCCACGGCCGTCTCCTCGAGAACGGCGTGCGTGACGGCAGCGATGCACAGATCGTCGCAGGCCGCGGCTATGATCACAACTTCGTGTTGGATGCGGGATCCACGCCAAAACCGAAGCTCGCTGCGCGCCTGGAGGACCCGGATTCGGGACGCGTGCTCGAGGTTCTGTCCACGCAACCCGGGCTCCAGATTTATACGGGCAATTTCCTGGACGGAACACTCGTCGGCAAACATGGCCACCTCTACCGGATGGGCGATGGCATTGCGTTGGAGCCGCAGCAGTTCCCCGACACGCCCAATCAACCGAAATTCGGTTCGGCCCGCGTGGCTCCCGGGACACCCTATCATCACCGCATGGTGTTCCGCGTATCGATTAGCCGTTGAACGTTCGTTCTCAAGGAGAGCACATGCTGCGATTCACATTGTTGTGCCTGCTGGCCTGCAGCGTGGGATGGACCCAGGAGCCAGGCGGTTTCCTGCCCGCCTCGACGAATGTGTGGGGAGCCGACTACCCGCGCGTCAACAGCGCCGGCAGCGTGCAGATTCGCTTCAAGGCGCCGGCCGCCACCCAGGTCAAGTTGAATTTCTGGAGCGGTCCCAAGCTGGATATGGAAAAACAGCCGGACGGATTCTGGACAGTCACGACGCCTCCCCTGGTCCCCGGGCTGCACTACTACACGGTGAGCGTCGACGGCGCGGAAGTGAGTGACCCCAGCAGCCAGGCGTTCTTCGGCGGCGGAAAGTACGCAAGCGCGGTAGAGGTTCCGGAGGCGGGCTCGACTTACTATTCGATCAACGACGTGCCACATGGGCAGGTCCGAGAGGTCTGGTACAACTCCAAGGTCACCGGCACCTGGCGTCACGCACTGGTGTATCTCCCGCCCGGCTACGATACGAGCCCCAAGGTACGCTATCCGGTTCTGTATCTGCAGCATGGCGCCGGCGAGGACGAGACGGGCTGGATCAGGCAAGGGCACGCCAACTTCATCCTCGACAATCTCATTGCGAGCGGCCGTTGCAAGCCCATGATCCTCGTCATGGCGTACGGCTACGCACGCCGGGCCGGCGAGCCGGCACCGGATCCGAGCGGCAAGCCCTTTGGCTCCCCTGAGGCGATCCGGGCCATGCAGGAGATGGCCGCCACGTTCGCGGACGATGTGACCCGGGCCCTGATTCCCTATATCGACTCCGCCTTCAGGACGCGTGTCGACCGCGATCATCGTGCGATGGCCGGGCTCTCCATGGGCGGCATGCAGACTTTTCAGACCACGCTGAACCACCTCGACCTCTTTTCCTACATCGGCGGATTCAGCGGTGCCGGCGGCTCCGTCCTGGCGAACCACGGCCTGGACCCCAAGACCGACTATCACGGCGCATTCGCTGACCCGGCCGCGTTTGCCGCGAAAGTGCACCTGCTCTGGCTGGGAGTCGGCACCCGGGAACCCGAAAGGATGCGCTCCGGCCTGCTGGGCCTGCACACCGCGCTCACCGGGGCCAACATCAAACACGTGTTCTACGAATCTCCCGGCACGGACCACGAATGGCAGACCTGGCGCCGCGATCTGCAGGATTTCGCTCCACGGCTGTTCTGAGCGATCAGAAATGAAAGATCAGGTCCGCCGCGAGCATGAGCTGCGATTGTTTGCCCATGCCGCGAGTCGCGGCCGGATTGTCATAGGCGTCGACATTGAAGGCGTGGTCATAGCGTAGCTCGGGCCGGATCTCGATGACATCGCCAACCCAGTGCGTATACGCGAGGGTGAACTCCGCGTAGCGGGTCCTGAAGCCCGTACGCTGTCCCCGCGCATCGTTGAGAAAGTCCGAGCGGAACACGAATATGTCGTGCGGCGTGTACTCGTAATTGATGTAATTCACGGCCGCCCAGGTGTACGAATAACAATAAGCGACGCCGGGATCACATTGCGCGCCCGAAGGAGCGCCGATGCTGTAGTCAGGTGCCGGATAGCGTGAGCCGATGGCGGCCAGGCCGGCCGGATTGTTGACATTGGGCGTGTGGCTTTGCCACATGTAATACACCTCGGTAGCCATGTGCCACTTCTCATTGAACTTGTGGTACCACGTGAGCACCGCATGCTGGACATTGTTCCAGCGCCATCGGCCATCGTTGCTACCGTTCATGCAGGGGTAGATCTGATCCTTGCCCGAGTTCGATTGCCAGGCGACGCACACCGCCGGCGTCAGGTGATTTTCATGGGCGCGAAAGGCCTTGACGTCCTGTCCCCCGGAAATCCCGATCTGCACCGTCCAGTTCTTGTTGATCTTGGTCGTGGAAAGGATGCCGGTCTGAGTAAAGGGATCGTAGCTGTAGAGTAACGAGTGGGTATAGGTCAGGTTGTTGGGCGCCAGCTGCGCCTCGATGTCGGGAATGGAGATATAGCGCCCGATGCGAATGTTCTCGCCCATGAAGAACTTCGGGAAATACAAGTCCACGTAATACATCACCGGGTCGAAGCCGTAGAGGCGCTCGGAGCGCGTGTACTGGTTGCTCAGGAGTCCGTTGGAAAACGTATACTTGTAGTCCGTACCGTACAGTCCGGTCACCCGGAATCCCCAGTCGAAATGCTCCCTCTGGATCACATCGGGCGTGCGCTCGACGTATAGCGCGAACTGATCGAGCTGAGCCCGGTTCGGTTGATAGGCATATGCCGCGGGGAAGTTGCCACCGGTACCGGTCAGCTTGTTGAAGTTGGTCGAAGAGGTACTGATGTTGCCACCAGGCTCCACCCATCCGTAGATCGTAATGCGATTGTCCTTGAGCCTTTTCCCGTTGCGTCCGCACCAGATCGCATCCATGAGGGGACCGTAGTATATGTTCTCGTAGCCGATCGCCGGCGTGGCGCCCATCGGCCACGTGCTATAGGGCCACGGCGGGACGCTCTCCGGAGGAGGCTGCAGGCCAGGACGGTATCCGGAGGAGGCGTCGGCGCCATCGCCCGTGTCGGCCTGATCGCTAGGGAACAAGTGGCGCTTGTAGCTATCGGCGAGCCGTTGCCAGAAGCCCTCATTGTCCGACCCTGACGCGCATCCAGACACTGCTTGCGCGTGAGCCACTGTCATGCCCGCCGCGAACAGAAGAACCCCCACGGCTCGCAGGAACATCACGATCTCCTGGCGTGGGCCTTCAGCAACTGCCCTACTGCGTTCAACCGCCTTCGCGCCGCACTCTGGTCACCACGCGCGCACTCCTCTTCCACATCCCGCAGCTGCCCCTGCATCCAACGTGCCTGTCCTGCGGAAAACTCCGATCCATCCGGACCAAACACCCGCATCTGGCCCGGCTTGTCTGAGCGCAGCGCCTCGACAATGTGGGCGTACTGTTTGTATTGACCGGTCAGCGCGGCATCACACCCGGTCGAAGCTTGAGAGGCGTGGGCAAGGCACCACCACACAACTGGTGCCAGCAGCACCGTCTTGATCGCCATGTGCAGGTTCCTCCTCGGTTGGGAGGTATGATCGCGATGCGGGACGGAGAAAATATTGGAGGATATTGACCTTTATAGGTCAGGGCTCGTACATAACACCTGTTCAGCCCGACACTCCGCGATTCCGGTTGCGGTTGTGTCAGGAAAGGAGTCTGATACGCCTGGGATGCAGATCAGCTGTGAGGGGGGGACTTCCATGAGAACCATCCACTGCGTTCGCGCTATTGTCGTCTTCCTGGCCGTCTTCCTGGCCATGGTCCTGGCCGTTATCCTGGGGTCAGGCCCTCCTGTCTGGGCGGCGGACCCACCGGCGGATTCATCCGCGATGCATCATCCCGCGGCGAAATCGACCGCGACGGATGCGGAATTGATTGCGAGTGCGATGAAGGCCGCGCCCCGGAAAATCGCCGAGAGCGCCACCATCGTTGCTTCGGACTCCAAAGGCGGGATGCGCGTGCTGCGCAAAGGGACCAACGGATTCACCTGCATGCCTGACAATCCGGAAACGCCCGGGCCCGATCCGATGTGTTGGGACAAGAATTCAGGTGAGTGGGTCGAGGCTTATATGAAGCACCAGACACCGCCGGCTTCCAAGGTCGGGTTGATGTATATGCTGGCTGGCGGCACCGACGCCAGTAACACGGACCCGTATGCCGCGAAACCCACGGCGGCCAATCATTGGATCAAGACGGGACCGCATATCATGATCGTGGGGGCTGATGCGGCGTTCTACGATTCTTATCCGAAGGGAGCGGACCCGGATACCAGCAGTCCCTATGTCATGTGGGCCGGCACCCCCTATCAACACCTGATGGCGCCGGTGCACTGACCGCGGCTCCCGGAGCGATGAGCCCGGTCAGCCGGGCGGAATCAGCGCGGGCGGCGGGGAACGGCGACTCTCTGCGGGACGACGATGGTTGCACGCTGCCACTGGCGGACGCACAGAACAGCCAAGCTGTCGTCGATGAATTGAGTCAGAGTCCGAACCCAGTCGGCCGCGGGAGGGGCTGCGTACAACAAAGACGCTGCAGGGGGCGCTTTACGCTGGATCACTTCAGGTACCTCCTCCGGACAGATCGGGTTTGCGGTTCAAGTATCCGACCTCGTAGCTGAACGGCAGATGGACGAAGCTGGGGATACGGGGAAAATGTGCGCCGGGCGCGCATCTGGAACCAGTGAGGAAAGTCACGAAGGGCCTGAGTCGAGGCTGCGCCAGCCTACGCTTCAGCTCGGCGTAACGATCCCTCAGTGCTCGACCCGGTACACGAGGTCGCCGCTAGGCATGTGATTTCCGCTCGATCAGGGTACGGGTGAATTGTGCCCCTTGGCGGGCGGACTTCCATAAGCTCACGAGGTGATCTTTCTGGCAAGGATTGAGCGGCCCAGCCTTCCCGCCGATCAGATCTTCACACCCGGTGACGATCGTTTCGAGCAACCGGGTCAACTGTTGTCGCACGCTCAGCAGCGTCCGGTTCGCCGTTTCAAACTCCTCGGCACGTTCGAGAACTTCCTGCAGCAGCCGTGAATTCTGCTGGCGCAGGCGTCGTACGGTCATCGCGCGCAACAACGCTGGAACGATGCCGCTCAGGCTGAAAGGCTTGAGGATGTAGTCGAGAGCTCCGCTCTTGAGCGCTTCCACGGCCGTTTCCGCCGTGGCGTGTCCGCTCATGATGATGCCGGCAAGGTCGGGATCGATCGTCCATGCGGCACGCAGCAGCGCGATTCCGTCCAGATCGGGCATCGTCAGGTCGGTGACGATGATGTCGAACCGAGCCCCGCGTAATGCCTCGAGCGCCGCTTTGCCCGACAGAACGCCTGTCGTCGCATACCCTTCGAGCCGCAACAAGCGGCACAGCGAGGTCATCACCGTCGCCTCGTCGTCGACGATCAGAAGCCGGGCGATCGGAGGGCCCTCGCCGTCACTGAATGGAGGATCCAAGCTCATATCCCCGGAACGGCAGTGCGACGATGGTCAACGCGTATTTGGCCAGTTCTCGCAGCAGTCGGTCCCCGACCACCGTGCTGTGTGACAATTCCTGGTCCGTGCAGCCGATCAGTGCCGCGGTCAGAGCGGCCCCGATCGACCGCAGTCGGGCCGCGCGGGCATCGATGCTGACCGGCAGGGAGAAGTCATGGTGCAGCTCGGCGTTGGCGAGCACTTCCTCCAGCAGCCATATCGGCGAGACGCCGATGGCCGTCGCCAGCCGGATCAAGGGACCGAGCTTCGGTTCCGCCTCACCTCGGATGAGCTCCTGGAGATGTCCAATACTGACACGCGAGCGGGCGGCAACCTGTTGCAGCGTCATCTCCCGACGCCTCAGGGCACCTTCGACGGCGTCGCCGAAGGCTTCCGCAACAGTCAACATGCTGACTTTGGCAATCATCCGGTTTCCTCGATCGTCCCACACCCGCCCGCCATGGGGACGGGAGTATCCCGAAGGCCACGGCGCGCGACTGTAAACTTGTGTCAAATCGGGGCGTGGCCCTCGGGTGCGGCTGGTGCGCGCCCGTGCTGTTGGTCTATATTCGCTGCAGGCGCAGGACGGGTCGGACCTTGGGATATGCGGATCGCATTACTCGAAGATGAGCAGGAACATGCGGATCGCACGAGCTCGCTGCTGCAGAGCGCGGGGCACCAGGTGCAGGTCTTCAGCCGGGGGGCGGCGCTGGTGCGGCAACTTCGTGTGCAGCCGTTCGATCTTCTGATGCTCGATTGGGAGATTCCGGACATCTCCGGCTACGAGGTGCTGCAGACCATCCGCAGGCAGTTGGCTCTGCGAACGCCCGTAGTATTCCTCACCCATCGCGATGACGAGGCGGATGTGGTACAGGCGCTCGAAGCCGGCGCCGACGACTTCCTGATCAAGCCACCGCGTGAGCGCGAGCTGCTGGCGCGGGTCGAGGCCGCCGGGCGGCGGGCTCGCGAGGATGCAGGCTCCGGCGAGGTACTGGAAGTCGCGCCCTTCCGCATCGATCTGCGTCGCCGCTGCATCGAGAGCAACGGAGTTGCCTTCGAGCTGACGCCGCGCGAGTTTGAAGTAGCCACGTTACTCTTCAGCAACGTCGGCAAGGTGCTGTCGCGGACGCACATCATGCAGCTGGTCTGGGGACAAGGCGACACGACTACGACGCGCACCGTCGATATGCATGTCAGCCGCGTACGCAAGGTCCTCGGGCTGTCGGCTGCCATCGGACTGCGCTTGACCGCGGTCTATGGCTATGGGTATCGCCTCGAGTCAACAGGAAGCTCGCCGGGATGAGTCCTCGTGGAGCGTCGCGGATTGCGGCGTTGATAGCAGTCGGCGGGCTCGTCATCGGGTCCGCTTTCCCTCGCCTCGGGCTAGCGCAGCCGCTCGCCAATGGCGACGAGTTCGTCTATCGCGCCCAGGCGCGTGACACCTTGATCGGGCTGAGCCGGCGTCTGCTGCGCGAGCCTGCCCGCTGGGTCGACGTTCAGACCCGTAACGGTATCGCCAATCCGCGTCGCATACCGCTCGGAACCGAAATCCGCATTCCTTATGCATGGCTTCGCACGAGCGCGGAGACTGCCGCGGTGAGCAACGTCGCCGGCTCGGCACTGCTGGATGGCAAGGCCATTGAGCCGGGCGCGGCTCTTCCCCAGGGGAGTCTCATCCAGACAGGGACCGATGGCTCGGTGACTCTCAACCTCGCGGATGGCTCGGTCATTACGTTGCAGAAGTCGAGTGCACTGCGTCTCGAGACGCTGCAACAGGTGACCGGTGTGAGCGGTGCGCACGACGTTCGCCTGAAACTCGAGTCCGGCCGTGTCCAGACGGTCGTGAAGCCCCACCGGGATGTGGGACGATTCGAGATTCAAACTCCGGTGGCCGTCTCCGCGGTTCGTGGGACACAGTTCCGCACCGGCTTCGACGCCGATGCCGCCAATGCAACCGACGAAACGTTGGAAGGAACGGTCGCTGTGTCGGGAGCGAGCTCGGAAGTTCCGGTGCCGGCTGGATTCGGGACACGCGTCGAGCGCAATGGTGTACCTCTCCCTCCGGTCAGGCTCCTGCCGCCACCCGATCTTACAACGATCGCCGCTACCAACACCGCACCGCAATTGAATGTCGAATGGCCCGCTGTCGCCGGGGCCGCGCGCTATCGCGCGCAGCTCGCCCCCGACCCGGACTTTCATACGATTATTGCGGACGCGGACCCTACAGAGCCCCGCGCGACCCTGGCATTGCCACCGGAGGGCAAGTTCTGGTTACGCGTGCGTTCGATCGATCAGCTCGGGTTGGAAGGACCGGATGCGACCAAGGCGATCACACAACATGTTGCCCCACCGCCGCCGGTCGCGCAGCGGCCGAGTCCGCCAGTGCTCGCGACACCGGTCATTCATCGGGGCTCGGTGGAGTTGCGCTGGCGGAGCACCGATGCGACCCGATTTCGGGTCCAGATCGCGCGGGACGCGGCTTTTGCCCGGCCTGTCATCGACCGTGTTGTCGATGCTCAGGAGCTCTCCATCCCACATCTGCGCACCGGGACCTATTACGCTCGCGTTCAGATTATCGAAGCGGACGGCGGTGAGGATCCGTTCGGGCCCTCCCAATCGTTCAATGTACCCATACCCTTGTGGTTGCGGATCGCCGTGCCGGTAGCCGGCGCGATATTGATCGGCTTGCTGGCATGAGCCGCCCCTCTTGGCCGGCGCTGCTGGGTCGGCAGCGGCTGTGGTTGCTGCTCGCCTTGGTGCTCCTCACGCTGTTGTCCTATGTGTCCGGTATCTTCGGGCGCATCGATTGGTCTATTTATGATGCCGGGCTACCCGGCGGCCCAGCACCGACTGACGTCGTCATCGTTGCCGTGGACGACGCCAGTGTGGCTGAGTTGGGGCGCTGGCCGTGGCCTCGTGCGGTCCATGCGGCCCTGTTGGATCGACTGCGCGCGGCAGGGGTACGCGCCGTTGCGCTCGATTTCCTACTCACTGAGCGCGATTCCAACTCGCCTGCCGGGGACACCGCTCTTGCGACCGCGATGTCGCGGGGCCCCCCGACTATTCTTCCCTCGTTCGCCGAGATGCGCTCGGATCAACCCCCGCGCGAGCGCCTGCCGATCCCTGTGCTGGCTAGTGCCGTTGCGGGCATTGGACACTCTCAGCTCGAGATCGATTCGGACGGCATCGTCCGCAGCGTCTTCCTGCTCGAGGGGGCGGGCGCGCCCAGCCGGCCGTACCTGGCTCTGGCGTTGCTCGCAAACATCCCGGGCGAGCAGCCGGTCAGGCTGTTGGGCACGCGCCATCCCAACGTCCTCCCAGAGCCGACCGCGTGGGTTCGCGACTATCGGATTCTCATCCCGTTCCTCGGGCCACCGGGACACTTTCATGAGGTTTCCTATGTCGACGTCCTACGGGGAACCGTACCGTCGTCTGCTTTGCGCGGAAAGATTGTTCTCGTGGGGCTCACGGCCCAAGGTGCGGGTGATGCGCTGCCGACGCCTTTGTCAGGGCACAGCCGACCGATGCCGGGTGTTGAAGTGGTGGCCAACGTCCTGCAGGGATTGCGCACCGGATCTCTGATCCGGCCGGTCGGGTTGCCGATGACCCTGGTACTCGGGGCGATCTTGATCCTGCTGGCGGGTTTCGGGCTGCAGCGCCTGGCGCCCCGTCAATCTCTGCTGTTGGTCATCGCGCTGTGGGTCGCAACGCTCGGCGGCGCGATGCTGGCAATGCGCGCGGGCTGGTGGTGGCCCCCGACACCGACGCTGGCGGCCCTCGTGTTGGCCTATCCGCTTTGGAGTTGGCAGAGGCTCGAGGCGACACAGGCATTCCTCGAAGAGCAGTTCGTTCAGCTGGCGCGTGAGCGATTTCCGCTGCTGCGGGAGCTGCCGTCCGTGGATGCGCGGTCGGATTCGAGTGACTTTGTGCAGCGTCGCATCGATCTCTTGCGCCAGGCGACCGAGCGGCTGCGTAGCGTGCGCCGACTGCTCGCGGACACGGTCAATAGTCTTCCGGACCCTACAATCCTTGCGGACGAATCGGGCCACGTCGTTCTGGCCAATCCGGCCGCCGCCTCTTTACTTGGACTCGAAGACTCCGTCGCGCTGGAGGGTATGGAGGTCGACGTGCTGCTCAGGCGCGCAGGGGCGGAAAGCTTGCAGTTCACGACCCTGGCGGCTCGAGCGCCCTGTACACAGGAGCTGACTCTAGCTCAGTCGGGTCGGCACTTCCTGGCGCGAGCCGTACCGTTCCATGACAGCGCGCACCAACGCGTTGGCACGGTCGTCGACCTGGCCGATATCACCGCCCTACGCGCCGTACAGCGCGAACGGGAAGATGTCGTGCGCTTTCTATCTCACGACATGAAGAGCCCGGCGACATCATTACTGGGTCTCGCACAACTGCAACGGGACCCCGCGCGTGCCCTGCCGCCACAGGAATTGTCGCAGCGTCTGGATCTGTTGGCGCAACGCATGTTGGCCCTGCTCGATAGCTTCGTCGCGCTGGCACGTGCTGAGTCGGCAAATCCTGCCGCATTCGATACTTTCGACCTCCGTGACTCAGTGCAGGATGCATATGACGAGGTCTGGGCTGCGGCTCAGGCACGCAACATTACGATAGCGCCGAGCCTGCCGGATGATCCTTGCTTGATCAGTGGCGACCGGCAGTTGATTGCACGCGCGGTGGTCAATCTACTGGGCAACGCGGTCAAGTTTTCGCCGCCCGGCGGGCGTGTGATGCTGTCTTGCGCGCTGCGCGATGGCAGCTATGTGGTCAGCGTCGCCGATCAAGGCCCTGGAATCGAGCCTTCGCGTCGCCCGGCGCTCTTTCAGCGCTTTTCTCGCGGATTGCATGGAGGCGGTGTGGATCCGGGAGGCGCGGGACTCGGACTGGCATTCGTGCGCGTCGTCGCTGAGAAGCACGGCGGCCGGATCTCCCTTGCTCCCCATGTCGAGGTAGGGACCACCTTTCAGCTTTCACTGCGCCCGGTATCGGATGGCAGCGGCCCTCTGCCCATCTGAGTAACCCAACGCCGGGCCAATCTCGCTGACAGCCTCCCACCGCCAAATAAGGCCGACCAACTAGGGCGTCACGGGTAGCACAACGCTGACGCGCAGCCCTCCCCCCTTGCGATTGCCAAGCGTAATGTCGCCCCCGTGCTCGAGCACGATCGCACGCACGGTGGAAAGGCCTAAACCAATGCCACCGGTGTCGCGATTACGCGAGCTCTCGAGGCGAAAGAAGGGCTCGAAGACCTGCTCCTGAAGGGATTCCGGAATGCCGGGACCGTCGTCATCGATCTCCAGCACACAGCGATTGTCGACGACCCGCAGGCGCAAACGGGCACGCTCCCCATACTTCAGCGCGTTCTCCACCAGGTTGGCGATCATGCGCCGCAGGGCGAGCGGATTCCCGGTGAGCGTCAGCGGCTCTCCGGCCTGAAGGGTGACATCGTGCCCCAGGTCACTCTGATTATCGACGACACTTTCGACGAGCAACCGGAAATCCAGCCGTTCCAGCTGAGTCGTGACGGAGCGGTCGCGAATGAAATCGAGCGCCGCGGAGATCATGGTCTTCATCTCCTGAATGTCACGGTCGACCTTCTCGCGCAACGGCGACGGCAAGTCATCGAGTCGGAAGGCCAGGCGTGTGAGAGGAGTCCGCAGGTCGTGGGCTATAGCTCCGACCATGTTGGTGCGCTCGCGGATGAGGCGGTTGAGCCGCGCCTGCATGGTGTTGAACGAATCGACGGCTACCAACATTTCCCTCGGCCCCTCGCGCGCCAAGGCAGGCGCCGAGGGATCCATCCCTAGGCGCTGGGCAGCTTCAGAGAATCTGCGAATAGGCGCAGAGAGGGCGCGGGCAAACAACCACGCCAATGGCATCAGGGTCGCGGCGCCGAGCGCAAAGAGCAGCATTGCCCGCCGATGCAGCGCGTTAGGAAAACCTTCCACGACGCGATTGACCGACCGCCAGGTCCCATCAGACCGGCGCACCCCAGCTAGAAAGCTGTCACGGAGCATGATGTTGCCGATATGGGCGGTCGCGGCTGAGCGGACGTCGGCCGGGGTCGCGTAGAAAACAACGCTGGCACTGTCGACGCCGAGCTGGCTTGCGAGCAGAGCACGCAGGGTATCCGCGGTGGCGAGCTTTTCGTTGGCTGGCACAGGTCTTGTTGAGGAGATTGCCGTGACCAGCGAGGTGTCAGGTGGTAAACCCAGGGATCCCGGCGGTCCTGGTGGCCCTCCGAAAGGAGGACCGCCCCCGAGCCGGCGACCTACATCGTCCGGTGGTGGGCCAGGCGGAAGTCCGGGTGGCCCCCCGAAGGCGCCTTGCTGTCCAGGAGGTTTGCGCGGCCCGGCCAACCCTTGCGCCGGCGAGGCCCCGGCGCCGCCGCTCTCCCCCCGCCCTGCCAACACCCGCGCCAACCCCGAAAATGGCACCGGCGCATCATGCGTAGGCGGCCGATAAATCACAAACGCGATCCCCACCGCCTCCGCCACCACCAACGCCGCCAACATCAGCAGGAAAGTACGACCGTAGATCGAAAGCGAGCGCCACCTGAGACTCACAACCGGGTCACCTTGGGCAGCAACATGTAGCCTTCATTGCGAACCGTGCGGATCAACTCCTCATTGACGCGCTCATTGAGCTTGCGTCGCAGCCGACTGATCTGGGTATCGATGGCACGATCGTAAACATCCCGCGTAGTGCCACCGTGCGCGTATTCGAGGAGTTGATCGCGACTTAAAACCCGCTGCGGATGCTCCACAAAACTCCGCAGCAACGCGAACTCTCCGTCAGAGAGCTCGATGAAGATCCCGGTCGGGTCACGCAAATCGCGACGCAGCACATCGAGGCGCCAGCCCGCAAACGCGTACACCTGCCCGTCATGCTCCGTGTGGGACTCTCCGGCACTTTGCCTGCGCAACACCGCCCGCACCCGCGCCAGGAGCTCACGGGGGTTGCAGGGCTTGGCGAGGTAGTCATCGGCACCGATTTCCAGGCCAATGATACGATCCGTGTCGCTCCCCAGCGCGCTCAACATAATCACCGCAGGCCCTTTCTCACTCGAAAGGCGTCGCGCGACGCTGAGTCCGTCCTCGCCAGGCATCATCACATCCAGAATGATCAGATCCGGCCGCTCGGCCTCGATCATGCGCAGCATGACAGCCGCGTTTTCCGCGGCCGCCACCCGAAAACCCCGTGTCGATAGGAATTCGGTGATCAGCTTGCGCAGGTCCGGGTCGTCGTCGACGACGAGTATCAGGGGTTGCTGATCCATATCAGTGGCCGGCGTACTCATCCCCTATCAATAGCAGACGAGTGTAAGCGGCATTTGTCACCGCTCGCCACAATCCCCGCCCTTTGTGTCAACGGCTGACAAACGCCGGCATTCGCCCGCAAAACCCGTCGCGTAGCGTACCTCCGCCTGAAGCCGTAGCACCTGGCCTTCCGACGTAGGAGACACGAATGACTTCCCATCGCCACGACGACCACGACCATCACCTTGGATTGCAGCACGACCTGGAAATGATGGCGCGGCGGCTGCACGAGCAGCGGCTGCGGGAAAGACGCCGGATGCTGGGATGGCTCATGTCGGGCGGGGCGGCTGCCGCGCTCGTTGCCTGCGGAGGCGGCGGTGATGACTCGAGCAGCACGAGCTCGAGCAGTTCCTCCAGCTCGAGCTCCAGTTCCAGCGGCTCGACCTCCGGCACCACCACCAGCACCGCCAGCTGCGTGGCCGACCCACCCGAAACGAACGGCCCCTACCCCTCTGACGGCTCCAATACCGTCAACGGTACGGTCTCCAACATCCTGACTCAGAGCGGCATCGTGCGCAGCGACATCCGCAGCAGCTTCGGCTCATCCACCACGACCGCCCAGGGTGTCCCGCTGGTACTGACCATCAACCTGGTCAACGCCAACAACAATTGCGCGATCCTGGCGGACTACGCCATCTACATCTGGCATTGCAACCGTAGCGGCGAATACTCCTTGTACTCCTCGGACATCCAGAACGAGAACTACCTGCGCGGGGTGCAGGTAGCGGATGCCAACGGCCAGGTCACTTTCACGACCATTTTCCCGGCCTGCTATTCCGGACGCTATCCCCACATCCATCTGGAGGTCTATCCGAGCCTCGCGGCAGCGACGAGTTACGCCAGCTCCGTTCTGACATCCCAAATGGCCATGCCCTCGAGCCTCTGCACCACCGTATACAACAACGCGACAGGCTACAGCGGCAGCGTCTCGAACTTCGAGGCTGTCACGACATCCACCGACATGGTGTTCGCCTCGAGCACCGCCGCGCAGATCGCCCAGCAAACCCCGTCGCTCTCTGGCAGTGTTTCGGCCGGCTATACGGGAACCATCACCGTGGGCCTCGATGTGTGAAGCATCCGATGCCCCACCCGAAAGTGCCGATGCTGAGGTCAGTAATTCAGGCTGAATCCCATCAGCCCGCCGACAAACCCGATCCACACCAGTCCGAGCAAGGATGCGGCGATCAACCCATTGCCAACCCGGGCAGGCCATGAGATCCCTGTCCGCAGGAGGCGCCAGAACCCCCAGAGCCCCGCCAACGCCAGTGCCATCACGACGAGCCCCGCGATCTGCAAAGTGCGGATCAGCGCATCATGCGCCGCACTGTAGAAATCCAACTGCACGCTGAGCACCGGAGAGAGCACGATGCTCCAGGCGATCAGCCAAAGCACGCCGAACGCGGCGGCGATGCGCAGCAGGGTCCGCATGCGTCGTGCCTCTGCCGCCTGAACGGGAAGCGGCCGGTAGTGCCGTCTGACCAGGTAAGCGACGGGCCACAGAATGACGGCCACCGCCAATACGAGGAACGAGCCCACCAACACGGTCAGATTCAACGATGACGCCTTACGCCCAGGCACAGCCTGAAGCACCGATGTCGGGTCTTCACTGTCAACGACCGTCTTGACCCCGTTGACATCGCGCAGCGCCAGTTGACGGGTCCCGTCGATTTCAGCCCACACATCCGGCGCCACTTCGCGAAAGTGAGCCTCACCGGGCTCGAAAGCCTTCGGCGCCACGATGGTCCCATCGGGGTTCGCCCCGATGACCTCCTGCTGTAAGAGGTAAAACACACTCAGGAAACCATGCTCGACGCGACGGGAAGACTCGTACCGTCCCGCGATCCTCAGGGCATCCGCCTTGGCGGACGCAAGGGCGGGAGGATCGGCGGCCGCGGCCGGCTCGGGAAAGTATCGATCCATGAACTGATCAATGACGGCTTTGCGCAAACCATAGACGGACTGGTCGCGGCCACGACTGTTGAAACTATAGAAAATGCCGACACCGTCATCGGGTAACAGATCGAGCTCGGTATGAAAGTAGATGGTGTCGCCGCCATGCCCGATCAAAAGGTGCCCATTGTGAGTCTCATGAAAGAATCCATGAGCCATCGACGCAAAGCCAGGCAAGGCGGCCTCGGAAGGACTGTGCATCAGTTGTGTTGTCTGGGCGCTCAACATGTCGTATGTGCCCAGGTGGCCCTGCTGCAGATGAGCGAGCATGAATCGTGTCATATCCGCTGCCGTGGTCGCTACCGACCCCGCGGGTGCGGTCACCACCAGCTCATAGGGCTGCGCGGGCTGGGAAGCCGAGCGATAGCCCAGTGCAGCCATGCCCTTGAAACGCTCGGGCAGCGGTTGCTCGAAGGTCGAATGCTGCATCCCGAGCGGCTGGAAGATGTGCTGGTCGATGTAGCGCTCGTAGGGCTCCCCGGAGACCCGCTGCACGATATAGCCCGCCAGCGCGGTGCCATAGTTCGAGTACGCAGGGACCGTGCCGGGACGGAACATCAGCGGACGCGGATGCTGTTTCAAATAGGTTTCGGTCGAGATCAGCGCGTGCGGATCAAACATCAGGAGGTCCTTGAGACCTTCCTCGAAGCCGCCCTTGTGATTCATCAGGTCCAGGAGGGTAATCGGTGGGCCACCGCTCGGAGACACCTTGAAATCGAGGTAATCATCGACATTGCGGTTCAGATCGAGCTTCCCCTGCTCCACCAGTTGCATGACCGCCGTCCAGGTGAACAGCTTGGAGGTGGAACCGATCCGGGTCATGACGTGCTCGGCGTCCATCGGGATTTTGCGGTCCACATCGGCGTAGCCGTACCCGGACTGGTAAAGCACGTTACCGTCTTTGACCACGGCGACGACGGCCCCTGCAATGTCACCATTCTTGAGACCATACGGCAGCAGACCGTCGAGCCAGGCTGCAACATCCGCAGCATTGAGATCGTGTGGACCTGCGTTCTGGGGAATCTCACCTGATGCAGTCAGACTCATGAGAGCAGCAACCAATGCCGCTGTGATTCGCGCGATATTCATCCGTGCCTCTTATTGTCGACGGGCTTGAGGAAGTATGCCGAGCCCGTGTTGGGGAACCCCCGAATCATGGCGAGCGGTCGCAACAGCAGGTCGAACGGTCGCATTCGCGGCGCAGGCGAGTCATGGAGACTCAGCCGCTCCAAGCGGGATATACAGCGCGCTGGGATGCTGCGCATCATGGAAAAGCGTTACTTTGACCGGCCGTGCATCGCTCTTGGTCTCATCCACGACATTGCCACCGGAGTTGTAGTTCTTCTCGAGGAGAATCGAATTGGCGGCAGTGAGGGCCAGCACGAGTCTTGACCCAGCCTTGACGAGTCTGGATGCGAACGTGAACGATTTGAACTCGTAAGCCAGCGGCTGCTTCGTCGTGACCAGCGTTCCTTTGCGCAGACTCTCGCGGTACCTGGCGCGCATGACATCGCTCGACAACGGTGTAACGACACCATTCCGTGCCACTTCCAGTATCGAAACCGCAAAGTCCGTATCCGGCTGATCGATCGCAATGTACGCGGTCAAACGAAAGAAGCCCGAGACTTCGGTATCCGCCGCGAACGGTGCCGACACGTACACGAGCTTCGAGGGGTTCGCATGCAATACTTCGACGTTCCGCAGTGACTCCAGATCGGTATGGGCCTCCACGCGCGCGGTGGACAGATCCGCTGGATCGTAACCGTAGTGATCGGCCGTACCGTGCCCTGCTCTGTCACCCCCTAACGAGCCGGCCGAGTACAGATCGTGTGCTGCGTCACCGGTCGAGTCGAGATAGAACGGCGCGACCTTTGAGGTAACCGCTTCCAAGCTGTCAGCGTAGCGCCACTTCTCCGCACCGGTCACGTAGTAGGCCACCGCCTTCTTCAGAAACTCAGGCCGAGGCCCGCCTTCCATGGTGTAGCGGTACCAGTCGAGATGGAGCTGTGGCAGATCGACCAGGCTGGCGGGCCCAAAGCTGAGACCACCAAATTCCGCCTGGGGAGTGCGCGTACCGGCGTGATTCCACGGGCCGATTACGAGGAAATGTCGCGCCTTGCCCTCGCCAGAAGCGGCCTGCATGTACCGTGAGTAGTGCGCGAGAGCCCCTGGCTGATCGTCGTCATACATCCCGGTGATGGTCAGGATAGGCAGGGTCAGGGCGGCGTAGTCCGCGGCAGTCGGATTGTAGGAATCCCAATAGCCGTCCACCTCCGGATGACTCACCCACTCCTGGTAAACCTGGCTGGGATTACCCACTTGCGAATCGAAGCCGCGAAACGCAGCCCCCGACTCCGCCAGGCGAAGGTACGCGTTGTTCCAGAATGGCTGATCTGCAAACACATTGAGCTGCGAAGCCTTACCGCTCGTGAACGTCAGCCACTGCTCAATGTAGGTCGAAAAGATGTTGTTGCGCGCCGGAAAATCAACGCCAGCGGCCGGTGCCGCGACCGGCACGATCGTGGCGAGGTGCGGTGGCCGCTCCTTTGCCGTCACCCACTGGTCATAACCTGCGTAAGAGCCACCCCACATGGTGACTTTGCCATTGCAGTAGGGCTGCTGCGCGAGCCACTCGACAACATCGTAGCCGTCCTTGGCCTCCTGAATCAGCGGATGGAATTCGCCCTCGGAGTTGCCGCGGCCGCGCACATCGACCAGGAGAAAGGGATAACCATGCGAGGCAAAATACTCACCACGATCGTGATAGGACTGCGCGATGTAGGGTGTCAACGTAAAGACACAAGGGCGCGGCTTTTGCTGACCAGCGGGAAGGTAGGCGATGGCGCTCAGGTGCACGCCATCCCTCAGCGGGATCCTCACATTCCAGCGCCATTCGACCTTAGCGGCATCCTCCAGCGGACCAGCATAAGCCGCACCGACGAGGTTCAAGAGAGCCGCAAGCGCTACCAACCACGCCACTGCCCGTGCCGCCATTCCCCTCCCAACACGCTTGTGCCCCAAGCTGGCCCGGTTCAGCTTCACGCCCATTACCGCACTCTCCTCAAGTCCAGATCGTTCCGAGCAACCGCTCCACTAGGGGCCAGCCACAATACTTCTACCTGGCAAAACCCCAGGTACGATCGCCCCCTTGTCAATCACGAGCACACCATTCACCACCACAAATCGCATACCGGTGCTGTGCTCCGTAGGATGCTCGTACGTTGCCCGATCCGTGACCGTCGCCGGATCAAACACAACGATGTCCGCATCCGCCCCCTCCTGCAGGCGCCCCTTGCGCCGCGCCGCAACAGTCGCCTTTTCCAGCCGCTGCGCGGGCATCAAACTCATTTTGCGGATCGCGTCCATCAAGGTGACCGTCCGCAGCTCGCGCACATAGCGCGCCAGAATCTTGCAATACGTCCCAGCATCACGCGGATGCCCCAACTCACCATCACTGGCGATCGAGGCAAGCGGGTCGGCGATGACGGCGTCGACGACCTCCTGGCGATTGACGAACAGAACCACGGGCGTTGATTTTGGCGAGGCATGCAGCTCATCGAACCGCTCCTTGGTCAGTCGCTCACCCGTGTTCGGAAGCATCAACGCGTCATAGCCGATCCCAAACTTCTCCTGCCACCCCGGATTGAACAGTGCCGAATTGATTTCAGTCATACCGGCAACGTACGGATAGGCCTCCGTGGTCACGTCGAGCCCGCGCGCCCTCGCGCCGGCTATCATGGACAGACACTCGGGAGCATCAGCAAGACAACTCGAGTTGATATGCACGATCTGCAAAGCGGCACCCGTCACCGCGGCAGCGCCAATGACTTCTTCGACGGCCTCTACGCTGGACCCCGGCTCCTTTTTCCCAGCACTGCGCACGTGCGTGAACACCGGAACGTGCCGACTCGCAGCCAACCGGAAAATCTCGATGATCTCCTGACGCGTCGCACCCGGTACGTACTGAATCCCCATGCCGATACCCAGAGCGCCGGCATCGAGCTCCTGCTGAAGACGAGCCTCCATTTGCGCGAGTTGCCCCGCCGTGGCGGGCTCATTCGTAGCTCGCCCACTCGCAGGAATGAGATCTGTCGGTGCCAGCGGCTGACCGAAGGCTGCGGCCCGCGCGGCGGAATGACTCGCCGTCGTCCCGTAGTTGATGAGGGAATGACCGGACTTGCGCGCCAGAAACGCTTTGACGTCCGGCACGCCGATCTCCATCTCGAGACCACTCGTGACCCCGTCGAACGCCTTCAAAACCCCCGAAACGTCATCCTGCGCATGCTGATGAAGATCGATGAAGCCGGGTGCAACAACGAGCCCTTGCGCATCCACCGTACGCGCCCCGACGAGCGGCTCGGCCGAGATGCGCACGATGTGGCCTGCGCTGATCCCCACGTTCAGCGACTTATCCAGCCCGGTCTCGGGGTCCAGCACTCTCCCGCCGCGAATGACCAGGTCGTAGGGCGCGCCCCAGACCACACCGGAACCCAGAGCCGCGACTATCCCGATGATCCACTTCTTCACCCGAGGCGCCCCTTATTCTGGTTTATCCCATATAGAGAATCTTGCTCTATATGGAAATATCTTGTCAAAGGGATGCTGCAGGGCGGTAGCCCTGCACCCTTGACGCCAGCAGGTGGTAAAGTGCCACATTTCGCGATATTCTGCGATCCATGGCCAAATCCATCCGTGTATCCGATGACTTGTACGAACTGGCGGATTCTGCCAGCGCCAGTGCGCATCGCTCCCTTGCGCAGCAAATCGAATACTGGGCGGCGCTGGGACGAGCCATCGAGGCCGCCGGCGTCACGACCTCACAAGTACAACAGGTCATCGAGGGTGACCGTCGAGCGCGTGAACGTGCCCTGTTGAAGTTGGGATTGGCTGACCCGCAGAGCATGTACCTTTTCCCTGTCGCTCTGGCACGAAAAACGAAAATCCGCTTTCCAGAATTAGACGGAAAGTAATCCGTTGGTCCCGCCTGGTGAGACACACCCGGCCCCGGAGCTCCTCGCCCGCATTCTGGAGCTCGCCTGTATCGAAATGATTCTCGTCGGCGGGCAGGCCCTGGCTTTTTGGGCGGCCTATTACAGCGTGCCTGCACCGCCCATTGCGGTAACGAAGGACGTTGATTTCGTCGGGACCCGGGCAGACGTTGATCGGTTGGCACGCGGGTTGGGAGCGAAAGCGACATTCCGTCGCCAAAGAGACCTCACGCTACTTGCAGGGCAGGTTGAGAAAGACCTGCCCGGAGGGGACTACGTCAACATTGACGTATTGTCACGCGTGTATGGAAATGTCAGCACCGAAAGCCTTGCGAAGCACGCCGTCGTTGCCGAGAGCCCCGCAGGGAGCTTTCGGATCATGCATCCGCTGGATGTTCTCCAGGGTCGACTCGAAAACGTGTATGGGCTCGTCGAGAAACAGGACGAGCACGGCATCGCCCAATTGCAGTTGGCGGTAGCGATGGCGCGCGAGTTCTTGAGAGACATCACATCCCAGGAAGCTGAGCGCCAGCAGATCGGTGAGCGCCCGGTCTCACTGCGACATCTGCGCCGAGTCGAGGATCTCGCCCTCTCCGACGCCGGCCGCAAAGTTGCGAAGCGATATCACGTGCACGTAGCTGACGCGATCGACCCCGCGCCTTTCCTGCACATCAAGGCGTTCAAGGCAAAGAAGCTCCCACAGCTGCTGAAGCTCATGTCGGTGCAGCGACAGGCTGAGCTAACAGTCCGCTGATCAGCACCCGCCCCGACCTCCCTTACACTGCCTCCGGATACCTCTGCGCAACTCGCCGCGCCCAATAAGCAAACGTCGCCCGAACCACCGCATCCTTCAACAGAAAGTCGTGCGCCTCCCGCGCCAACTCACCCCGCATCGGCCGGATCTCCCCAACCGACTGCGCAAGCAGCTGTAACTGCGCAGCCTGCTCGAGCAACACGGCAAGATAGACCGCCTCCTCCAAAGTGCGCCCCGTAGTCAGCAGCCCATGATGCGCCAGCAAAATGGCCCGCTTCGACCCCAGCGCCTCCGAAATCAACCTCCCCTCCTCATTGGCCAGCGGCACCCCCGGCCAATCCCTCAACCACGCGCAATCCTCATGGAAGACCGTCGCATCCATATGCGCGACACTCAGAGGCCGATCCAGCATAGACAACGCGGCCACGTGCGGAGGATGCGTATGCACGATGCAGTTGACCTCAGGTCGTGAGCGATACACCCAAAGATGGAAGCGAACCGCCGGATTGGCATTGCCAACCCCCTCCACCGTGCGCATATCACCATCCATCCGAAGCACTTGCCGGCTGGTGATTTCCCCAAAACCGAAGCCAAACGGAGTAGTCCAATACCCACCGGACGCATCCGCACGCACCGTAATCTGCCCCGCCAATGTGCGAGCGTGGCCCTCGTCGGCCAGGATGCGACAAGAAAGCGCCAACTTCTCCTGAGTAGTGAACGCGGACTCTCGCAATCCACGGGACATCTCCCGATCAATGTCACCGACAATGTCGGCCGCGTTGCGCGAGAAGAAGTCCTGACTATCCGATTTCTGGGTATTCATATTAGGGCTCTCACGTCCTGACCGCTGGGTATCCCAGCTCCTGAAGCGCCGCTGTGATATCGCCGAGCACGGCAGGATCCTCAATTGTAGGAGGCACCTGGTAGGCCTCCCCGTTCGCAATCTTCCGCATCGTACTGCGCATCACCTTGCCGGAACGGGTCTTGGGAAGCCGCGCCACGATCCCGACTTGCTTGAGATTGGCAACAGGCCCCACTTCCCGACGCACGAGATCGATCAGCTCGCGCTTGATCGTGGCGTGCTCGCGTTGCACGTTGGCCTTCAGCACGACCAACGCCAATGGAACCTGCGTTTTCAGGGGATCTTTCACACCAAACACGGCGCACTCCGCGATGTCGCGGTGACTCGCGAGGACCTCTTCAAT
Source organism: Steroidobacteraceae bacterium (assembly GCA_036834945.1). Lineage (GTDB taxonomy): Bacteria > Pseudomonadota > Gammaproteobacteria > Steroidobacterales > Steroidobacteraceae > 13-2-20CM-66-19. Next base: position 30,503 of record DAITMW010000037.1, read on the forward strand.
GCTACCGCTCGAAAGATTATGGCCTGAAACGATGATCACATCATCGATCCGACCCATGATGTAAAGATACCCATCGTCATCGATGTAGCCACCATCGCCGGTGAGGTAATACCCCGGGAAGCGTTTCAAATACGTATCCCGCAACCCCACTTCGTTATCCCACAAGGTCGACAGGCACCCGGGAGGCATCGGCAGGCGGATGGCCACAGCGCCCTCCCGATTCGGCGCCAACCATTGGCCCTGCTCATCCAGAATCTCCACCACGAATCCGGGTACAGGCTTGGTGGGAGAGCCCGGCTTGAAAGGCAGAGGCTGGAGTCCCATGCAATTCGATGCCACAGGCCAACCCGTCTCGGTCTGCCACCAATGATCTATCACGGGCCGCTGCAACAGTCTGCGCGCCCAATGGTACGTGTCCGGATCCAACCGCTCGCCGGCAAGAAACAACGATTGCAGACTCGATGTGTCGTATCGCCCAAAATACTCACCCGCGGCATCCTCGCGCTTGATCGCACGAATCGCCGTTGGAGCTGTGAAGAGAAGCTTCACCCTGTGCTCCTGCACGACTCTCCAGAAATTTCCGGGATCCGGAGTTCCAACCGGCTTCCCCTCGTGCACGACTGTCGTGCACCCGTGGAGCAAGGGTCCATAAACGAGATACGAGTGTCCCACCGCCCATCCGAAATCGGAGGCCGCCCAGAACACATCGCCCGGTTGAACGTCATAGACGTGTTGCATCGACCACTTCAGAGCTACCGCGTGGCCACCATTGTCTCGCACGACGCCCTTGGGCCTGCCTGTCGTTCCAGAGGTATAGAGGATATACAGCGGGTCAGTCGATAATACGGGTACGCACCCCACCGGCGCGGCTTCCCCTACCGCCTCTGACCAATCCAGGTCACTTCCGGATCTCAGATCGCAAAGCTGCTGTGGACGCTGCAGGATGATGCACCGTTCGGGCTTGTGGGCCGCCGCCGCCAGAGCCTCCTCGAGTATCGGCTTGTAGGCAACAATCCGCGTGCCCTCGATCCCGCAGGAAGCCGACAGCACGATTTTCGGCTTCGCATCATCGATACGCGCCGCCAGCTCACGCGCCGCGAATCCGCCAAACACAACCGAGTGAACAGCCCCTATACGGGCGCATGCACACATGGCGATGAGCGTCTCGGGGATCATCGGCATATAGACGATGACCCGGTCTCCCTTGACTACACCCTGCGAGACCAGCACTCCCGCGAAGCGCGCCACCTCCTCGAGAAGTTGCTTATAGGTTAACTTCCGTTTGACGCCCGTTACCGGACTGTCGTAGATGACGGCCGCCTGATCTCCCCGCCCCTGCTCCACATGGAGATCGATCGCGTTGTAACAGGTATTCAGAACTCCACCGGGATACCACCGATAGAGCGGTGCTGCCGAGCGATCGAGAACCCGGTCGAATGGTTTGATCCAGGAGATCCCGGCAGCAGCCTGTCGCCAGAAGTCCTCGGGTGCAAACCGTGCCTCATCGACCGCTGCCTGGTAAGAGTCCCACCTGGCCATGGCGCGTTAGCGTGCCTTGGTCAGGCAGTAGAGACGGCAGCTACAGTGCGCCGATACGGCGCCTCCATGGAACGCGCAAGCGCCGCGCACAGAAGAAGCCCTGCTATGGTGACTGCGACAATCGCCCAAATCAGACCCCTGGGATTGCTGGACAGCCGATCCGAGATGAACCCAACGAGCGGCGGGCTCACGTAGCCCAGGACCATAAACAACACCGTACCCCCGGCGATCACCCGGGCGCGCAGCACCGTAGGCGTGATGTCCTGCATCATGCCAGGCATGAGTGCCACGCCGGTAATAAAAACTGCGCTGAATACAAAGAAAAGTCCATAGACCTGCCAGGTGTTCGTCGCAAACACGAGCAGCAGCGCGGGCACGGCCGCACCCGCGGACGCGACGGCGATTGCCCTGAGCACGTAAGCGGTCCCGGCAACCCGGCGCCAGTAGGGCGTAATGATCACCGCCGTCACCAGGCCCACGGCCGCCCCGGCCATGAAAGTGAAGCCATAGTTGACACCCACCGAGGCGGCATCAGCCTTGAAGTTGCGAGTCAGTGCGACCGGCAGCCAGTTGCCGAGGGCCTGCAACGCGAAGGTGAAAAAGCCCATGGTGCCAAAGGCGCCCAGCGCCACGAG
>DAITMW010000037.1:32776-36091 GCA_036834945.1 Steroidobacteraceae bacterium
ATGATGTTGGCGCGCGCCCGGCTCCCGGGCGGAAAGAGATCGGGAATGAGCGAATAGACAATCGGCGTGAGGGCGGCCTCCCCGATAGCGATACCGATGGTGCAGGCCTGCAGCGTGGCGAAGCTCACGGCCAGACCGCTGGCCGCGGTCGCGATCGACCAGAAGATCACGCAAAAACACAGCACCGTGCGCCTCTCGAAGCGATCAGCGAGCCAGGCAAGAGGAAACATGGCGAGAGCCGCCACAATGGCCGGGCCTAATCCGTGGGTCTCCCCGATCTGCAGATCACTCAGCGACAGATCGCTTTTTATCGGCTGCGCCAACAGAATCAGAATCTGCCGGTCGACATAGCCAAACACCATCGCAACGACGAGAACCACCAACGCGTACCACGCGCGCGCCGACGGACGCTCTGCAGAAGCGGCTGGCGCCCCGACGCGCGCCTGTACTACCCCGGACTCATAGGCAGTCGCCATCATCTTCCTCCCCGGGGCGCCGCGATGGACCCCTGGTTCTTTTTCGAGAATGCCTCGCCGTCAAAAATTGCTTCAGACGCAACTGCGGCGATCATGAGCGCCGTTATCCCCCCTGTCAATCGAATTTGCTTGGCAAGCAATTTTTCGTTCAGGTGTCACTCATCGAAAACGCCTCGGTCGGCGTGCCCTGATGGAAACGCATTTGCCACCCAGCGCCGGTCAGCTGCCAAAGCGATGCACGAAGTGCGTGACGCTCCACGACCCCGCTGGCGGTCACATAAGCGGACCGGTAGGTTAGAAGTGCCAGATCGGCAGTGAGCTGCTCGAGCCGATAATTCTGGGACCAGATCTTTCTTTGGGTCCATCGGCCGTTCAACCATCGACAAACCCAGTTCGTCCCCTGCGGTGCCAACATTGTCGAGCCAGTCGATATAAACAATGTAAGCGTAGATCGCTGTCGGGTGGCAGAGCGGGATGGTCGAAGGTGCCGCAGGCCTGCATACCCAGCCGCTCCATCACTGCCCGGGATCGGCGATTCTGCACGACTGCGAAAGAGACGATCTCTCGCAGCTTGAAAATCTGGAAGCCGATCCGTAGTGCTTCGGTCGCTGCTTCCGATGCAAAGCCCTTGCCCCAGTGGTGAAAAGCGAGCCGCCAGAGGATCTCCACACAAGGCGAGAACGGCAGTGCTTCGCTCGGAACATGCAGACCCACGACCCCCACCAACTCGTGAGTCTCCTTGGACTCGACCGCCCAAGGACCCCAGCCTCGTTCTTGAACGAACGATTGACATCGATCAGCCATCAAGTCACTTTGTGCACGGGTCAGAGGAGATGGGAAGAACTCCATGACTCGTGGATCGGCGTTGAGCGAGGCCAGGGGGACACGATCAGCTGCCCTCCACTGCCTCAATATCAAGCGCCCGGTTTCGAATTCGAGTCGTTCAGCCATGGATCACAGCCTCCCTGAATGCTCCATGATAAAGCGCTCGGGTGTCTCTGACACAACCCTGAACCCATGGCCCTCATAGAAGTGCCTCGCCGGATTGACCCGAAGTACCCTGAGCCGAACGGGTAGCCCACTGGTGCAAGCGTCCTCCAGTACCAATCGCAACACGTGAGCCCCAATCCCACGCCTCTGATACCGGGGCAGAATATAAAGCGCATTCAGCTGCAGATGCGTCTCGAGCTTGTCCACACATAACAGCCCGACTGGCACGGATGCCAAGTGAATGATCTGCGACCGCCCCGCCTCCGCATCTGCCGCGGTATGGGCGCGACCGTACGTTTCCGACCAGCTCCCCCACGTCAACTCCGCATACCGACGCATCGTCAGCAAAGCCTCGTAGGCAAACTCACTGTCGGATGCCTGGGCGCGACGGAGCGAGATATCCTCAGCGTTTGTTGACTCAAATCCGATCATCTGCAGAGGCTCTGTTAAGTCGCCGATCGCATCCCTCATCACCGATGCAACGGTGGTACTTCGATACGTCATCAACCGCACTGGCCAGGTAAGCCGGGGTCCGATCTCGCCCCCGCTGCACGATATAAACTCCCGCCAGGATCAGCGCCGCGCCAAAAAAGGCGAGTGGAGCGAGCGCTTCGCCGAACAAAGGCCACGATATCACGGCCGCCACCAACGGCTGTATCCACAGCATCACCGTCGACAGCGCAATCGGTAGCCGTGCGACACCGAACGCAATGAGCCCCTGGGCGGCGGTATGAACGAAGAGCCCGAGCACGACCAGGGTCAGCCAGCCGCGCCAGCTCTGCGGCCATAAGCTTTCGCCCATGAGAGCGCTTCCAATCAGCGCACATAACAGTGCGCCATGTGTCGCCCAGAGCAGAACGGCGCTCGTCGGCACACGGGCGCCCAGCCAGCGCACAATGAGTAAATAACCTGCATAGCCGACCGCCGATGCGAAGCTGAGAGCATCGCCCAGCCAACCTTGCGCCGCGCTGTCAGTCGGCCCCGCGCTGCCGCGAGCCCGTGCCACTGCCAGCACTACTGCACCGCAGAGCCCGATTGCAGATCCCGTGACCACACCGGCGCTCAGCCGCTCGCGGAACAGAAGCCAACCGAACACAGCCGCGAAAATCGGTGTCATGTTGGAGAGCAGCGTCGCGTTGGCGATGGTGGTGTAATGCAACCCCGTCGCCCAAAGCCCCAGCTCCGCCCCGAACAGCACCCCGGCAAAGAGCAACCAGCCAAACTGTGCGGGCGTCGGACCCGAGCGACGCGAGGACGTCGCCGCCCACAACGACAGGGCCGGCATGGAAAAGGCGAACCGCCAGAAATTGGTCGCCTGCGGCCCCACCTCGGAAATACGCACGAGAATCGGGGTAAGCCCCAACAGAGCGGCGCCACCGATCACCGCCGCTGCTGCCGCCCGCTCCGCTCGATGACCCATTGCGCGTCTAATATCCGGCAACACGACCGAGCCGGCGTGGATCCGCAGCACCGCGGATCACCCCATCGCGTCCGATTTGGATAGAGTGACAACTTCCCATCTCCTGCTCCCAAGGAGACACCCGCTGCACTTTCAGCCCTCGCCCCTCGACCGCTGAAATGATCCCCTCCCCCATCGTCGACTCCACCATCGGGCGTTTACCCGGATAGAGTGGAGCACCAAACATTGGCTGTTGCACGGATTCACCGGGCGCCATACCCCATTCGAGAACGTTCACAGCGTTCTGAAACACATTTTGAACGGCCGAAATAGAAGGCGATGCGGCAGTAAAGACCGGCCGGCCATCGCGCACGACCAGCAAAGAGGTCCCCCAACCTACAGGCATGGTCACAATGGGGCGGGCAAAGTAATACAGCGGCCGCGCGAGAA
>DAITMW010000038.1:0-11703 GCA_036834945.1 Steroidobacteraceae bacterium
GTGAACTTCCCTGTGGTATCCGCGTGAGCGCAAGAGGTTTTCGTCCGCGGTGCGCTCGTCGGGCTTGTTGGACTGCGGCGGCGAGGCACCTGACGCCGGTGTCGTCGTGGTGGCAGCGTTGGTTGCGACTGCAGCGGCGCTGGGCTGCGTAGTGGGCGCTGCCTGAGGAGGCGGCGCCTGCGCCTGGCTGGGGGAGCCCCCTTGCTCGGTGGGAGCTTCGCCGGTCATCGCGACCAGAGGACCGCAAAATATCAACAGGCATAGGCAGAATCTCAGACGCATGGTGATCTCTCTTGCAGGCACCCAAGCGCCTCTCAGTGTCCGGTGGGGTTCGTGCCGTAGCGCTGCGTGCTCTCGGTGACCTCCCGGGAGGTCTGCCGGGAAGCGGCGAGCTGCGCGACAGTGCCACAGACCTTTTTTTCAAAATGTGAGCCCACCACGACCTCACGACGGCAGAAGACTTTTTCACCGCCGTGGACTTCCACCCGGTACCCCTGTGAGACCAGGCGCTCCTCAGCATCAGTCATACCCTGTGGGCTATCGGGGTGTACAGACGGGATGGCCGGGGCGGAGGTTGTGCGCGCTGACTGAGTGGGTTTAGGCAGCCCGGAGGCATGACATGCAGCCAGGGTGACGCAGGCCAGAAACAGGCATAGACCTGAGCTCATGCGCATGATGCCTCTCCTTTTGCAGGCGCCCCGCCTTCATCATCCGGTGGGGTTCGTGCCGTAGCGCTGTGTGCTCTCGATGACCTCCCGGGAGGTTTGCCGAGAGGCGGCGAGCTGGTCCGCCGTACCGCAAACCTTCTTCTCAAAATGTGAGCCCACGACGATCTCGCGACGGCAGAAGGTTTTCTCTCCGTTGTGGACTTCCAGCCGGTACCCCGACGAGATCAGTTTTTTCTCGGCATCGGTCAGCTCCTTGGGGTTGGCGGGATGCGCGGGCGAGCTGGAGGCAGGAGTCGTCGTGCTCGCCGTGGGGGTGGGGGTTTGGGTCGTGGACGAAGGTTGCGTCGTGGGCGTCGTCGCGGGTGCGGATTGGGCCTGGGCGGCGGCGAGTGCGGGCAGCGTAGCGCAGGCCAGGAATATGTATAGAGAGGAAACCAGGCGCATGATTGCAGTCCTTTTCGGTTCCGAATGAATAATGGGGGCGATCTTATCGCGCGTAGCTGAAGGTGCGGTAGTTGCGCATGAAAAGGCTCTCCGCGGCAGGACTGCCGCGGAGAGCTTGCGCACAGAAGTCGCGCTAGAACTGGTACTTGGCGCGCACGTTCCAGAACGCGCCGGGCAGGTCGTACGTGCCGGCGTCATAACCGTTCAGCGTGCAAGTGAAGCATACGGGCGGGTTGCGGCCGAACAGGTTGTTCACGCCCAGGTCCAGTGACAGTCCTTTCACCCTGAAGGCGTCGTTGTAGGAGCCCTGCAGATCGTTGTAGGTGACCGAGCCGAGCTCATGATAGGTCGTCGGCGCATTGTCCGCGCATCCGGGGACCGGCGTCACGGTGACCGAGCCGCAGGCCTCCTTCACAGACGAGAGGTACCGGACCGTCCAGGTGAACTCGAAGTCGGCAATGCCATAGCCGATCTGCGCGTTCATACGGTAACGCGGAATCGCACTGTTATTGGACTCGATGCCGACCTGTTTCTGCGCCACGTTTCCGAGCGCGTCGACCTGCTGGTACTTGTTCACTCGTGTCGTGAGGACCGAGGTCGAGAAATGACCGATGGCGGTGGGCTTTGATCTCCAGGTGAACTTCACGTCCTCGCCGCTCGTGGTGATATCGGCGAGGTTCTGCAGGAAGTTCTGCGGCGGGTTCAGGTTACCACCCGCCTGACGGGTGAAGGCCGCGCAGGTGTTGGGATCGGTCCCGCCCCTGGCGAGGCAGAGATTCAGCAGTTGCTGGATGTCCTCGGGAGCGATGGCGCCTTTGATCAGGTGATGATAGTAAGTGGCCTCGAGGGTGAGCCGGTCGGTGAACAACAGGTCCTGCGCCCAGCTGGCGTTATAAACAAAGCCGGCTGTGTAGCTGTCCGACTTCTCGGGGTGCAGGTGCGGGTTGCCACCGGTAAACGTGGTGATCTGAGTGTTGGCCTGAACGAATCCCGGTGGGACGTGCTGCGCGGCGCAGCCCGCCTGATAGATGGCTGCGACGCCGCCAGCAGTGGGACCACAAGGGTCAATCAACGTGGCTGCGAAGCTGGTCAGTCCGTACAACTCACCCAGGTTCGGCGCGCGGAAACCGGTCGAGTACGTACCACGAAGGCCGAAATCCTCGGTCGGCTGCCAGCGTAGACCGCCTTTGTACGTCGTCGTGCTGCCGAAGTTCGAGTAATCGGAGTAGCGAACCGCGGCACTTGCGCCCAAGGTCTGCAAAACCGGCACGCTGAACTCCGCATAGGCCTCGTTCACACGATAAGCCTGGTCGACCACAAAGGCGGGGGAGTCCTGGGACAAGCCCGTCTGGCGCAGCGGATCCGGGTTGAATTGCCCGGTATAGTTGCGATGCTCCGCGCCGACCGCGATGCCCACCGGTCGATCCTGGATGCTGAAGGGATGGCCGGTGATGTTCGCGGAAACCAGGCGCAATGTCTGCACGCTCGAATCGTTCTGCGTCGCCCCGATGAACTTCAGCATCGCCGGCGTGATCGGCCGGCCCTGGCCGCCGAACAGGTCGAGCGGTACGCAGTTCGGGACCGTCGCGCAGATCGCCGGATCGCCGAGGGCGAGCTGCAGGTTGGCCAGGTTGTAACCGCCGGTGAACCGCTGATTCGCCTTGTTCTCGGAGTCCGCGAAGTTGACATCCCAGCGATAGTTGGAATTGCTGAAGTTGAACTCGCCGCGGAAGCCGCCGGCGAAGTACCACGTATCGACATCCTGCGTGAAGATACGCGGCCCCCCTTCGAGCGGCCGCCGGGTAACCCAGCCGAGATTCGCGTTCGGCCCGTCGGCGAGGAGATCGACACCGAACGGATTGTAGGGATTGAGCGCCGAGATCGAGATGTGGTCAGCGACACCGCCCGTGCCAGCATACGGGCCCACGAAGATCGGCTCGGGCGCCGCCTGGTTCTTCGAGGTCCGGTTGTTGAACAGGCCTTTCGCATACGCCTCGATGTTGTCGTTGATCGAGTACGTCATGTTGGTGAAGATGGATTTTCGCTGCGTCGGCGTCAGCAACAGGTTGTATGGCGCGTAGTTGAAACGGTCGGCGCCGCTCCAGTCGTGATAGCTGCCGGAGGACGGGTTGGCCGGGTTCCACGCGGGAGTCGTAGTGCCGTTGTTGAGGGTGACGTCGTAGAAATTGGCCTGATCGGCCGTGCAACCGCCGTAGGCCGTGGGCGGCTGCCTCGGATCACAGAAGGTGTAGCGGCCCTGCGGGGTCGCCGAGCTGCCGGCGGCGAGGCCAGCATAGGGCTCGGGCACCGCCGACTGCCACCAATCCGCGGAGCTGATGGCGTCCACGTTGTAGTAGCTGCCGACGAGCATCCCGGAGAATTTGTCGGTCGATCCGCCGATGGTCACACTACCCTCGGTGGTGCGGCCGCCCTTGCCATACTCGCCGGCATAACCTTCGAGCTGAACGCCGTCGAATTTTCTCCTGGTGATGATATTGACCACGCCGGCGATGGCGTCCGAGCCGTAAATCGATGAGGCCCCGTCCTCGAGGATCTCGATGTGATCGATGCTCGACAGCGGGATGGTGGCCAGGTCGGCGCTGCCGCTCACACCGGAAGCCGATGACTCATTGACCCACCGCAGGCCATCCACCAGAACCAGCGTTCGCTTCGACTCCAGGTTGCGCAGGTCGACCTGCTCGGAGCCGGCGCCAATTCCGCCGCCATCCGCGGGATAACCGAAGTTACCCGAGGAGTTGAACTTGGCATTGAGAGCCGAGCCGCCCGTGGTGAGCTGCTGGAGCAGCTGACCGACACTCGCAAGGCCCGTCTTCTCGATGGCATCGGTCGTGATCACTGATAGAGGTTGCTCGCGCTGAGCCTCGGTCTGCGCGATGCGTGATCCGGTTACGACGACCTCGGTGAGCTTGTCCTGAGTGCCCGGTGGAGCGGCCTCCTGGGACCAGGCCAGCTCCGCGCCCGTCGCGGTTAGTAGTGTCGATGCAACAAAAAACCAGGGCGCCCCTGAAACACGAGTCTTCATGAAATCCTCCCCAAATTTTTGACGGTAACGGTCTCGAGATCCCTTGCCGGCCCGTCTTGTTGGGTTGGACTCTATAATTCTTTCTTCATGTAAGTAAAGTCGGCCTAATCGTATCTTGTCGTTTCTCGTTGTATGTAAGCGACATCGGCGGCTGCGGTGGGGTGCCGGAGGCGGCGATATCCCGATATCCGCGCGCGGCACACGCTCAGAACACTTCTGAACACACCTCGAGGCCGTCTCGGGTGAGACTTGACACTCGTGGACCCCGCCTACACTACTTTTGCGTTTTCACAACATCAGAATAATAGAACCGTTAATATTTTTAATAAAAATAATAACTTATGAATCTTCTAAAAATGTTGTTTTTTAGTCAAAATTAGACTTAACGCACGTTCTCGTTGGTAGTATCCGACGCCCTCGAGCCCTACGACCGCAGACCGGTCGGCTCGACCATCCAGGAGAACAGATGAATCGCATCAGTGACCAGCGCGCCTTGCGCGGGTTGCGATGGGCAGTCGGACTTGTACTGGCCACCGCGGCACCCGCCTTCGCGCAGACCCCGTCCGCAGCCGCGGCGGACAACCAGGAGACCACCCCGGTCGTGCAGGAAGTGGTCGTTACCGGCTCGCGCATTCCGCAACCCAATATGACGAGCACCAGCCCCATCCAGGTGCTCAGCTCGCAGCAGATCAAGCAACAGGGCGCGACGGATGCGATCCAGATGCTGCAGCTTCTGCCGCAGAACTTTCAGGGCGCCGCGAACGACTTTTCCAACACCAGCAACGCGCTGAACACCGCCGGCGGGCTCTCGACCGCCGACCTGCGCGGCCTGGGTCCACAGCGCACGCTGGTGCTCATCGACGGTCGCCGGCTCGGCTCCGCCGATCCGAATACCTCGAATATCAATCCCGCTCCCGATCTCGACCAGATTCCGCTCGGCCTCGTCGACCGGGTCGAGGTGGTCACCGGCGGCGCCTCGGCCGTTTACGGCTCGGACGCGATCGCGGGCGTCGTCAACTTCATCATGAAGAAGAACTTCGAGGGCATCCAGGTCGACGGCCAGTGGGGCGCCGATTTCTTCGACAACCACAACAACTATATGCAGCAGCAGGCGGCCGCGGCCGGTTTCCCTGCCTACACCGGCAGCAGCCATGACGGGCAGAACAAGCAGTTCTCCATCATCGCCGGGACCAACATCGCGGACGGCAAGGGCAACATCACCGCCTACCTCGAATATCGCAATGCGCAGCCGGTGTCGTTCGCCTCGCGCGACTACACGGCGTGCGAGCTCGTGAGCGGGTTCGCCGCGGGCTCGCCGGGAGGCCCGAACCAATGTATCGGATCGGGTAACTCCAATCACTTCGGGATTGGCAACAACATCTACTCGGTGGTCGGGAACCAACTGCTGCCTTCGCCGCAGCCCGGGTCGGTCCCGCCGGCCTCGTTCAACTCCAACCCCTACATCGATCTGTCGCGCCAGGACGAGCGCTACAACGCGGGCTTCATGGCGCACATGGACGTGACGGATGCGCTCCGGCCGTACGCGGAGTTCTCGTTCATGGAGGACAAGACCACGACGCAGGTGGCGCCCTCGGGACTGTTCGTTCCGGGTGCCAATCCGACGACCGCGCTCATCGACCGTGTCGGCGGCCAGGATCTGGTGAACTGCGGTAATCCGCTGTTGAGCGCGCAGGAGGCCGGGATCATCTGCGCTCCGGGTAACACCATCAACGTGAACGGCACGCAGAGCGGCATCGTCGACATCGGCCGGCGCAACATCGAAGGCGGCGGACGCAGCTCCTTCTTCGACCATATCAACTACCGCGGCGTCGTAGGTATGAAGGGGGACGTCGGTGACGGCTGGACGTACGACGCGTATGGCCAGTACTACTACACCACCCTGTTCAACTCCAACGCCGGCTACCTGAACTACGGGAATGTCAACAACGCGCTGCAGGTTGGCGGCACGGCGGCCAACCCGGTCTGCCTGAATCAGGCTGCCGCCGGCTGCGTGCCCTACAACATCTGGAGCCAGGGGGGAGTCACCCCGCAACAGCTCGCCTACCTCACGACGGCCGGCACAGCGGACGGTGCGGTGACACAGCGGATCCTTCATGCCGACATGACAGGCGATCTTGGCCAGTACGGCATCAAATCTCCGTTCGCCTCGGACGGGGTGGGTGTGAACTTCGGCTATGAGCATCGCTCCGAACGGCTGGACTGGGATCCCGACTCAGCCGAGCTCTCCGGAACGCTGGCCGGCTTCGGTGGCGCGGTCGTGCCGATCCACGCTGGGTATTCTGTTTCTGAAGGGTTCATCGAGGCTCGCGCGCCGATCGCGCAGAACATGACGGGCATAAAAGACCTTTCCGTGGATGCGGGTTACCGGTACTCGAACTACACGACCGCGGGTGCCACCAACGCCTACAAGTTCGAAGTGCAGTACGCTCCGATCGAGGATGCGCGGCTGCGTGCATCGTTCGAACGTGCGGTACGCGCGCCTAACATCATCGAGCTCTTCACTCCTCCCGCGTACGGGCTGCAGAGCTTCCTGGGAGTGGATCCTTGCGCGGGCACCTCTCCAACCGCTCCCGCCTCCCAGTGCGCGCATACGGGGGTTCTGCCCGGGCAGTACGGCAACATCCCGCAGTGCCAGGCGGATCAGTGTGGGCAGATCAATGGCGGCAATACGGCTTTGAAGCCCGAGGTCGCCAATACCTACACCGTCGGGTTGACACTGACACCGACGATGTTGCCTGGATTCACCGGCAGCATCGATTTCTACAACATCGACATCAAGAACGAGATCAATGTCGTTCCGGGCGCCTACCTGTTCAATCAGTGTCTGGTCACGGGCGATCCAACCTATTGCAGCCAGATCGTGCGTAACCACGCCACCGGGTCATTGTCGGGCTCAACGGTCGCAGGTGGTGGTTATATCGTGCAGACGTACCAGAACATCGCGGAAGTCATCGTGCGTGGCATCGACTTCCAGTCGAACTACCGGTACAACCTGCCCAGCGGCTGGGGAACCCTCAGTACGACCTTCAATGGGTCTTACCTGCTGGACTGGCTCAGCACTCCGGGGCCGGGGCAGCACACGTACAATTGCGCGGGGTTGTTCGGTGCCACGTGTAACACAACGGTGAATCCGCGCTGGCGGCATGTCATGCGGGTCGATTGGGACACGTGGTTCCACACGCTGCTTTCCGTGCAGTGGCGCTTCATCAGCAAGGTCGGGGTGGACAACAACGATCCGGATCCGAGCCTGTTCGGCAAGGAGGTCGGTGGGTTCGACCACTTCAACGCGCAGATTCCGAACATGAGCTATATCGACCTGTCGGCGATCTACACGATCCGCGCGGGGCTTTCGGTGCGGGCGGGGATCAACAACCTGTTCAACAAGGATCCGCCGATCGTCGCGGTGGATTACACCGGCGGGGCGGGCTCGCCGAATACGTTCCCGACTTATGATTTGTTGGGGCGGGAGGCGTTCGTAGGGTTTACGGCCAAGTTCTGATCGATCGTCACGTCGCGTCGCGTTGCGCGGCCCCCTTTGAGGGGCCGCGCGACGGGCGGAGGATTTCGATGGGGCGCGGCTAGCGAACTCGCTTTACCCGAACTCCGCGCACCTCTTCGGCGCTCAGGTAGAACGCGCCCAGCACGCCTTTCTTGATGGTCACCTCTTCTCCGGGATGGAGCGGGAGGTGGGTGTCGTTCTCGGCTTCCACCCAGACCTGGCCGCCTTCCAGGTTGTAGATGGGCTCACCCGTGGGTCTGCTCGAGATGGAGGCTACTCGGGCGGTGAGCTTGTCCAGCTTTTTCGGCTCGGGGGTACCGGTGCCTTCTTTGCGCTTCAGCTCGCCGTTCATGCCGAAGTCGGCGGCGGCCGCGGCGGGGGATGTGATCGCGGCGGTTGCGGGGGCGGATGGCGGCGTGGCGCTCACGCTGGGCGCCCCAGAGGCAGCAGATGCGGCATTCGTGGTGGGCGCGCGTGCTGCAGTCGCGGGCGACACGGAACTTGCCGCGCCCATGGGTGCAGCCGCGGCGCTAGAGGCTGCCGATGACGCAGCGGGCGGAGTTCGGTATCGCGCGACTTCGCGGTCGTAGCAGGACAGGCGCTTCAGGACGTCGGCCTCATCAGCGCAGGCCAGTACGCTGGGTGGCAACGCTTGCGCAAATACCTGCGGAACGGCCATGGTGCCGGCGAGGGCCAGCAACAGCCGGACATTCAACATCCTCTGCATTGAGCTCTTCCCCGGTTGATCGAGTGCCGGGGCCGAGCTTACAGCGTTTCTAAGGGACTTTTGGCGCGGCCGGCGTGGCGGGCTTTTTGGGCTGCATCTTCAGGATGGGGGCCTGGATGGGGGCGCCGTACACGCGGCGGCCGCCGCGGCCCGGGTGGGGCGCGAAGGAGCTCGCCCGCATGGGCTTGTCGTGGGACTGGCGGGTGGCGGAGTAGACGCGCGGTGGGTTTAGCGGCTTCTTGGTGTCAGCGGATGCGGCGGACATGGCGCCTGTCGCTGCCAGCAGGCCACAGAGTAGATAGATAGCGCGGTTGTTCATCGGTCCTCCCGGAGGCGCCAGACTGACTGATGATCGCCGTCACGCGGGCGGGCAAGCATGGGGCAGTCGGGCTCCTTGAAACGCTAGTCTAATCCGGGAACTCGCGACGGGAACTCAGTCGCAGATGGGGAACAAAATATGTCACCTGGCGAGGCGGTCCTGCTGGCGAGCTGAGTCGATCAGCGCGCGGATGTCTCCCAGCAGTGCCTGTGGCGCAGTTGAGAGAACCCTGTTCGTCTTTTCCGTGCTCACGCTGTGAAAGGGACAGCGTCGGCGTACAACTCGCTCAGCGGGATGGCCAGATCGATTGAGCGGAGTTCCAGGGCAGTATCCAGGCCGCCATAGACACGTGGCTTCCAGCGGTCTACGCGGGGATAGACGGTTACGCGGCACTCGTCTTGGGAGACGAGCACGTATTCCTCGAGCGAGTCGATCTGCCAGTAGTTCTGTAGTTTTTCGCGACGGTCGATGTGCTCCGTGGAGGGAGACAGTACCTCCAGGACCAACCTGGGGTCCTGCACATAATGCGTGCCCCGGGTGTCCGGGCGGCAGTCGACGACCACGTCCGGGTAGTACGAAATCTCGTTCGCGTTCCGTTGGATGATGAGCTTGGCTTCGGACGAGAAAACCCGGCAGGGGCCGCGTTTCAGATGATTGCGGATGGCAAATGCCAGGTTTTGAATGATGCTGTTGTGAGCCAGGCTCGGGCCGCACATGGCGTAGAGGACGCCGTTGACGAACTCGTGCCGCACGAGACTTTTTTCCTCGAACTCGAAGAATTCCTCCAGGGTCATGAAGGCCGGGCCCGCGGCGACGTAAGCCGGCTGCGCTTCTCGGATCTCGTTGGCAGGAGTTGGGATGCTATCCAATTGCTGCAGCCACAGTTCGACTGTCATGCGCTGATTGACCGTAAGCCGCCGCAGCGCCTGCCGAATTTCGTTTAGCGTGTTCATTGCGATTGATCGGCGCGGGCGACTTGCTCGGAAAGAACGACGTCGGCGTACAGATCAGTCAACGGCACGGTCAGATCGATTGAGCGGAGCTCTATAGCGGCATCAATGTCACCGTAGACTCGCGGCTTCCAGCGCTCGGCACGGGGGTAGACGATCACACGGCGCTCATCCTCGGCGATGAGGACGTATTCCTCGACGGAGTCGATCAAGCGGTAGTTCTGGAGTTTCTCGCGCTGATCGATGATCAGCGTGGAGGGGGACAGCACTTCCACGATCAGCTTCGGATCCCGCACGTAGTGCGTGTCACGCGTGTCAGGACGGCAGTCGACGAACACGTCCGGGTAGTAGGCGATTTCATTAACGTCCCGCCGGACGACGGCCTTCAAACCCGACTGGAAGACCTCGCACGGGCCGTGTTTCAGGTGAGCGACGATGGCGATCGTCAGATTCCGGATGATCCGACTGTGATTCACGCTGGCACCGTTCATGGCAAAGAGGACGCCATTGATGAACTCATGGCGCAGCGGACTTTTCTGCTCGAACTCGAAGAATTCCTCCAGCGTCATGAAGGCGGAATCCAGATCGGCATAAGCCGGCAGGGCTTCGCGCACCTCGTTTGCGGGAGCGGGGATGCCATCCAACTCCTGCAGCCACAGCTCAACGGTCGAGCGCTGCTGAACAGTCAGCCGCCTCAGGGCCTCGCGAATCTCGTTCAATGTATGTAGCACCATAATCTCCTCCAACAGCAGGCCGGCAATCGATATTGCCAGGGGACAATTCAGGCAAAGGGGACGACGTTCGCGTACAGCTCGAACATTGGGATCGTCAGGTCGATCGAGTGGAGATCGAGAGCCGCATCGAGGCGGGCGTAGACTCGCGGCCTCCAGCGCTCGGCACGAGGGTAGACGATCACACGGCGCTCATCCTCGGCGATGAGGACGTATTCCTCGACGGAGTCAATCAGGCGGTAGTTCTGCAGTTTTTCACGCCGATCGATGAGTTGAGTGGACGGAGACAACACCTCCGCGATCAACTTCGGCTCTTGCACGTACCGTGGGTCGCGGGTGTCTGGGCGGCAATCGACGACGATGTCCGGGGAGTACGAAATTTCGTTCATGGCCCGCCGGATCACCAGACCTACCTGCGACGTGAAGACCTCACAAGGACCGCGCTTCAGATGAGCCCGGATCGCGAACGCCAGATTCTGGATGAGGCGGTTATGGTTCAGGCTGGGGGTGTTCATGGCGAAGAGGACGCCATTGATGAACTCGTGCCGCAGCGGACTGTTCTCCTCAAAAGCGAAGAACTCCTCGAGCGTCATGAAGGACGGATTCAGGTCGGAATAACCCGGCAGGGCTTCCCGAACCTCGTTCGCGGGAGCTGGGATGCCAGCCAACTCCCGCAGCCACATCTCAACGGTCGAGCGCTGATCAACAGTCAGGCGCTTCAGCGCCTCGCGGATCTCGTACAACGCCTGCATGATCACAACCCCTTTTACAGCAGACCAACAGGCTAGCGGAAGAGAATACTCATTCCAACATAAAAAGACTCCGTGTTTGTATAGAAAGGCGCGTTAACACGCGTGGTTAGTGCAGTGCCGTCATACCGTGTAGATGCGCGCGGTTGGCGCGACGATGTCGTATCGCGCCTATGCGCGCGGCCGACTCGCCGTGTTAGACGGGGTCGATGCGCTCGCTGGGCATGCCGGTGGCGCCGGTGGGCGCGGCCGGCTCGCCGTGTTAGGTGGCGTCGGCGCGCTCGCCGGGCGTACCGGTGACGTCGGTGGGCGCGGCGAGCGAGCTGACGTTGTGCCGCGCCGATGGGCACGGTCGATGCGCTGGCGTTAGGCGGTCGCGCTGCGCGCGTTGGACGTACCGGTGATGGCTGAGCGGGCGATTGACGCTGGCGTTATACGGCGCCGCTGCGCGACGTCGAATTCGACGTGCATGGCAGCACGTTTAGAATCGAGGTGGCGTTTGAGCTTGGTGTCGCTCGACCGCAGCGCGAGAGCCGACCGTAACGCGAGAGC
>DAITMW010000038.1:11803-21849 GCA_036834945.1 Steroidobacteraceae bacterium
GTTTGAGCTTGGTGTCGCTCGACCGCAGCGCGAGAGCCGACCGTAACGCGAGAGCCGGCCGCAGCGCGAGAGCCGACCGCAGCGCGAGAGCCGGCCGCAGCGCGAGAGCCGGCCGCAGCGGGTTGATCGCAGCCCACCAGGCCGCGGCGGGAGCGAATCCCACGCCGCGGCGAGGTGCCGCAGTAGAGCCGATCGCAGCTCGTCAGGGAATCGAGGCGCGATATTGCGGGGGCTGGCGGGCGTGGGTGGCCTGTTCGAACGCGTAGGCGTAGCTGATGAGTTTGGCTTCGCTCCAGGCGGTGCCGACGAAAGACAGGCCTATGGGGAGGCCTTCGATGGCGCCCATGGGCACTGTGATGTGCGGGTAGCCGGCGACGGCCGGCAATGTCGACACGCCTCCGCCGTCGGAGTGATCGCCGTTCACCAGGTCGGTGGTCCAGGCCGCGCCCATGGTGGGTGCGACCAACACATCGAGGTGGTCTTTCGCCAGTGCGGCGTCGATACCCTCGGGGCCGGCCAGGCGGCGGGCGCGCTCGTGTGCCTCCACGTAGTGGGGGTCGGTGAGGTCACCGCGGCTGTTGGATTGAGTGAATTGCTCCTGGCCGAAGTACGGCATTTCCGTGGAGGCGTGTTGCTCGTTGAATTGGATCAGGTCGGCGAGGGTGCGTGGGCCGGGGCCCTGGCGCGTGCTCAGGTAGCGGTTGAGTCCGTCCTTGAATTCGAACTGGAGAACAACTTCCTCGTCGGCGTGCAGCTTTTCGGCATTCGGGATGTCGACTGGGTCGACCAATACCGCGCCACGCGCGCGTAGGGCCGCGAGGGCTTGCTCGAATATTGCGTCCACCTTCGGGTGAAAGCCGGCGTAGTGACGCATGACTCCGATGCGCACGCCCTTCAGGCTGTCGGGATCGAGGGAGTGGCTGTAGTCGATCGGTTGACGGCCTTTCAGAGGCGCGGTCGCCGGGTCCTGCGGGTCGTAGCCGGCGAGCACGGTCAGCAGGGCCGCGGCGTCAGCCACCGTGCGTGCCATCGGACCGGCGGTGTCCTGGCTCGCGGAGATCGGGATGATTCCGCTTCGGGAGACGAGGCCGATGGTGGGCTTGATGCCGACCAGGCCATTGACGCTCGAGGGGCAGACGATGGAGCCGTCGGTTTCGGTACCTACCCCCACGGTCGCGAGATTCGCGGCGATCGCGGCTCCGGTGCCGGAGCTCGAGCCGCACGGGTTACGGTCGAGGGCGTACGGGTTGCGGGTTCGTCCGCCGCGGCCGCTCCAGCCCGAGGAGGAATGGGTGGACCGGAAGTTCGCCCATTCGCTCAGGTTGGTTTTGCCGAGAATGACGGCACCGCTCGCGCGCAGCCGGGTGACGATAAAGGCGTCATGCGCGGGCTTCGAGTCCGTGAGGGCCAGAGAGCCCGCGGTCGTGAGCATTTTGTCGGCTGTATCGATGTTGTCCTTGATCAGGACAGGGATGCCGAACAGGGGGCCGTGGTGGTCCTTAGGGTCGCCGTGATGGTCCTCGCCGTGGTGGTCCTTAGGGTCGCCGTGATGGTCCTCGCCGTGGTGGTCCTTAGGGTCACCGTGATGGCCGCCAGCGGCACCTGCGTGGTCGAGAGTGTCAGCAATGGGCCCTGCATCCGGGTTGACCTCGATCACCGAGTGGAGGGAGGGGCCGTGAGCGTCGATCTGCTCAATGCGAGCGAGGTACTCGTCGACAATGGTGCGCACCGTTTTCTTGTCGTGCGCGGCCGCGATGCGCGCCTGCAGTTCTGCGATGGTGGCTTCACTCACGGGAGAACTCTCCGGCTGCCGCGCATAGGTGGCACTCGCGGGCAGTAGGACGGTTAGCAGCGTCGCCAGTGAAAAGGCGGTTGCGGCGGTGGTGAAGGATTTACTCGCTATCCGATCTGGGTCGCCAGGCTTGCACGAGTTGTTGTTGCCGGCGCGGTGGAACTGGGTCGTAATGGCTGAGCTCCATGGCATATGCGCCCTCACCCCCCGTGAGAGCTTTCAAGCGGAGCTGATACTCGGAGATTTCCGCGAGCGGGACAAGTGCCTGGACGGTTGCGCGCTGTCCCGGCAGTGTGCTGTTCCCATTGATACGCGCCCGTCGGGTCGCCAGGTCGCCGGTGATATCGCCGATGGCGCTCGCCGGCGCGGTGATCTCCAGGCGCATGACCGGCTCGAGCACGATGGGACTCGCCTTCTGGACGGCTTCCAGGAACGCCTTGCGTCCCGCCGAGGCGAATGCGACTTCCTTCGAGTCCACTGGGTGGTGTTTGCCGTCATACACCGTGACCCGCAGGTCCTGCATCGGGAACCCGGCCAGCGCGCCTTCGGACAGGACCTGGCGCACGCCCTTCTCTACCGCTGGAATGAATTGCCCTGGAATCGCGCCTCCGACCACCTCGTCGACAAACTCGAATCCAGCGCCCCGGTCGAGCGCTTCCACGCGCAGGAACACCTCGCCGAACTGTCCGGCGCCCCCTGTTTGTTTCTTGTGGCGGCAGTGGCCTTCGGCGGGCCGCGTGATGGTCTCCCGATAGGGGACGCTCGGCGGATGCGTTTTGATGTGCACGCCATAGCGTTCAGTC
This sequence comes from Steroidobacteraceae bacterium, assembly GCA_036834945.1. Classification (GTDB taxonomy): domain Bacteria; phylum Pseudomonadota; class Gammaproteobacteria; order Steroidobacterales; family Steroidobacteraceae; genus 13-2-20CM-66-19. The sequence goes on from DAITMW010000038.1 coordinate 14,399, forward strand.
ATCCTCTCGAGCAACACCCGCAGGTGCAACTCGCCCATTCCGTAGATTACCGTTTCGTTCACGGCGGGATGGTGCTCGATACGAACGCAGGGGTCTTCCGCCATGAGCTTGTGGAGGGTGTCTGCGAGGCGCTGCTCGTCGCCACGCCTCTCCGGTTCGATGGCGACACCGAGCATTGGCGGCGGGAACGTCACCGGCTTCAGGTGATAGTGATCTTCGTCGTGTGAGTCGTGTAACACCGCGTCGAGGTGCAACTCCTCCAACTTGGCGACGGCGCAGATGTCACCGGGGATCGCGTACGGGACCTCCGCGGTGTCCTTGCCCATCAGCTTGTACAGGTGGGCGACCTTGACCGGCTTTCGTGCATCGCCGACGAAAAGCTGACTCCCCTGGCGGACCGTACCTTGATGGATGCGGATCATCGCGAGCTTACCGACGTAGGGGTCGATCGTGGTTTTGAAAACGTGTGCCACCACGTGCTTGTCGAAGTCGGGTGTGACCTCGACCCGCCGCGCGTCGTCGCCTTCGCCTTTTAGAAAAGGGGGCGGGTTACCTTCAGTGGGGTTGGGCATGAGCCGCTCGATGATCTGCAGCAGCTCGGGAATCCCCGCGCCGGTTTCCGCGGAGACGAAACAGACCGGTATCAGATGGCCCTCACGCAGGGCCTGCTCAAAAGGGTCGTGTAGCTGCTCCGGTGAGACCTCGGCGCCCTGCTCCAGGTAGAGGGCCATGAGGTCCTCGTCGAGCTCGACCACCTGGTCCACGATCTGGGTGTGGGCGGCGGCGACCGAGGAGAAGTCGCATTCGCCGTCGGGACGAAAAAAACAGTCCGCCACAGCACTGCCGCCCTCCGAAGGGAGCACCAGGGGCAAACACTCCGACCCGAACGCCTCCCGCAGCTGTTCCAACACCTGCGCGGGGTGGGCATCACGGCTGTCGATCTTGTTCACGACGATCAGCCGGCACAGCTCGCGGTCACGTGCGAAGTCCATGAGGCGCTGCGTGAGCGTATCGATCCCGTTCACGGCACTCACGACAATCGCGATCGATTCGACAGCCTCGAGCACGGACAACGTGCGCCCCAGGAAATCTGGATAGCCGGGCGTGTCGATGACGTTGATGTGGGTGGAGTTGCAATCGAAGCTGCAGATGGCGGGATCGAGGGAATGTTGCAGCCGCTTTTCCTGAGGGTCGAAGTCGGAGACCGTACCGCCGCGCTGCAGATTGCCCTTGCTGCGGATCGCGCCGGCCTGGAGCAGCAGCGCTTCCAACAGCAGGGTCTTGCCGGCACCGGCCGAGCCCGCGAATGCGATGTTCCGGATGCCCTGTGTCGTATACCCCATGGGACCTACTCTCCAGGCATGGACTGCACCGACGAAGATTACTCCTGCGCACCGGCACATGCATTGCTCCGAATGTCCAATACAGGAGGGGAAAACATGAGCGAGACAGAGCCCGATCGTCCGCCGCCGCAGGAAGAACCCATGCACGACGTACCCGTGTACCCCGAGAACGACCCGCCACCAGGACGGGAAACGGACCTGAAGGCCGGGGGCAAGCCACGCGAGGGCGACGAAGGCGGCCCACCGAATCCGGGTACCCCCAGCAAGGGCAAGGACGAGGGACACGACGTCGACGATGATGATCTTGATCCAAAAACACCTCATTCGCCGCCCGATGCCTCCAGGGGACGGGTACTATTCGACGAGAACGACGTAGTGAGCTGAGGCAGGCGCGACAGGCGTCGCGCCGGAGGGTTGAACGTGAGCGGATCTCAACAGGAAGAAGCCGGTAAGCGGCAGCAGCAGAAAATCCAGAAGCAACTCGACGAAGCCCTCGCCGATAGCTTCCCCGCCAGCGACCCGGTGTCGATCGTGACCTCGAACGAAGAGGAAGACTGGGGCGACGCTCCCAGTCAAAAGGACAGTCAGAAGTAGCGTTCTCCGGAGCCCGCTCACACCACGAGTAGGTGCGCGGCCCCGAGTGCAAAGCTACGCGCCCCGCCCTGCGCAGGCCGTGTACAGGCCTGACACGCCGCCTACGGAGCCGTCAACTCCAGCGTAGACCCCGCCTGATTCACGGTAGTCAGCACGATAGGCCGCCGCCAAACGCGCTGCACATAGTCGAGCACCTTGCGGCTGCGCTCGAGGTCGAGCCCCCTCCCATCGACACTGTTGTCGTGCGTGAGCTCCAACGTGCCATCGTTCCGGATGTGGCTCGCCAACACCATCGGTGCCCCGAAGTTGTATTTCGGACTCAACACCGCCTCGTGCAACATCCCCATGTCAGCCTCGAGCACCTTGACCTGCCCGTCATTGCGAGCGCTGAAGCGGAACAGCCCCAGCTCCTCCGCGAGCTCACGCGTCAGGTAGTTGCGGATGAAGCCGAAGTCATCATCCTGCTGCATGATGGCGCGAGCGGTGTCCAGGCCATCCTTCTCCACGATCTTCTCCCACATGGAGAAACCGAGGTGGTACGGGTTGATGTTGAGCGCAACCTGTTGATCAGCAGCGACCGGCCGCACCACGTCCGAGTGGCACTTGATGGCATCCACATAGGCCTGCTGGGGAATGAAGCTCGCCTCGCGTAACAGGCGGGCGTGCCAGTACGAAGCCCACCCCTCGTTCATGATCTGCGTGGCGAACACCGGGTAGAAGTAGAAGGACTCCTCGCGAACCGCGAGGAAGATATCCCTCTCCCAACTCTCCATCTCGGGAGCGTAGTTCGCGATGAACCACAGCAGATCACGCTCCGGATGCGGTGGCACCGGCGCCCGTTTCTTCACTTCCACGCCGGTACTGGCGGCAGTCGGGTCGAGGGACGCGAAGCGCTTACGGAAGTCGTCATCCACCAGCGGCTTCGTATCGGAGAGATATTCGGGATAGCGCTCGCGACGCAACGAAAGATCAACATCGATGTGCTGCTCGAGAGCCAGCGCCGCATCCAACACCGCCTCGACCCGCTGCATGCCATACGTCTCGATGGCCTGTTGGATCTGCCGCGCGTGATTGGCAGCATGCTCGACGATCTTGTCACTCACCTGCTCCTGGCAACGCCGGAACAGCAGGTTGTTTCTCGAGAAATCCGCGTGACCCAGGACATGGGCCGTGACGAGGATGTTTTCCGCGAGTCCGTTGCTCGCAGCCAGGTAGGCATGCCCCGGATTACCGGGGAACACGACTTCGAACAGCCGCGAGTTCCCCATGTGACGCTGGATGAGCTGGTAGATGTACCGTACCCCGAACGACCAGTGCGGCATGCGCACGGGCAGTCCGTACACGGCGATTTCCATCATGAAGGTGTCGGGGACCGCTTCGAAGTCCACCGGGTAGAATGAGAGACCGGAGCGGCCTGCGAGGTCTTCGATGCGCCTGACGTAACTCTGCCAATCCTCGCTCATGTACGGCTCCTCATGCGCTGTTTCAAACTTTGCTACCCACCCTCTAGCGCACGACTCTCGGCCGTAAAGAAATGTCGGACCGCACCCCACACATCGTCGAAGTCATTCAGCGCGTAGCTTCCCGCTGCCAGGCCGCCCGATGCGAGCTCCGCATAGAGGCGGCCCGTCTCGGTCGCCAGCTGGCGCGACAGGCCGGAGGAAACCTCCACGTAACCTGTGAAGCAGGCGTCTTCCGCGATCGACGAGAGCGATTCGCGCGCGTCAGCGGCGTCGCTCACGGAGTTGTCGCCGTCGGAGGCGTAGAAGAGGTAGATGTTGCATCGGCCGGGGTTGTAGCGCTCGTCGATGATCTCGCGCACCTTGTTGAAGCCGGTCGAGGAGACCGTGCCCCCGGTGCCGCTCACCTGGAAGAATTCATTCTCCGTGAATTCCCACGCTTCGGTCGTATGTCCGACAAACACCGTCTCGAGTGAGCGGTATTCGCGGCGCAACCCCTGCACCACCCAGAAGAAAAATGTTTTCGCGAGCTTGCGGTCGCGATCCGACATGCTGCCCGACACGTCGAGGAGGAAGAACACCACGGCGTGGATCGCTGGCTGCCGCCGGCGGGCCAGCTGTCGGAATCGCAGGTCGTCGTCGATGAAAGTCGGTGTCGCACCCGGAGTTCCACGGCGCTTGACCATCTCCTTGAAGGAACGGCGGCGGTCGAGGCGGGAGCGCGCGCCGCGCCGGTCGTAGCCTTCGCGGATCCACTCGGATTCCTCGGAGGGGCCGACGCGGGCCTTCAAGTTTGGAAGCTGCATCTCTTCCCAGAGCCAGTCCACGATATCGTCGACTTTGAATTCGAGCAGCAGCTGGACCTCGCCCTCATCCTGGCCGCCGGGGCCCTTCTCGCCGGGTCCGCGCTGCTTGGAGGGATCGGAGAAGACATCACCCGGCTTCGCCTTGCCTTGCCCGGCCCCCTGTTGTTCCTCGGGGCGGCGCAGCCGGAAGTGATAGTGCTCCAGCATCCTGACGGGTACGCGCACGGTGCGCGCGGAGTCATTTATGACATCGCCGCCGGAAACGATCTGCGGGAGGTGTTTGCGCACCGACTCGCGAACTTTCTCGTCGTGTCGCAACCAGTCGCGCGCACCGCGCGAAAACAGGTCGTACCATTTCGCGGCGTCGGCGCCGGCGTTACCGCCTGCGCCGCTCGTACTCGGCCCAACGCTTGGGCCGGAATCGGTGCTCGGGGCCATGGCTACAAGGTGTACTCCTGTCGTGAGCCGCGCGCAACCGCGTCGTGCACTTCAGTTACTCCTACTCTTGCGCGAGCAATGTAGTGACGTAACTAAGTGCTTCCTTCGCGCTATGCTCGTCATAACCGTACTCGGTGACGAGACGTTGCTGCACGACTGAGATCTTCTGCCGCGCGTCCTCGTCGGGTCGCGCGGTCGAGGTCACGAGTCGCAACACATCGCGACGCTCCTCGAACAAATATTGCTCAATCGCCTCGCGCATGCGCGCGTGGCTGGCGAGCTTGAACTTCTCGCCGGTCTTGAAGGCGACCATCGCCTTGCGGACCACCTCCTGCCGGAACGAGAGCTTGCCGGAGTCGGAGACCTTGATCTTCTCCTCGACGGAACGCAGGAAGCGCTCATCGGCCGGACGGCTCTCACCGGTAATCGGATCAGTGACTTGGCGATGGTCGAGCGAGGCCTCGACCTCGTCCAGATACTTCTCGAGCAGTTGCTGCGCCTCTTCCTCGAAGGACGCGAACATCGCGCGGTGGACGTCCTCTTTCACCCAGCGGTTGTAAAACTCCTTACGGGCCGTCACCAGGTGATCGACCCAGGCCTTCTTGTGCTTGGCATCCATACGCGCATCGCTCTCGATAGCGTCTTTGATGGCCAGGAGCAGCTCCATGCTCGTCAGGCTATGGGTATTACCTCGGGTGATGGCATTGGAAATCGCATTGATCACAAAGCGGGGGCTGACTCCCGTCATCCCCTCTTCGCCCGCCTCGGCGTGTAAACGCGCGGCTTCGGTCTCGGGAACGCCCTCAACCGATTCACCCGCGTACAGACGCAGCTTCTTGGCCATATCCAGACCTTCGCGCTCGGGCTTGGCGAGGCGGGTGAGGATGGCGAAGACCGCGGCAAGGTTCAGGACGTGTGGATCGAGATGCACATTACGGAAGGCCGGGGCGCTTGCGACCAGCTTCTGATAGATCCGCGATTCGTCGCGATAAGACAACGCGTAGGGAACGCGGATGATGACCATGCGATCCAGCAACGCTTCGTTTTCCTTCTCCTGCAAGAACTTGTGGAATTCCGCGAGGTTGGTGTGCGCTAGGATGGTCTCGTCCAGATGGATGAGGGGAAAGCGCGACACTTTGACGTTCTTTTCCTGCGTCATGGTCAGCAGCAGGTAAAGGAACTCGCGCTTCACCTTCAGAATTTCGATCATTTCCAGCACGCCGCGGCTGGCGGCGTACACCGCGCCAGACCATGACCAGGCGCGGGGATCTCCCTCGTCACCGATCGCAGCGACCTTCGCAAGGTCGACCGAGCCGACGAGGTCCGCGATGTCCGCCGTGGTGGGATCGTGCGGTGCGTAGGTACCGATACCAACTCTGGAGGATTCCTGGAGGAAAATGCGCTCTACGGGAACCCGTACAAAATCACCGTCGAACTCACGTTCGACGAAATCGCGGGCCCATGGGGACAGTTCTCCGGGAATGTCCACTCCATAGCGGTCACGGAATTCCGCACGCAGGCCCGACGGAATGAGATTCAAAGGGTTCTCACGCAGGGGAGAGCCCTTGATGGCATATATCGCGCCCTCGTCGGTCCGGCTGAACTCCTCGAGACCGCGCTTCATCATGATAGCCATCGTGGACTTACCGCCCGACGGTGGACCTAGCAGCAGCAGGAGCCGGCGGCCAACATCGGAGCCAGCGGCGGCGGCCTTGAAATAGTCGACGACGCGCGAGAGAGGCTCGTCGATACCGAACAACTCGCGCTTGAAAAGCTCACGCGCCCGCGTGCTTTCGGGCACGTCGGTGCCCTGTGCCGCGCGGCCGTGCCAGCGCAGCATATCCCAGATGTATTCGTGGCTCGTGCGGGCCATGGCCGCCGGACTGGCGGGCAGGATGTCGGCGAGGAATTCGCCGAAGGTGCCTTCCCAGCGCTGCGCGCGATGCAGGCGGCTGAAGGAGCTCAGAGAGTCGATAAACGCGGAATGGGACTTGGAATCCGAATCTGCCGAATCAGTCGTCGTAGAGAGCGGTCGCATCGTCCTTCCCTCCCGTTGAGTGCAGTATCTTCAGCCGGGCTGCCCGTGATGCCAGCGTCGCTCTCAACTTAGACCCAACGCTTTGCACAGTGTGTGATGGCCCTCTATTCCCGACCGGACTATTACGTTAAGACGTTCACAGCACGGAATTGTTCACTTGAGATTCGCTTGAGGTCACTCGAGATCGAAAACGCCGCGCTCCTGTCGATCATCGCAAGCGGCCAGCCGTCCTTTCGACTGGATCAAAGCAAAATGTATGCCTGTCACGCCTGTGTCCTTGCTATTCCAAGTCGCTGATTTCGGTGTGGGCTCGATGGCCGTCGGGAGGTTCGGCGCGCTTGGGGACGCGCGCTGCCCTGCTCAGCGTTCCGGCTTTCTGTCCTTGAGCCGGTCTTCACTTCAGCCTACCCCTAGTGGGGGATTTGAGAAAGTCCGGTTCGCTATACCTTGGTCATACGGGGAATGGAGCCCCGCGGATGCTGGTGCCCGCGGCAAATGGCAGCCCCGGCAGCCGCCCCGTCCTCGGGCGGGTCGCTCCGGACCGGTGCGCGATCCGGTCGGTACGCGCCTCCATGGTGCCCTCGAAAGGAGACGTGCGTCACACGGAGCTGTCCGGGCCCGAGGCTGGGTGCGATCCCAACAGCCCGCCGTGATGGCCCCAGGTCTGACATGACATCGTCATTGCTTTGCAACTAAGATAAAGCTGTTCGCGCCACGCGCGCCGGGTCGCCTCGGCGTGGCATTACATACAGTGACGGCGTGGTGGCGAAGG
>DAITMW010000038.1:21949-26591 GCA_036834945.1 Steroidobacteraceae bacterium
CGCGCCGGGTCGCCTCGGCGTGGCATTACATACAGTGACGGCGTGGTGGCGAAGGGGGAGGTCAATTGTCCGACTAGTGGGCGATGCCCGGACTTTCGGGGCAAAACGCGCACAACAGCCCGGACTTTCGTCCGCGCGTCTCCACGGGGCGACGCCAGCCTCTCATTATTGTGAACTGTCGCACTGCGGTGTTATAGCGGCTGCATGATGCTGCAGACTCAGTCTTTTCCGCGTTCAACGTGGGCCGGATCGCACCTTCCGCAGCCCTTGAACGCTGCTCGATTCCGGGCCCGCCCTTTTACGGATGGAGACAGGTTAAGTGGCAAGTCCAGCTTCAAACGCCTCTCGGGGTCATGAGACAGGCGCCGTCGCGGCAAGTTCCGCCGGCAACTCACCCGCATCTACCAACAGGCCGGCGGTTGATCTAACCGCCATCACCACACGTGATGACTTTCTGCTCGAGTTGGGCGAAGCCCTGGGCGGACAGGCCTCCGTACGGCCCGTCGACTCGATCGGCGGCGCCTTGGAATACATCGCCGGCACCAAGCGCGGCCAGGTATTGGTCGTCGACACACGCGACCTGACCGACGTTCGCGCGGATGTTGAGCAGGCGCACGCCCAAGCGCCGCATGCGGTCGTTCTGGTGTTCGCCACCACCGAGACCGAAAAGCAGGTGAGCGCGAGCGTCAAAGGCTCGAATGTTTTCGCGGTGCTGCCCATCCCCATCGACAAGCGTAAGACCGGCGCCGTGCTGGACGCCGCAATGACCGACGCGGTCGCCAGGAAGGCAACAGCGCGGCCCAACGTGTCGGTCGAGTCTTTCCAACCGCGACTCGACTCGAGCTCCTCCGCTCCGCCGCCGGAGGCGGAAAAGAGCAAGGCCCCCATCTGGATCGGCGTCGGCGTCGTGGTCGTCGCACTCGCCGGTGGCGGTTATTACTTCCTGAACAACAACAAACACCCGGCGCCCGCACAGACGGCGGCCGCGAGCAAGACAACGGCCGGCTCACCCGCCGCCGGCGCCTCGGACAACACCGCGGCGGCGGATGCGACCATCGAGCCGCAGCCGACGGTCGACATGAGCATCATCAAAGGTAGGGTCGACGATCTCCTCGAGAAGGCGCGCCTCGCGATGCGCGAGCGTCGTTATCTCGAGCCCCTCGGCGACAACGCGCTGATCTACTACCGATCCGCCGCGGCCGCCGATCCGAACAGCGGCGAAGCGAAAGACGGACTCCAGCGTGTCGCGACCGTTGCGGCCTCGCGCTTCGATGACTCGATGAACAGCGGTAAATATGACGACGCCTCGCTGGCACTGGCCAACCTGAAGGCCGCCGCCCCCGAGGACCCGCGCATCGGGCCGTCCGAGCTGAAACTCTTCAATGCGCAGGTGACCAAGGCACTCGCGGACGGCAACGTCGATCGTGCAGCCGCGTACCTGCGCCAGGCGCAGAACTCGCCCAACATCCCGGCTGACCAGATCGCGAAGGCGAAAGCCGACATCGCGCGCCACCAGGACGATGCGAAGGTTCAGCGGCTCTCGGGTCTCGTTTCCGACCGCATTCGGGACGGCAGGCTGGTCGAGCCGGCGGATGACAGCGCGAAGTTCTACGTACAGCAGCTCCACGACCTCGCTCCGCAGAATCCCAATACGCTGCGGGCGATCCGTGAGTTGAATGCCGCCTATCTGCGCAAAGCGCGTGAAGCGGCCGTCGCCAAGAACAACGCCGAAAGTGATCGCTGGATCAACGAGGCTCGTGCGGGTGGCGTCAGCGCAGCCGAGATTGCCGCCGTCCAGCGTGATGTGGCGAACTCCAAGCAGAAGGCTGCCCAACAGGAAGCGGACCGTCTGGGGCAGGCGGTGCGTGACCGGATTCGTGATGGCCGCCTGACCGATCCGGCGAACGACAGCGCCAACTTCTACCTGACCCAGCTTCAGACGAACGACCCCACCAACCCGGCGTTCGCGCAATTGAGCCACGACCTCGCCAACAAGCTGATCGAGCGGGCGCGCGCATCCGCGACGGCGGGCAAGACAGCGCTCGTCGAGCCCGATCTGACCCTGGCCCGGCACTGGGGCGCCGACCCGAAGGACATCACGGCGGTGCAGCAGATCGCCAGCGCCAGGATTCCCCAGCCCACGACGGGTGGCGGCAACCGCGGTGCGAGCTCTGCCGCGGGACTCACCCCTTCGCAGCTCGCGCAGAACCTGAAGCGCACCAAATACACCCCCCCGGAATTCCCGGCCAAGGCACTTGCTCAACGCATCAGCGGCTCCGTGACGGTCGAATACGTCGTCGACACGAGCGGCAATCCGCGTGATGTTCGCGTGGTTGAGGCAACGCCACCGGGCGTCTTCGATAAGGCGGCCACCACGGCCGTCAAGCACTGGCACTACGAACCGGTGATCGCCAACGGGACCGCAGTAGAGGTTCCCGTTCGGACGGCCATCCGGTTCGAGTTGCCGTCTCAGTAGTCAGGAGAGTTCTTCCGATGAATGTCGCAGGCGCAGATCGAAACCGCCAGCTCCTCACAGTCGGCATCGGCGCGATGCTGACGTTGGTGATGAGCGCGGTGCTCATCCTCGGCTTCCGGCTCGCTACCCAAATGCGTGCGAGCGTTACGGGACTGCAGACCGCGAGTATGTTGCAGACATACCCGGATGCCATCTCGCAACAGCTCAACTCGCTACGTGACCGCCTCGAGGCGCGCGCGTATGCGGGGCAGGCATTGGCGGACCTGAAGGCGACCGTCAAAAAATTCGACCAGGAGCTCGAGGCTCTCGGGGCCGGAGGGTACCTCCAGTCCCAGGAGCTCGATCAGGCGCTGTTGCTGTGGCATCAGTACTCGCCGGTCATCAATCCGGTCGTGAACTTCACTGGCCAGGCGTACGTCGATTCCGACGAGGCTGGCAGCTCCTTCTCCAAGGAAGGTCGCGCTCACTACGCTGACGTAAAGCGCGCACAGCTGTTCGCTACTGAGAATGCTCGCCGCCTGCAGCAGCAGCTCGCCACAGTCGCGACTACTCTGCAGCAGACCTCGTCAGCGGACGCCGCGAACCTGCGTTCATTGCTGCTGGCTGGTGTGCTCGCGGCACTGGTTCTAGCAGCCGCAGCCGCATACTTCCAGATCACCCGCTCACGGCATGAGCGCGCGGCCCAGGAAGCCCAAGAGCAGACGCGCGACATTCTGAAGACCGTGCGCGAAGGCTTCTTCCTGCTCGACGCCGACTACAACATCGGCTCTGTGTGGTCCGAGGCCCTTACCCGCATGTTCAGCCGCGAGGACTTCGCCGGCCTGGGGTTCGAGGACCTGCTGAAGGACCTCGTGCCGCCGAACACGCTCAACACCGCGATGAAGTACATCAAGCTGCTGTGGGGTGAGCGAGCCCACGAGAACCTGATGAAGAGCATCAACCCGCTGGGCCAGCTCGAGATCACGATGGACAACGGGCACGGTGGCAAGGAGACCCGCTACCTGCAGTTCGACTTCCACCGCGTTATGGGCCCGAAGGGCATCAAGCACGTGCTGTGCTCGGTCGGTGACATCACTTCCAGCGTGCTCCTGGCGAAGGAGCTGCAGGAGTCGCAGGAGAGTGCGAACGCCCAGCTCGACATGATGCTCGGCATGATGCACGTCGATCCGCTACAGCTCACCTCCTTCCTGGACAGCACGGAGACGGGCCTGCAGCTCATCAACGCCATCCTCAAGGAGCCGGCGCGTACGGATGCGGAATTCCGCAAGAAGCTCAACGGCCTGTTCCGCGAGCTGCATTCGATCAAGGGCGAGGCTTCGGCGCTCAATCTCATGAGCATCGCCCAGCGCGTGCACTCCCTCGAGGACATGGTCAGCGAGCTGAAGAAGAAGGCGGAGCTCTCGGGCAACGACTTCCTGCCGATGGTGCTGAAGCTCGACGACCTGATGGCCCACCTGCGCAGCGTCCGCGAGATGGCTTCGCGCCTCACGGCCCTCAAGGACACCGCTCCTGCGGCGGCCGCTGCCTCTGCTGCACCCGCACGCGCCGCGAAGCAGGCTGCCGCGGCGGCCGAGCATCGGGCGGCGCACAAGTCGGCCGACGACCTGTCCCCCACGCTGCACTCCATGGCGGAGCGCCTGGCCCACGATCATCACAAGCGCTTCAAGCTGACGATCAACGGCTTCGGGGACGTGCCGGCCGCGTACGTTTCGACGATCAAGGACTGCGTCATCCAGATGCTGCGTAATTCGGCCGTACACGGCATCGAATCGAGCGAAATCCGCCGGGCGCAGACGAAGGACGACGTGGGCGTCGTGCGAGTCGACTTCCGCAAGTCGGGCGATGGCTATGAGCTCGTTTTCGAGGACGATGGGGCCGGTATCTCGCCCGATACGCTCAAGTCCGCGGCCATCCGCAAGCAGATCATTACCGAGGAAGAGGCAGCCGGCATGGATACGCGGGCGGCCATGGCACTCATCTTCCGCCCGGGGTTCTCGACTCAGGAAGAGGTTTCGATGGATGCCGGACGCGGGGTCGGCATGGACGTCGTGGCGCGGAGCGTCTATGCGCTCGGCGGCAAGATCGGCGTCAGCACCAATCCCGGCAAGTTCACCCGGTTCAAGATCGTGCTGCCGGCCGCCGAGGCGGCGAGCACGGCAGTGGCCT
>DAITMW010000038.1:26691-35344 GCA_036834945.1 Steroidobacteraceae bacterium
GAGCGAGTGAGAAGAAGCAATGAGCGGTAACGGAAAACAGTCCTACAAGCTGATGATTGTGGACGATTCGAACATCATGCGGCGCCGGATCGAGCGCTCGAACCAGTTCGAGGAGCTCGAGCTCGTCGGTACGGCGGGCAATGGCCTCGAGGCCATTGAGATGTTCAAGAAGATGGACCCGGATGTGGTTACTATGGATCTCACCATGCCGCAGATGGACGGCATAGAATGTATCTCGAAGCTCGTAGCCTTGAAGCCCGCCATACGGATACTCGTAATTTCCGCACTTGCCGATAAGGCCACGGCGGTGGAGGCTATGGAAAAAGGGGCAAACGGCTTCCTCAACAAGCCGTTCACGGATCGGCAGCTGAACGAAGCCATCGCCGACCTCATGCGATAAAGATCCAGAAAGCGAGACGACCACAATGTTGCAAGAGCAGGAGCTGAAAACCTTCGTCGAGGGGACGACGAACTACTTCGAGGTGGCCGCGCAACAGCCTGCCTCGATCGGGTCGCCGTACCTCGCCGACACACCGCCTTCGTGTCACGACTACACCGGTATCATCAGCATCTCGGGGAAGCGGGAGGGGGTTGTGTATTTCACCGCCCCGAAAGCGATGCTCACCGTGTTGCTCATGAAGATGCAGGAGAACGACTTCAGCCACGAGACCATGCGCGACCTCGTCGGCGAAGTGGCCAACACGATTTCCGGTAACGCGCGTCGTGACTTCGGGCGTGATTTCGTGATCTCGGTGCCGAGCGTGCTGTCGGGCGAGCGCCCCGACCTGCCGCAGAAACCGGGCGCGCGGTCGTTCGTCATTCCGATCAACTGGCGCAGTCATTCGGCCAAGTTGATCGTGTCGCTCACCTAAGGCGCTGTTTTGACCTGCGCGCTGTCTTCCGAGTCAGCGCGCAGGCGATAACCCAGCCCGGCTTCCGTCACGATGTAGCGTGGCTTGCGCGGGTCGGGTTCGAGTTTGTTGCGCAGATTCTTCACACACACCCGCAAGCTGCGCGTATCCCCCAGCCTCTCCGGTCCCCACACCTCGCGGACCAGCTGATTCTGGATCACGATCGAGCCGAGATGCCGCGCCAGGCATTCGAGGACGCGATATTCGAGTGGAGTCAGGTGGATATCTCCCTCGGGTCCACGCGTCTCCCGCTTCGCCAGGTCGACTTCGACGTCGCTCAGGTGGAGCACCGAGTTCTGCTCAGCACCACGCACGTTGCGCCGTAGCGCCGCCCGTACTCTCGCGAGGAGCTCGGGGGCGCTGAATGGCTTGGTGACGTAGTCGTCCGCGCCAGCATCCAGGGCCGCGATCTTCGCATCCTCCATCGTACGCGCCGACAAGACGATGATCGGCACAGGCGACCACGAGCGCACCCTTCTGATGACCTTCAGCCCATCGCCATCGGGCAGGCCCAGGTCAACGAGCAGGAGGTCAGGCTTGTGGCTACGCGCCTCGATCTCGGCCCGCATGGCCGTGTCGGCCTCGACGAAACGGTACCCTTCCGCCTCCAGCAGGACTTTCAGGATGTTGCGGATCGCGGGCTCGTCCTCGATGGCCAGAATCTGGTGCATGGCCTGGGTCACGGTGTGGGCTCCTCAGCAAGCTCCTCGGCGGGCAACGTAAACTCGAAGCGCGCGCCGCCCCCTTCGCGGCGATGCGCCTCGATCTCGCCGCCGTGAGCACGAATGATAGCCTGGCAGATTGCAAGCCCGAGGCCGACACCTACGACGGAACCCTCTTCGTTGCCTCGCTGGAACTTATCAAACAGTCGCGCAGGGTCCCCGCCAGGGAGTCCCGGCCCTTCATCCTCCACCAGCACCCGCACGAGTTTTCCGTCAACGAGCGCGGAAACGAACACACGGGTCCCGGCGGGTGTGTACTTGGCGATGTTGTCGAAGAGGTTGGAGAAGACCTGCACGATGAGCGTGGCGTCGACGTATACCGGCGGCAGATCATGGGGTATCCGCACGTCGACCGGGTGCTGCGCCAGCTTCGATTCCATGTTGCCCAGAGCCGTGCCTACGAGATCATCGAGCGTCTGCCAGTCGCGGCGCAACGCCATGTGACCCGACTCGAAGCGCATGAGGTCCAGGACATTGGAGACCAGCTCCGACATCTCGAGCGCCTTGGTCTCAATGGACCGAGCTAGCGTGACACGTGCGGCGTCATCAAGAGATTTTCCATGTCGCGCCAGGGCACTCCCCGCCCCCGCGATGACCGACAGCGGAGTGCGCAGGTCATGAGAGATCGAGGCCAACAGCGTATTACGCAGGCTCTCACGCTCGGCATTCAGGCGTGCGGTTTCCGCTGTCTCCGCCAATTGCGCACGCTCGAGAGCGAGGCCTATCTGACTTGCGAATGTTTCCAGGAGGTGCCGCTGTTCCGGCAAGAGCACGCGTCGGGGGTTGGAGGGCCGGACCGCGAGAACTCCGAGCGGCTGGTCGCTCTCGCGCAGTGGCACGTAAAGAGCCGTTGATGCCGGCAGAGTGTCAGTTCCGAGGCCGGCCGGGCGGCCATGATCCGCAACCCATTGGGCAACCGCAAGATCGGCGCCCCGCAAGGATCCCTCGAGAGGAGTACCGCGCGGGTATACGAGCTTTCCCTCGGAGTTGGGTAGCAACACGACTGCCCGACACTGGAACACTTCCGCCACGTGACTGACCGCGACTTGCGCCAGACTTTCCGTACCCCGGGTTGCCACGAGCTCGCGGCTCATTGCATAGAGTAAAGCGGTGCGGCGTTCACGGGCGCCAGCAACCCTCGTCTGCTGCCGCACACTCGCCATCAGGTTCGCGATCACCAATGCGATGATCAACATGACCGCGAAGGTGATGAGGTACTGGACGTCCGAGATCGCGAGAGAAAAGCGCGGCGGCACAAAGAAGAAGTCGAAGGCCACGACATTCATCGCGGCCGTCAACAACGCCGGTCCCCGGCCGAGTCGCAATCCCGCGATGGTGACACCCAACAGGTACACCATCACGAGATTCGAGAGCTCGAATGCCCGGAACATGGTGAACGCCAGGGCGGTACACACTCCGGTGGTCGCCAGTGCCCAGACATAGCGGTCCCAGCGGATCGCGGAGACGCTCTCGAGAGGGACCACCTGGAACGGACCGGCAGTGCGTTTGCGGCGCTCAATTCGATCTTCGGCCACGGCGATCGTAATGACATCAAAAGTCGGCGCGTGGTTGATCAGTTGCTGCGGCGTGGATGGGCCGCGGAACCATCTCCGCCAACCACGCAACTTGGGCGCACCGACGATCACGCGGGTGGCGTTGCGTGTTTGTGCATACTCCATGAGCACCGCAGCAGGCGAAGGACCGTCAAGTGTCACGGTCTCCGCGCCTAGGGACTCCGCGAGGCGTAGGACGTCAATTCGCCGATTCCGCTCCGCCTCCTCGAGATTTAGCAACGCCGGGGTCTCGACGTACACGACCGTCCACGCGGCATCCAGCGCGTCGGCCATGCGCTTACCTGCTCTGACGAGTTGCTCCGCCTGCTCATCGGGCCCAACCGCAACCAACACGCGATCGCCGGCAAGCCGGGTGCGCGCCTGGTCGGCCGGCAGGGCGCGTGCGGCGGCTTCAACACGATCGGCAACCTTGCGCAGCGCGAGCTCGCGCAACGCCATGAGATTTGGGGTGCGGAAGAAACGCTCGACCGCCGTGGCGGCTCCGTCGGCTACGTAGACCTTTCCCGCTCGTAGTCGCGCGAGCAGGTCATCGGGAGGGAGATCAATGAGCTCGATGTCGTCGGCCTGGTCGAAAACCTTGTCGGGCACTGTCTCGCGCTGCCGTACGCCCGTGATCTGGAAGACGAGGTCGTTCAGGCTCTCGAGGTGTTGGACGTTGACGGTCGTCCAGACATTGATGCCGGCGTCGAGCAGTTCCTGGATGTCCTGCCATCGCTTGGGATGACGCGGCGCGGGCTCGCCTCCGGTGACGTTGGAGTGAGCGAGCTCGTCGACGATGATGATCGCGGGTTGACGTTTTAGCGCGGCATCGAGATCGAATTCGCGACGTACGATGCCGCGATAGCGCACAGGCAGGAAGGCCAGCTGCTCGAGTCCGTCGAGCAGCCGCTCGGTATCAACCCGTCCGTGCGGCTCGACATAGCCGACCACGACGTCGACGCCGTTGGCGCGCACGTTGCGCGCGGCTTCGAGCATCGCGTATGTCTTGCCCACACCGGCGGATGCGCCGAAAAAGATGCGCAGGCGGCCCCGCTTGGCGCGGGCCTCTTCGGCCTGGACGTGAGCGAGGAGTTGGTCAGGGTCGGGCCGTGCTTCGGCCATCATTGTGGCATTTTATCGGGCGCTGTCAGGGGGCGCCACCTTTGGGCCCCCTATTTGCTTTTTGGCGGCGCGCCGGATGCATCATCCAGCGCGAGGTTCAGTTCCAACACGTTCACGCGCGGCTCACCCAAAAACCCGAGCCAGCGGTTCCGGGTGTGGGACGTAATGAGCGCCCGCACCTCCTGAAGCTGCAAACCGCGCTCGCGGGCGACCCGCGGGGCCTGGTAGTTTGCCGCCGCCAGGCTGATGTCGGGGTCCAGGCCGCTGCCGGAGGCTGTCACGAGATCGACCGGGATGGGCGCCTTGTTGGTGGGGTCGGCGGCCTTGAGAGCGTCGATCCGGGACTTGATGCCATCGATCAGAGCCGGGTTGAGCGGCCCGAGGTTGGAGCCCGTGGACGCCACACCGTTGTAGGGCTGCGGCGCCGTCGCGGATGGGCGGCTCCAGAAGTGCTTCGGATCGCTGAAGCTCTGGCCGATGAGGCTGGAGCCCGTTGCCTTGCCGTCCCGCAACAGGAGACTGCCATTGGCCTGGGTTGGGAACGCGACCTGTGCGAGTCCGGTGACCAGCAGCGGGTAAACGATGCCGGTCAAGGCGGTGAGAATCAGTAGCAGCACGATGGCCGGACGGAAGATGGCAGTCATGGGGTTCTCCTGGACGCCCTCGGGTGTTAGTGGCGGTGATGGGTGAGCTCAGACGAGGTGGGTCGTCACCAGGGCCAGGTCGATGAGCTTGATGCCCGCGAACGGAATCAGGATGCCGCCCAGGCCGTAAATCAGAAGGTTACGACGCAGCAGCACGGCGGCTCCCAACGGGCGGTACTTCACTCCCTTCAGGGCGAGCGGAATCAACACCACGATGATGAGGGCGTTGAAAATCACGGCCGAGAGGATCGCCGAGAACGGGCTCGCGAGGCCCATCACGTTGAGCGCGTTGAGTTGCGGATAGGTCGAAGCGAACGCGGCCGGGATGATCGCGAAGTATTTCGCTATATCGTTCGCGATGCTGAAAGTCGTCAACGAGCCGCGGGTCATCAGCATCTGTTTGCCCGTCTCCACCACCTCGATGAGTTTTGTTGGGTTGGAGTCGAGGTCGACCATGTTGCCGGCTTCCTTCGCGGCTTGCGTGCCGGTGTTCATCGCAACGGCTACGTCAGCCTGAGCCAGTGCGGGAGCGTCGTTGGTGCCGTCGCCGGTCATCGCGACGAGGCGCCCTTCCGCCTGGTGACGGCGGATCAGGCTGAGCTTCGCCTCTGGAGTGGCCTCGGCAAGGAAGTCGTCAACACCCGCCTCTGCCGCGATCGCCGCGGCGGTCAACGGGTTGTCGCCCGTGATCATGACGGTCTTGATGCCCATGCGGCGCAGCTCACCGAAGCGCTCCTTGATGCCGCCCTTCACGATGTCCTTGAGCTCGATGATGCCGAGCACGCGCGGACCGTCACTCACCAGCAAAGGCGTGCTGCCGCGGCGGGCCACTTCCTGAACCGTTGTCAGGATGGTTTTGGGGAAGACCTGTCCCAGGGACTCGATGTGCTTCTGGATGGCGGCCGGGGCGCCCTTGCGAACCTGCCGGTCGCCGATATCGACTCCGCTCATCCGGGTGTGGGCCGAGAACGGCACGAAGGTGGCCGCCAGCGAGCGAAGATCGCGCTCACGCAGGTTGAAGCGTTGTTTGGCGAGCACGACGACACTGCGTCCCTCGGGAGTCTCGTCCGCGAGCGAGGCGAGCTGCGCGGCGCTTGCCAACTCCTCCTCCGACACGCCGGCTGCGGGAATGAACGTGGCGGCCTGGCGATTACCCAAAGTAATGGTGCCGGTCTTATCCAACAGCAACACGTCCACGTCGCCCGCGGCCTCGACCGCGCGGCCGGAGGTTGCGATGACGTTAGCCTGCATCATGCGGCTCATGCCGGCGACGCCGATCGCGGACAGCAGCCCCCCAATCGTGGTCGGGATGAGGCAGACCAACAGTGCGATCAGGGCGGTGATGGTAATCGGCGTGCCGAGCTTCGCGACCTCGACGCTGAAGAGCGAGTAAGGCAGCAGAGTGGCGGTCGCCAGGAGAAACACGAGGGTCAGCGCGACGAGCAGGATGGTGAGAGCGATCTCGTTCGGGGTCTTCTGACGCTTGGCGTTCTCCACCATCGCGATCATGCGATCGATGAAGGTCTCGCCCGGATTCACGGTGACGCGAACGATGATCCAGTCGGACAGAACACGCGTGCCGCCCGTGACTGAGGAGAAATCGCCGCCGGACTCACGGATGACGGGAGCCGACTCACCCGTAATGGCGCTCTCGTCGACCGAGGCGGCGCCTTCGATGACTTCGCCGTCCGCGGGGATGTAGTCGTCCGCCTCCACCAGGACGATATCGCCTTTGCGCAATTCGTCCGCACGCACTCGGGATTGGCGTGAGCGATCGTTGGCCTCCGCGAGTTTTTTGGCGGTGACCGTCTGCTTCAGTCCACGTAGTGCAGCGGCCTGGGCCTTGCTGCGTCCCTCGGCCAGGGCCTCCGCGAAGTTGGCAAACAACACGGTGAACCACAGCCACACACCGACGTTCAGGATGAACCAGGAGGGCGCCTCGCCCTTGCCCACGAGCGCCTGGATCCACAGGATCGTCGTCACGATGCTGCCGATATAGACGACAAACATGACGGGGTTGCGCCACTGGACGCGCGGGTCCAGCTTGCGGAACGAGTCGACGAGTGCCGGTCCGACGAGCTTGCGGTCGAACATCGACAGTTTCGTCGGGGTCGTCGCCCGCGGCGGATGGGCCGCCGGCCCATGGGCTCCCAAAGCGGAGTTGCCCAGTACGGAGTTTTTCATGATCTCAGCCATTTTCTTCAGCCGCCCCACAGAATGAGGTGCTCGACGATCGGGCCCAGCGCCAAGGCGGGCACGAAAGTGAGTGCGCCCACTAGCAGCACCGTGCCAATCAGCAGGATGACGAAAGTAGGTCCATACGTAAGCATCGTGCCCGCAGTGACCGGCACGCGCTTTTTGGCCGCGAGCGATCCGGCGATGGCTAGAACTGCGGCTATGGGCCAGAAGCGACCGAGCCACATCGCGAGTCCGAGCATCGTGTTATAGAACGGGGTGTTCGCGGACAGGCCCCCGAAGGCGCTGCCATTGTTGTTACCCGCCGAGGTGAATGCGTAGAGGATCTCGGAAAAGCCATGCGCGCCTGGATTGGCGATGCCGGCCTTGCCGTCGGCCACGCTGACCGCGACGGCGGTACCGAGCAGGACGACGAACGGCATGACCAGGATGGCGATCGAGCTCATCTTCATTTCAAAAGCTTCGATCTTCTTACCCAGATACTCCGGCGTGCGTCCGATCATGAGTCCGGCGATGAAGACGCCGATGATCGCGAAGATCAGGGCGGAGTACAGGCCGGTGCCCACTCCTCCCAGCACGACTTCGCCGAGCTGCATGTTGAACAGCGGGACGAAACCGCCCAGCGGGGTATACGAGTCGTGCATCGAGTTCACCGCGCCCGTGGAGGTCACGGTGGAAATCGTGCCGAACAATGCCGAGGCTCCGATGCCAAAGCGTGCTTCCTTACCTTCCATGTTGCCGCCCGCCTGCTGCAGGCCGGCGGTCTGATCGACTCCCAACGCGGCCACTCGCGGATTGCCCATCTGCTCGTTGTAGATGGCGGTAGAGCCCAGCGCGACGAACAGGATGAGCATCGCCGTCAGGATCGCCCACCCCTGGCGCGTGTCGCCGACCATCCGGCCGAAGGTGTAGGTGAGCGCGGCCGGGATAATGACCATCGCCAGCATCTCGAGGAAGTTCGTGAAGGGGGTCGGGTTCTCGTAAGGATGCGCCGAGTTGGCGTTCACGAAGCCGCCGCCGTTCGTGCCGAGGAGCTTGATGGCTTCCTGGGAGGCGATCGGACCCATCGGGAGCGTCTGTTTGTCTGTCGTCGCGGGCTCGGTAATGGGATTGCCCGACGCGTCCTTCAGCGCGTTACCCGCAGCGTCGGTCTTCGGGTTCTGGTAGGCCAGCGTTTCGACCGTGTTCACGTCCTTGTAGGCGCTGAAGTTCTGGACAACGCCCTGGCTCCCCAGTAGCAGCGCCAATACGATCGCGAGGGGCAACAGAATGTACAGCGTCGCCCGCGTCAGGTCGGTCCAGAAGTTCCCGATGTGTTGCGCCGTGTGGCGGGCAAAGCCGCGAATGAGCGCGATGACGACCACGATGCCGGTCGCGGCGGACAAAAAGTTCTGTACCGCAAGGCCCGCCATCTGGGTCAGATAGCTCATCGTCGATTCGCCCGAGTACCCCTGCCAGTTCGTGTTGGTCACGAAGCTGACAGCCGTATTGAACGAGGAATCGGG
>DAITMW010000039.1:0-7623 GCA_036834945.1 Steroidobacteraceae bacterium
TGGTTGTACGTCCAGGCCGGAAGGGCGCGGGGCAGCGGCAGCGGGGTCGGCTCGACCCAGTGGTGATCGAGGGGGTGACCGAGGGCATTCATCTGGGGAACTCCAGATTTATATGACCATTCAAGTCTATCAGAAAAAACTATATGGTCATATAGACGGGAGCGCCCGCCGGTGCTAACGTCCCGGATACGTCCCCTCGAGCGAGAGCGCGGCCATGTCCAGAACCATGTCCCGAAACCAAGAGCATTTCCGTCGAGCGCTGACGCGGTTGCCGCTGGGAGTGGCCTCCAATTTCCGTTTCTGGGGTGAAGGCCGCACTATCTATGTGAAAGAAGGTCGCGGTGCGCGCGTAACGGACCTGGACGGAAATATTTACGTCGATTACCGCATGGGTTACGGCCCCGCGATTCTCGGCTACGCGGACCCCCGCGTGGATGAGGCCGCCTGTGAAGGCATGAAAGTCGGCGGCGTGTTTGCTTTATCGACGGAGCTCGAGCTGAAGGTTGCGGAGCGCATTGCCAGGATGGTTCCGGCAGCGGAGCTCGTCCGCTTTTCCAACTCCGGCACAGAAGCCGTGATGGCGGCGCTACGTCTGGCGCGCGCCTACACTGGCAAGGATGACTACGTCATTCTGGAGGGTAGCTATCACGGCCTGTTTGATGCGGCCATGTGGTATACGCCCATGGACAAGTGGCAACAGGTTGGCGAGCCGGAGGTCTATCCCTACAGCGAGGGGGTACCGCTCAGCACGCGAAATTTCGCGCATTTCGTACAAGCGAACGACGCGAACCAACTCGAGGATGTGCTGAAGAAGCACGCGGGCTCGATCGCCTGCCTCTTGATCGAGCCCATCATGGGCAATTGCCTGGGCATTGCCGCCGATCCAGCCTACGTGCGTACCGCGCGCGCGCTGTGCGATAAGTACGGCGTGGTGCTGGTCATCGACGAGGTCAAGACCGGATTCCGTGTCGCCCGGGGTGGGGTGCAGGAGTTGTATGGCGTGAAAGCCGACCTGTGCACCTTCGCCAAGGCGGTCGCCAACGGATATCCCATCTCCGTCCTGGCTGGGCGCGAGGACATCATGCGAAAGATTGGGCGCGGGGTTGCGCATGGCGGCACGTACACCGCTCATCCCGTGTCCTTGGCGGCGGCGGACCGGACGCTCCAGATTCTGGGAGAGACGGATGCTCTGGAGCGCATTGCGCAGTATGGAACGCGGCTGCGAAGCGGGATGAGTACGATTCTGAAGGCGAGGGGTATCGCCCATAGCTTTGTGGGCCATCCCTCCATGAGCGGGCTTTATTTCGCCCACGATCCTCCTCGGACCTATCGTGACTGGAAGAGCAGCGACTACACGTTCTACGACGCCGCGGCACGTGTACTTCACGACGAGCGCATTCTATGCGAGCCGGACTCACGCGAGCCGTGGTTCGTATCGGCGGCGCATGACGATTCCTGCTTGCAGGACACGCTGGCCGCGTTCGAGGTAGCGATCGATACAACGCTGCGTTCCGTGCAGACCACAAGTAAGATGCCTGCGTGAAACGTCATGACGCGATCGTCGTAGGCGCGGGCCACAACGGACTCGTCGCCGCGTGTTACCTCGCCCGGGCGGGGCTCGATGTGCTGGTTCTCGAGCGCAATGCGTACATCGGCGGAGCGGCGGTGAGCCGCCGGCTCCATGAGAATTTCACCTACTCGAATTGTTCCTACGTCTGCAGCCTGTTGCGCACGGAAATCATCCGCGGACTGGAGCTGCCGCGCTTTGGCTTGCAGGTCATCCCTTACGAAGGCGGCTGCACGATGATGCGCAATGGCGGGCACCTCGCCCTCTACGACAATCACGATGCCCTGCGCCGCGAGATAGCCCGCCACTCGAAGCGGGACGCCGAGGCGTACGAGCGCTATCTGCGCGACATGCTGCGGCAGTGCCGGTTCATCAAGCCGCTGTTGCTACGGGAGCCTCCGGATCCAACTTCGTTCAAGCCGCGTGACATCCGGGAGCTTCTCTACCTTGGGAAGCATTTCCATCGTCTCGGCGAGGAGCGGATGTATGACACGCTGCGCTTCTGGACCATGAGCTGCGCCGATTTCCTCGACGAGTATTTCGAAAGCGACATCGTAAAGGCACACCTCGCCGGCAGTTCCATCATTGGTACCGCGCTCGGTCCGCGCTCACCGGGCACCGCATACGTGCTGCTCCATCACTACATGGGCAGCATCGACGGTGCCGTGGGCGCCTGGGGGTTCGCGCGCGGTGGCATGGGTGCTGTGACCAAGGCCCTTGCGGCGTCCCTGGAAGCGAGCGGCGGAACGATCCGCAGCGGCGCACCCGTTGAGCAGGTGCTCGTGCGCAATGGCCACGCGACCGGTGTCGTGTTGGAAGGCGGCGAGGAGATCCAGGCGTCCATCGTCGTGTCCAACCTCGATGTGCGCCGGACTTTCCTGGAAACGATGGACCCGAAGGACCTGCCACTGGAGTTCGTCGAGCAGGTGCGGAACTTCAAGATCCGCGGCTCCTCCGGAAAGCTCAACATCGCCCTGGACGGGCTGCCCCGATTCCCGGCAATTCCCCAAGGCTCGCCGAGCACCCGCGGCGACATGCACGTGACGGACACCATCGAGATGATGGAGCGCGCCTATGATGACTGGAAGGAAGGCCGCTGGTCCCGCGCTCCGTATATCGATATGCTGATTCCCTCGCAGATCGACCCGACCATGGCGCCTGACGGCAAACACTACATGTCGGTTTTCGTGCAGTACTGCCCGTACAAGCTGGCTGACGGGGAGTGGAACGCCACCCGTCGCCAGGCCTTCGGCAAGACCGTCATCGACACGATCGCGGCACACAGTCCGAACTTCAAAGATCTCATCCTGCACGCGGAAATCCGCACGCCCTGGGATATCGAGAACGAGGTCGGCCTCACCGAGGGCAACATCTTCCAGGGCGAGCTGACCTTCGATCAGCTCCTGTTCAACCGGCCGATTCCCGGCTATGCGCAGTACCGGGCCCCGGTGAGAGGCGTGTACATGTGCGGCTCGAGCACGCATCCGGGAGGGGGAGTGATGGGTGCCCCCGGGGCGAATGCGGCGGGTGCGATTCTGCGCGACCTGGGTAGGGATCAGTCGGCGGGCGCGCAGTGAGCCCCGCGGTCGTATCGGCGCCGGCAGGCACGAAGTACGACTGCATCGTGATCGGAGGTGGCCATAACGGCCTGATTTGCGCGACGTACCTCGCTCGGGCCGGACGTTCCGTGCTGGTGTTGGAGGCGGCGGAGCACGTCGGTGGTGGAGCGGTGACCCGCGAGTTCAGCCCCGGCTTCAAGGTGTCGGCCTGCGCGCACCTGCTGCACCTCATGCCGGAGTCGTTGATCAGGGAGTTGAGCCTCGGGACACACGGGTTGCGCCTGGTGGCCGATCGCATGCCCACGACGGCGCTGTCGGAAGACGGATATCCGTTGTCCCTGGACCTGCCGAACCTGGGTGCGCTCGAGGCACGCTCATCCTCCGATGCACTGACGTATCCGACGTTCGTTGCACTCATGCAGCGATTCGCGGCGAACCTGCAGCCGATGCTCGAAGCGGTGCCACCGCGTCTGGGTACCAATTCCTGGCGTGACCGGATCGGCTTGCTGCGCCTGGGTATGCGGTTGCGCAGCCTCGGGCGGCGTGACCTGCGGGAGTTGCTGCGCATCGGTGGTATGTGCGTCCAGGATCTGCTGGATGAGTATTTCGAGACGCCGCTGTTGAAAGGGGCGTTGGGTTTCGATGCGGTACTCGGATCGAACTGCGCGCCGCGCTCACCGGGATCCGTGTTCACGCTGTTGTATAGGATGGCGGCTTCCTCGGCGGCCGGCGGCACCTTGGCATTGCCGTCCGGAGGGTTGGGCGCGCTCTCAGACGCGTTGGCGAAGGCGGCGATCGACGCTGGTGTGGTGATCCGAACGGACGCACCCGTGGCGCGGATTCTGGTCCGGGAGGATCGTGCCGCCGGTGTGATGCTGGAGTCCGGTGAATCCCTGTCGGCTGGCATTGTCGTCTCCAACGCCGATCCGAAGACGACCTTCCTGCGCCTGTTGGGTCCCGAATATCTCGATGCCGGATTTGTTCGGCGGGTTACGCATCTGCGTGCCCGGGGCCTGGCCGCGAAGCTGCATCTGGCCCTGGATGAGTTGCCAACGTTCCGTGGATTGGAAGAGAAGGCCTTGCAAGGCCGGCTGCTGGTGGCCCCATCGTTGCAATACGTCGAGCGTGCCTTCAACCATTCGAAATATGGCGAGCCTTCGGCGGCGCCGACTTTGGAAATCACGGTCCCCAGCGTCGTCGACGCAACTCTGGCGCCGGCGGGCTGCCACGTACTTTCGGCCGTTGTGCAATATGTACCTCGGGCCGACGAGGGGTTCACGGATGTGCTCCTCGACCTGCTGGAAGCCTACGCGCCCGGGTTGCGTGACTCGGTCGTCGCAGCCGAGCTGTTGACCCCACAAGATCTCGAACGGCAGTTCCGCATGTCGGGTGGGCATTGGCATCACGCTGAATTGGCGTTGGATCAGTTCCTGATGGTGCGTCCGGTCCCCGGCGCGGCCCAATACCGGACTCCGATGGAGGGTTTGTTCCTGTGTGGAGCGGGAACCCATCCCGGTGGAGGGGTCATGGGGGTCGCCGGGCGTAACGCGGCCCGGCAGGTAATCCGGGACGAGGCGGCCTGGTTGAAGGGTGCGGCCTGACATGCTCACCGAAAGCGCGCCGCACTATCGTCAACCCTTGCTGAAGACGCCCTTTCACGACCGGGCGCGGGCGCTCTGCCAGGTCGACAGTTTCATTCCGTGGGCCGGTTACACCACGGTCGATGTCTTCAGCACCGTCGAACAGGAATATTTCGCGATCCGTAATTCGACGTCGGTGTATGACCTGACACCGATGGTGAAGTACCGGGTCGCCGGCCGGGACGCCACACGCTATCTCAACCGCCTGGTCACCCGGGACATCGCCAGACTCACGCCCGGCCGGGTTGCCTACTGCGTCTGGTGTGACGACAGCGGACATATCATCGACGACGGTACGGTGTTTTGCCTCGGCGAGAGTGAGTACCGGCTGTGCACCGGCGAGCGGCAGCTCAATTGGCTCCTTGATTCCGCTGTCGGTTTCGATGTGGAGATCTCGGAAGTCACCGAGGACATCGCCGCGCTCTCGATCCAGGGGCCGACCTCGTGCGCGCTGTTGAAAATCCTCGGGCTCGACGGGGTCGAGCGTCTCGAGCCCTTCGATCTGGCCCATTTCAGGCTCCCGGCGGCGTTGGCTGTCGAGACTCCCCTCATGGTGTCGCGGACCGGCTTTACCGGCGATCTCGGCTACGAGATGTGGATGCGTCCCGCGGATGCGGAAAGAGTCTGGGACGCCCTGATGGAAGTCGGGCGGGACCGGGCGCTGCGTCCTATCGGCTCGCGCGCGTTGAACATCGCGCGGATCGAAGCCGGCTTCCTGTTGCCCAATGTCGATTTCGTGTCGGCCGGGCACACCCTCCGGGTCGGCACCGAGCGCTCGCCGCTCGAGCTGGGATTGGAATGGCTGGTCGACTTTCAGAAGGGGCATTTCACCGGGCGGCGCGCGCTGTTGGAGGAGAAGCGCCGCGGTCCGCGTCGCCTCTTGGTGGGCCTGGACATCGACGGCAACAAGCCCGCCCACAACGCATTGCTATATGCCGACAGATCCGGCAAGCGACAGGTCGGCAGTGTCACTTCAGCGGCCTGGTCGCCGACCGCGAAGCGTAATATCGCGCTCGCCATGATGGACGCGCCGCACATCACGACCGGGTTGAATGTCTGGGCGGAGATTTACTTGAATCGCGAGCTCGTGTGGGAGCGCCGCATGGCACGGGCGCGGATTGTTGCGCGCCCGTTCTTTTCTCCCGAACGGCGCCGCCTCACACCTCCGGCAAACTACTGAGGTCGGCGATGATCGCAGCCTGGCTCGACCCGAGCGCCAAACCCCAGATCGTCATCGATGGCGTGGTGAAGTCCTACGGCGGCTACAACGCGGTCGATAACGTCAGCCTGCAGATCTACAAAGGTGAGATGTTTGCCCTCGTAGGCGCGTCCGGATGTGGAAAGACGACGCTGTTGCGCATGCTCGCCGGCTTCGCGCGCCAGAGCAGCGGCTCGATCTCGATCGATGGGACGGAAATGAGCGATGTGCCGCCCCACGAGCGGCCGGTGAACATGATGTTCCAGTCGTATGCGCTGTTCCCGCACATGACGGTGGAGCGCAATGTCGGTTACGGCATCAAGCGCCTGCCCTTGGATGAGGCGACCCGTAAGCGACGCATCCAGGAGGCTCTCGACATGGTGCAGCTCGGGCCACTGGCCCGGCGCAAGCCTCACCAGCTGTCGGGTGGCCAACGGCAGCGTGTCGCACTGGCGCGCGCGCTCATCAGGCGTCCCAAGGTCCTGCTGTTGGATGAGCCCCTGTCGGCCCTGGACAAGAAGCTGCGGGAAAAAACGCAGTTCGAGCTCATGGATCTGCAGTACCAGGTGGGCATCACCTTCATCGTGGTGACGCATGATCAGGACGAGGCGATGGCACTCGCGACCCGCATCGCGGTCATGGATCGAGGTAAGGTCGTCCAGGTCGGCACGCCCGCGGAAATCTATGAGTTCCCGCAGAGCCGTTTTGTCGCCGACTTTGTCGGTACGACGAATCTCTTCGAGGGTACGGTCGCGTCGTGTGACCAGGGTCTGACGACGGTCGCGTGTGCCGAGACGGGCTGTGACTTGCTCGTCGACGATGTGGGGCGATTCACCGCCGGGCAACGCGTGTGGATCGCGTTGCGACCTGAGAAGATCCGCTTGAGCAAGCAGCCGGACCGCGCCGGCCGTTGCAATCAGCTACGGGGTACGGTGCATCAGCTGGGCTACCTCGGCAATCGCTGCACCTACCAGGTGAAGACGGCCACCGGAAAGCTCGTCACCGTTTTTTCCCAGAACGAGCGCCGCACCTCGGAGTGGTCCATCGATTGGAGCGACGAGGTGTATGTCAGTTGGACCGCCGATGCGGCGGTGCTGCTACAGTCCTAACCGACTGGCCATGGGGGCGTGTCAGGCCCGCACCCTCCGCGGGAGCTGGCGCCGCTGCGGCATGACCGCGTAAATGCCGGTGTCGGAAATCGGGTAGTCAGGTAAGACAACGGCGGCGTTGAGCCTTTCGTGGCGAACCAGGTCTACTACTCGCTCATCGGGCGTGACTACGGATGGGAGCTCATGCCCCTCGGGTTGGACCAGGGTATCGGCGCCGTCGTGTGGAGCCCGCTGGGCTGGGGACGCCTGACGGGCAGGATCCGCCGGGGACAGCCTATGCCGCAGTCGAGCCGCCTGCGCGAGACAGCGGGCTTCGCACCCCCCGTCGACGAGGAGCGCCTGTACGAGGTGGTCGACGTGCTCGAGCAGGTGGCTGCCGAGACAGGCAAGAGCGTTCCCCAGATCGCCATCAACTGGCTGTTGCGCAGACCGACCGTGAGCACGGTGTTGATCGGAGCGCGCAACGAGCAACAGTTGCGCGACAACCTCGGCGCCGTGGGCTGGGACCTGACAGGGGAACAGCTGCGCCGTCTGGATGAGGTGAGTCGGG
>DAITMW010000039.1:7723-27419 GCA_036834945.1 Steroidobacteraceae bacterium
CCACCGCCTGTTTGAGTCGCACTGGCGAAAATACCCTGCTCCCCCGTGCCGAAATGGGTGTAGTTTATAGATGCAGGAGCACGATTCCGGGTTGACGCCCGGCAGGCGAATGGAATCGTCGAGGGGGAGTTCGATTAACGCGGTCGGCCGAGCACGGCGGCTTGTGGTGGCACTGACCTGGGTGGTGGTCAGCGCTTCCCTGTTGATCTGGTCGATGGCGGCGGCCGCCGAGCCCCAGACGGCGCCAATGGCCACCGCACCCTCGGCGGCGAGTATCGGCTCGCTGCACAAACCCTCGACTGACATCCCGAATCCGCCTCTTACGGAGCCGCCTCCGGAGGTGTCCGACACCGAGCTGACGCAGATCGTCGTCGAGGCTCCCGAGCCGCGCTACGCGGCGCCGACTCTGCGCGATCGGATCGGGCGTATCTGGGCGCCTGTTGTGATCAACGGACGGGGTCCCTATCGTCTGGTGCTCGATACGGGCGCCACCCGCTCCGCGGTCATCCAGCAGGTCGTCAACAGTCTCGGCATTCCGGTTACCCAGTTGGCGAGTGTGCGGGTCACGGGTGTCACCGGCACGGCCGTGGTGCCTACCGTGCCCATCGATCACATGGAAGTCGGCGATCTGACGATGGAATCGGCGGACCTGCCGGTGGTGGCCGACGTGTTTGGCGGTGCCCAGGGTGTGCTCGGCACAGAGGGGCTGGGCGACAAGCGCATCCTGATCGACTTCGGTCACGACCGGGTGTCGATCATGCGCTCGAAGGGGCAGCTCACCAGGACAGGCTTCGAGACACTGCCCCTGCGCCACCTGCGCGATAGCCTGCTGGCGCTCGACGTGCGTGTTGGCGGCGTACGGGCGAAGGCCATCATCGACACCGGCGCGCAGGTCAGTATCGGCAACAACGCGTTGCGTACCGCATTGGCGCGACGCGGCCTGAAGGACGTGACGAAGCAGGAGATCGAGGGTGTTACGTTGGATGTCGCCCACGGTGACATGATGCGCGCCCCGCCGATCGAAGTCGGCGCCCTGAAATTCATGGGCGTCTACATCACGTACGGTGACATGTACATTTTCGACCGCTGGCAGCTCATGGACGAGCCGACCCTCGTTCTGGGGATGGATGTGCTCGGTACTGTGGACGTCCTGGTGATCGACTACCGCCTGCGCCAGCTGCAGATCCGCCTGCGCAAATCGTAATAGAATGAGCTTCGACACGAGGATGCCCGGGAAAAACTCCCGGGTGCCGTGCCCGGAGGTCGATTTTCGCGCATGCGTGCACCGCAGAAAGTGGTCTGGCAGGACACGATTGCCGTGGCGCTCGCCACTGCAATCATGGCAGTCGTGTGCGTGCAGCTCGATGTCAGCGAGGCGCTGCGGCGTTGGACGGCTCCGTGGGAACGTTTCCAACTCGACGAGTTGCCTGCCGTGCTCGTCGTGTTGGCTGTGGGACTCGCCTGGTTCGCGGCACGCCGTTATGCCGAGGCGGGTCGCGAGTTACGGCGCCGGGAGCTGGCGGAAGCACAGCTCGAGGTGGCACTGACCAACAACCGGCGCCTGTCGCAGCAATACGTGCAGTTGCAGGAGGCGGAGCGCAAGAGCCTGGCGCGCGAGCTCCATGATGAGCTCGGACAGTACCTGAATGTCATCAAGCTCGATGCCGTGGGGATGCGCGACGGACACCTGTCGGGTGTGGCGGTTCTGCATGAGCGCGCCGAAGCGATCGTGGCGAACTGCAATCACATCCATGGCGCCCTGACTGCGTTGATCCGACAACTGCGCCCGGTCGGTCTCGACGATCTGGGGCTGGAGGCGGCACTGGAGCACTGTGTCGACACCTGGCGGCCCCGGCTTGCGGCGGTCAACCTGGATCTGGCCGTTTCAGGCGAGCTCGGCGATCTGGGCGAAGTCGTGACCCTGACCGTCTACCGCGTCATCCAGGAGGGGTTGAACAACATCGCCAAGCACGCCTCCGCCGGCCAGGTCACCCTCAGAGTCGAGCGGGCCGCCGACGTCATCTCCATTACCATCGCGGATGACGGAGTGGGCACGGATCCGAACGCCGGTACTCATGGCCTGGGATTGATCGGGATGCAGGAACGGCTGGCGGCGCTGGATGGTCGTATGGAAATCATCAGTGCGCCCGGAGAGGGCTTTGAGCTGAGGGCGCGAATCCCCGTATGATTACCGTTCTGCTGGTTGACGATCATGCTGTCGTGCGCGAGGGCTACCGGCGGTTGCTCGAGCAAGAGGCCACGATCCAGGTGGTTGGTGAGGCCGCGAATTCAGTCGAAGCCTACGAGCGCGCCGTCGCTCTCGAACCCCAGGTGATCGTCATGGACATCGCGCTGCCGGGCGTGAGCGGGATCGAGGCGATGCGCCGTATCCTTGCACGTCGGCCGCAGCAGTGCGTCCTGATGTTCAGTATGTACGACGACGCGATTTTTCCGTCGCGAGCACTGGAAGCTGGGGCGTGCGGCTATGTGAGCAAGGCGAGTGCTCCGGAGGTACTCGTGGACGCGGTCTCGGCCGTGGCTCGCGGCGAGCGCTACCTTGGCCCGGACGTTCGGAAAGTCATTGCCCATCACACCTCGACGCAGGCGAAGTCGGTCGTGAATGCGCTTACAGCCCGAGAGTTCGAGGTGCTACGGCTGCTGGCCCGCGGCGAGACGGTGAAGCACATCGGCGAGAAGCTCGGCCTGTCCGAAAAGACCGTGGCGAACCACCAATCCGCGATCCGGGAGAAGCTCGGAGCCCGCAACGGGGTGCAGCTCGCCAGGGTCGCCGCCGAGCTGGGACTGGCGCTCTAGCATGTAAATCCTGCCGTGTTACCCGCCGGTGCCCTGTAATTTCGCCACGCAGCGGTGGATAACATGCGGGATACTGGAGGATAACTGTTCCTGTTATCCACATTTCGCGGCCTCGCGGGCACACTAGCCGCTCACCAACAAACTCAACCGCCGGAGAATCCGACAATGATCAGAGTCAGCGTGATGTATCCCAACTCGCCGGGCGCCAGATTCGACATGGCGTACTACACCTCGAAACACATGCCGATGGTGCAGAAGAAGGTGACCACGTGCAAGGGAATCGCGGCCGAGAAGGGCGTCGCCGGCGGGGCTCCCGGCTCGCAACCCACCTACATCGCGACCGGCTACCTGTTGTTCGATTCCGTGGAGGCGTTCCAGAGCGGTTTCGGGCCCCACGCCAACGAGATCCTCTCCGACATACCCAACTACACGAACACCCAGCCGGTGATCCAGATCAGCGAGATCACGTTGTAGTGTTTGACCGGGGTTACGGTGCAGCCGGGCTGCACCGTAACCGTGGGCTCAGCGCTTGACGACGTCCCCGCCCTTGATCACGACGGCGACCGATTGCAGGACGCTCACATCCTTGAGCGGGTCGCCGGCAACCCCGATCAGATCCCCATAGCGGCCGACGGCGATCTGCCCGACGTCCGCCGATCTGCCCAGGGCTTCGCCGGCGGTGATCGTGGCGGCCTGGATGGCCTGCAACGGGGTCATTCCCCACGTCACCATTGTGACGAACTGCTTGGCGTTGGTTCCGTGCGGGTAGACGCCCGCATCGGTACCGAACAGCATTTTCACGCCCGCCTTGGTGGCGGCCCGGAAGGTCTCGCGCTGCTTGCGGCCGATCATCCGCTCCTTGTCGAGTGACTCCTTGAACAAGCCGTTCTTCTCGCCTTCCGCGAGAATGTAGTCGTCGTTGTAGACGTCCATGTCGAAGTAGGTGCCGTGCGATTTGGCGAGTGCAATGGCCTCGTCGTCGGCCAGGCTTGCGTGCTCGATGGTATCGACGCCCGCCCTGATCGCGTCCTTGATGCCGTCCGTACCATGAGCGTGGACCGCTACCTTCAAGCCGAGCATGTGGGCTTCATGAACCAGCGCGGTCATTTCGCCCAGGTCGTATTGCTGTGCTCCGACCGCATCCGTTTTGGAAAGAACGCCTCCAGTGCCGCAGAACTTGATGACCTCGGCACCGTACTTCCGGAGCCGGCGCACGGTTGCGCGAATCTCTTCCGGTCCGTTGGAAACGGCCGGATCTTTCGTGGTGATGGAAGGTGGGAACTCCGTCGTGTCGCAGTGTCCGCCCGTCGCCCCGATCGCGTAGGTCGCCGGAACGATGCGCGGTCCCACGATGTAGCCCTGCTCGATGCCTTGTTTCAAAGCGACGTCGTCGAAGTTCGCCGAGCCGACGTTGCGCACCGTCGTGAAGCCGGCCTCGACTGTGCGCTTGGCGTTGGCCACTCCGACCACGGTCCAGAAGTTGTCGGTGAATTCGTATTCCCGGTAACCGCTGAATTTAGGGTCCGACGTGAGATGCACGTGCATGTCGATCAGGCCCGGTAGCAGTGTCATACCCGGCAGGTCGATGTGTCGCGCATCGGCCGGTGCGGTGGCTCCCTGTGATCCAACAGCACTGATGCGTCCGTCGGTAATGGTGATCCGCGGATGCTCCACCATGCGGCCGGTTGCGACATCCAGCATGCGATCCGCTGTGACGACCACCGTAGCAGCCTGGGCCGCGGCCGTGCCGATGAGCAGCAGAGGAATAACGGAAAGAGCCTTCAATCCTGGCATGAGCGACCCCCAAAAGGTGCGTAATGTCGCAGAGCTCAGGCTCTAGCGCCAGTGAAAGGGGGTTAAGGAATGCGGGTCGCGGCGAGCTTTTCCTCGTCGAGCGCGTACCCCATGCCGGGCGTGTCGCCGAGGTGCAGCCACCCCTGCGGGTCCGCCTGGAACGGCTCGGCCATCATGTAATCGCGCCGCTCCAAACCCCACTCCGGCGGGTCGTACGGAAACTCCAGAAACGGGGCGTCCACGAGGCCCGCGACGAGATGAGCATTCGCCAGGACGCCCATCCCGTTCGTCCACGTGTGTGGGGTGAAGGTGAGATTGTGCTCCTGCGCGAGGGTGGCGATTCGCCGCAGCCCGGTTATACCGCCCACGAGGGCCGCATCCGGCTGCAGCACATCGACACAACCTTCGGTGATCAGATCGCGCAACTCGTGGAGCTGACGCGTCATCTCGCCGGCGGCGATCCGAACGTCAGTTGCGTCCCGCAGAGCCTTCATTCCAGCGCGATCGCCGCGAAACAGCGGCTCCTCCATCCAGTACACCTCGAGCCGCTCCAGCTCCCGGGCTACGACCAACGCGTCCTTCAGTGTCCACGGAGCCTGGGTATCCCACGGCATCCGCCAGCCCTGGTTGCAGTCGACCAGCAACTCGAGTTGGTTGCCGACGCGCGCGCGCACCGCTTGCAGTGCTTCGAGATCGTCGCGCCAGTCGCCCCGGTGGAAACGGATCTTGAGCGCCTTGAATCCCTGCGACAAGTAGCGTTGGGCGGCCTCGGCCAGGGCTGCCGGATCCCGCAGCGTTCCTGATGAAGCGTAGGCGCGCACCTTGTTGGACAGTCCGCCGAGCAGCTTCCAACAGGGTTGTCCCGTTATCTTGCCTGCCAGGTCCCACAGGGCCAGGTCCAGGGGCCAGCAACGCCCATAGTGGAAATCCAGATTCGACAGGATGCGATAGTGGCGCTCGATGGCCAATGGGTCCTG
The DNA here is from genome assembly GCA_036834945.1 of Steroidobacteraceae bacterium. GTDB lineage: Bacteria > Pseudomonadota > Gammaproteobacteria > Steroidobacterales > Steroidobacteraceae > 13-2-20CM-66-19. The sequence goes on from DAITMW010000039.1 coordinate 13,309, forward strand.
ACCGATGAACAACCCCTCATGGCCCTCGAACCCCAGCATCCGGTCGCCTGACCCGATGCCGACCAGGCCCGTGTCCGTGGCGACGCGCACGATTGTCGCGTCGAAGGACACGCGAGGCCTGGTGTCCCAGCTCGCGTGAAAGGGAGGGTCGTAGCTCAGCCGGTGGTGGGTAATGACGATGGAGGCGATGCGGTGGATCATTTGTACGCTGTCCAGATCGTCTTCAGATCGGCGTACTTGTCGATGGCGTGGTAGGACCGGTCGCGCCCGAAGCCTGATTGTTTGAAGCCGCCGAACGGCGTCGCCAGTGACGATCGGTCGAAGGTGTTGACCCACACCGTGCCCGCTTTCAGCGCTCCGGAGAGGCGATGCGCGACGTTCATCTCGGAGGTCCAGACCGCGGCCGCCAGGCCATATATCGTGTCGTTCGCCAGGCGCACGGCTTCCGCCTCGTCAGCGAAGGTCGTCATGGTGAGTACCGGGCCAAAGATCTCGTCCCGTGCGACGCGCATGTCGGCCCGGACATCGTCGAGGACGGTTGCTTCGACGTAGTAGCCTCCATATTCCTCGAAAGCACGCTTGCCTCCCAGGGCGATGCTTGCTCCTTCAGAGATACCGCTGTCGATATAGCCTAACACACGTTGCATGTGACCCTGGTCGATCAAGGCTCCCATCTGGGTCGCGGGCTCGAAGGGATGCCCCAGGGGTATGGTCGCCGCGACACGGGCGATTGCTCCGATGAGCTTGTCCTTGATTCTTTCGTGAACGATGACGCGCGAGCCCGCGTGGCAGGTTTCGCCGGCGTTGTAGTAGATCCCCCAGGCGATGCCGGATGCGGCCGCCTCGATGTCCGCGTCCTGCATCACCACGTGCGGGCTCTTGCCCCCGCATTCCAGTGCGACGCGCTTCATGTTGGACTCGCCGGCGTAGCGCAACATCAACTTCCCGACCTCGGTCGAGCCGGTGAAACTCACCATGTCGACGTCGGAATGCAGTGCGAGGGGCTTGCCCGCTTCCTCGCCGAAACCGGGTATGACATTCAGCACGCCCGGCGGCAGCCCGGCCTCGAGACCCAGCTCTCCGAGGCGGATTGCCGTCAGGGGGGATTGTTCGGCCGGCTTCAGGACGACCGAGTTGCCGGCGAGCAGGGCGGGTCCGAGTTTCCAGGCGCTGATGATCAGTGGGTAGTTCCAAGGCACCACTGCCGCAACGACACCGAGCGGCTCGCGTCGCACGAGGGCGAGCTCGTGCGGCGCTGTCGGTGCCACTTCATCGTAAAGCTTGTCGGCGAACTCCGCGTAGTAGGCGATGCAATCGGCCGCGAAGGTTACATCGACATTCACGCAGTTGAGGATGGGCTTGCCCACATCCAGCGTCTCCAGGATCGCCAGGCGATCGATGTCCGCGCGGATGAGTTGGGCAAAGCGCTGCAGGATGCGCTTGCGCGTGGCGGGGTCGGTTCGCCGCCAGGTGCCCGCATCGAAGGCGGCTCTGGCCGCGCTCACCGCGGCGTCGACGTCTGCCGGGCCGCAACGTGCTACTTCGGCAACGACACGACCATTTATCGGGCTGACGTCGTCGAAAATACGGCCGTCGCGCGCGCCAACGAGCGCACCGTTGACGACGGCTCGTCCTTCAGGCCGCGTGGTGGCGGCGAGTTGCTCCCAATCCTGACGTGTGCGGTTGGTCATCAGCTCTCGCTCAACATGAGGTGGGCAAAGTGGAGCAGGTCGGAATCGAGCACCGGCCTGCGGTTCGAGCGGCGCATGGCGGAATTCTCCGGACGCGCCATCTGTGCTGCGAGCTGTTCAGTCGTAATTGCGTCGTGACCTTCGCCGGACAGGGAAACTTTGATGCCGACATCACGGATCAGCCGGTCGACCGCGCCGGGAAGCCGCGTTGCATCGGCTGGCTCGCCCATCGCCGCCGCGACTGCCGCGTAGGGACCGTCGTCGTTCGCAATGTTCCATGGAAGGGTGGCTCGCAGGGCCAGCCCGACGACCCGCCCATGGTGAATGGGGCGCAACGACGCCAGTGCATGGCCGATGTTGTGTGCGATCGCTGTGCCGCAATTGTCGATGGCAATGCCCGCCAGCGTGGCAGCCCACTGCACGCCGGCGCGCGCCTCGATGTCGGTCGGCTGCTCGACAGCCTGCCGCAGGTGTTTGACGACCAGCCGGATCGCCTCGTGGCAGTACAGGTTGTTGGCCGCGTTCGCGTTGGCGTTGGTCGCTGCCTCGATTGCATGGACCAGCGCATCGACACCGGTTGCTGCCGTCAGGTGCGGCGGGAGACCCGTGGTCAGCTCGGGATCGAGCAGGACCACATCGGCCTTGATCTCTTCTCCCCAAAGCCAGATTTTCGCGTGAGCGGCGTCTGTCAGCACGGCCGTACGGGTCGTCTCAGAGCCGGTGCCCGAAGTGGTGGGCACACAGACGTTCACGACGGACGATTCCGGGAAGGGATTGGCACAAAGTCCGTAGTAACTCGCGCCCGCTGGTGCACCGCAGATTGCCGCAACGGTTTTTCCAACGTCCAGCGCCGAACCCCCACCGAGGGATACGACGACCGTTGCCTGCTCGCTGCGCGCCAGACTCGCCGCCGCGTCGACCTGGGCCATCGTCGGGTCGCTCTTCACGTCGTCGAAGAGGATGACACCCAGGCCTGCCTGCAGGAGGGCAGCGCGGGCGGTATCGATCATGCCCGTGCCTCGCAGGCCTGGGTCGGCTACCAAAAGAGCCGGGGTACCCGGCGCGACGAGCTCGGCGACGAGGGTGCCGATCGTCCCGAGAGCGCCGGGCCCCTGGACAATCCGTGGAATCCGATCGAGTGTAATGGTGGTCATTCCAGGCGCATTTCACCGTTGCCCGCCCCCAAAGGCAAAGCCGAGAAATTGGCTACCCACATCGAAAAAAGGCATTGGAATCGAGACTGCGGCGGCGCGAGGCTACAATCAGAACACAGCGTGGAGGGGTGCCGGGGGAAAGGCACGACCGCGCGGATCAGGAGCGCTTCCATGGTGAAGAAGTCGATCGACAGACGCTGGCTCCCGTTGAATGCCCTGCGCGCCTTCGAAGGCGTCGCGAAGCATGGAAGCTTCACCGCCGCGGCCAATGCCCTGCTGATCTCGCAGAGCGCGTTGTCCCGTCACGTGATCGCGCTCGAGCGGCTGACCGGCGTGCAGCTGTTTGATCGCAAGCCACACCAGCTTGCCCTGACCAAGGCTGGCCAACATCTCCTGCCTGCGGTCGTCAAGTCGTTCGACCGGCTCGAATACGCGTTGGATGACATTCGCAACGAAGGCGCGCCGGCGCAGCGAACGCTGCGAGTGCAGATGCCGCCAAGCTTCGCTGTGCAACTGGCCGTGCCGATACTGCGGGATTTCCGGGCTACCTGTACCGAAGTCGACATCGATCTGATCAGCCCCTACGGGGTTGGCCCCCCGCTCGGCGATGTCGACGTTGCCGTCGTGTACTCCAGGCCGACAGTCACCGACCTCGTGACCGACCTGTTATGGCCGGAGCGGCCGACTATCCTGTGCCATCCCAACATTGCCGCGCAGCACTCCGGCAAGAGCCTGGGTGCCTTCATCGAGGCGAACGAGATCGTGCACGTTCGCATCTCCGACATGCCACGCCACCACGTCTGGTCGCAATTCGTGCGTCACGCGGGCCTCGGTCAGGTCAACTTCGATCGCGGTCTCGTGTTCGATACCGCGGTGCTGGCCGTGCAGTACGTCATGAGCGGGCAGGGGTTGGCGCTGGTCGACAGCAACCTGTTCAGCGAGGAGATCCGTGCGGGCAGACTCGTCCGACCGTTCGATGTTACGTTCGATGACGGGTACGGCTACTACCTCATTACTCACCCGGAAGGTCTGGGCGACACCGCCGTCGCGCTGTTCCGGTCCTGGTTGATCGAGCGGTTTGGGACGCGCGTGGCTGAGACTCTGCCGCCGGTGCATCTGGCCGTTTCAAATGAGTGAGCCGCGCAGCGCGGTCGATACGCTCAGGAACAATGACGGAAGCCGACTGCACCCGGCCGTCCGGACTCTGGCGCAAGATGCACTCGGTCGCACTATCACCGATCGTCGCAGCGTGCTGCGGGTTCTGTCGTGGTTGGGAGTGTCGATAGCTTCGGCGCGAGGATTGCTAGGCGTTCCTGTGGCACGGGCTGATGGCGGTCCGACACCCAGGCACGGCGGGACGCTGCGCTTCGTGTGCTCGGTGCAGCAGATGACGGACCCCGCGAACACGACCTGGATCGAGGCGTCGAACCTGTTCCGCAACTCGGTGGAGTTTCTGACGTATGTCGATCCCGACAACGTGACTCACCCCTACCTCGCCGAAAGTTGGCATCCGTCGGAGGACCTCAAGACCTGGGATTTCAAGCTGCGGGAAGGGGTTTCGTGGTCGAACGGCGATCGCTTCACGGTCGAGGATGTCGCATTCAACATCAAGCGCTGGATCGCGCCCGACTCCAAGTCGCCCAACCGCACGACGTTCGCGGCGGTGACCGCGATCGAGCCCTTGGATGAGCTGCGCTTCCGGCTGCACCTGTCGCGCCCGATCTGCTGCCTGCCCGAGCATCTCTATGCGGCGAACTGCGCGATCCTGCATCGCAAGTTCGAGGAGCGGGGAGGTAACTGGCCGCGCAACCCGATTGGAACGGGTCCTTTCCAGCTGGTCGACTATCACGTGAGCCGCATCGCCGTCTTCAAACGGCGCAGCGGCTACTGGGGCGAGCCGGCCTACCTGGACGAGATTCGCTATCTCGACCTGGGCACGGAGATCGCGACGCACGTTGCCGCACTGGCTGCGGGGCAGGTCGACCTGTTGTACCGGCTGACGATTGCCGAGCTCGATCTCGTCAGGCGCTTTCCCACGATGCAACTGTTGACCGAGCCGTCGGCGCAGACCCTGGCCATGCGGATGAAAACGGACCAGAAGCCTTTCGACGATGTACGCGTGCGCAAGGCGGTCGTCCTTTCCGCGGACCGCGAGCAGATGCTGCGATTGGCTTATCGCGATTACGGTGTATTGGGCGAGCACCACCACGTCGCGCCGTTTCATCCGGACTACTTCCGCCTGCCACCGATCAGGCGGGATGTTGCAGGCGCACGCCGCTTGCTTGCGGAGGCGGGCTATCCCAACGGCATCGACCTCACGCTCGCACTCGGTAACACGCAGGGTCGCTACGAGCAGGATACGGCGCAGATACTGCAACAGAACTGCGCGGAGGCCGGTATCCGGCTGTCGCTGCAGGTGGTCCCCGCTGCGCAATACTGGACGATCTGGGACAAGGTCCCCTTTGGCATGACGTACTGGGGGCATCGCCCGTTGGGTGTCATGGTGCTGGCGCTCGCGTACCGCTCCGGCTCCGCCTGGAACGAGAGTCACTTCTCCAATCCGAAGTTTGATGCGGCCCTCGATCATGCTCTCGGCATTCTGGATCCGCGCGAGCGCTCGGCCGCCATGGGGGATGCGGAGCGCATCCTGCAGGAAGAGGCGGTCATGGTGCAGGCGTACTTCCCGAAGAAGTTCACGGTCGCCGGCGCCCGCGTGCGCGGCTTCCGCGCCGACCCGCAGGATTACTACCGCATGGACAAGGTGTGGCTCGCATGAGCTCGCGCTGGCTGCTGCGCAAAGTCCTCGGTATGTTGTTGACCATGCTCGCGGTGTCGTTCCTCGTCTTCACGGTCCTGGAATTCAACATCGACGATGTTGCCGTGAAGGTGCTCGGTCAGTTCTCGACCGCGGATCAGCGACACGCCTGGCTGCAGGAGAACGGCTATACGGCTCCATTCCTGCTTCGCTATGTACGCTGGCTGGGGGAGTTTGTGACCGGGCATTGGGGCACGTCCACTTACTACCGTGAGGATGTGCTGACGCTGATTGCGCCGAGGCTCGCGGCGTCGGGGATGCTGGCGGGGGCAGCATTACTGGTGATCGTGCCGGTCGGACTCCTCATGGGAATCATAGCGGGCGTGCGCGAAGGCTCGATCGTCGATCGCCTCGTGTCCGTGTTCGCGATCGTGACGACCTCGATCCCCGAATTCGCCTCGGCGGTTTTCCTGACCGCATTTTTTGTTTTCTGGTTGGGCTGGCTGCCGGGCGTCAGCACGATGGCGGACGGTTTTCATCTGCGCGAGCTGGTCCTTCCCGTAAGCGTGCTCACCCTGTATTCCGCTGGTTATGTCGCGCGCATGACACGCTCGAGCATGGCGGAGGTCATGCAGTCTCCCTACATCCGCACCGCACGGCTCAAAGGTAACTCGCTGTTGCGAATCATCGTGCGTCACGCGCTCCGGAACGCACTCATCACGCCCGTAACCGTGATCATGTTGCAAATCCCCTGGTTGCTTTCGGGTGTCATCGTCGTCGAGGTGTTTTTCGCGTACCAGGGATTCGGCACATTGCTCTACCAGGCCGCGCTCAATACGGACATCTACCTTATCGAAGCCTGCACCATGGTGAGCGTGGTGGTGGTCGTTCTGACGCAGGTGGCGTCCGATCTCCTGTACGCCTGGCTGAATCCCCGGATGTCGCTCCGCGCATCCAGGCGACTCTCGGGTGCCCGATGAGAGCGCGCTACGTGTGGCTCGGAGCCCTGGCACGCCCTACAGCGGCGACCGGCGCCCTGTTGGTGGGAGGGTGGCTGGTTGTCGCACTGCTCTCTCACACGCTCGCGCCCTACGACCCGTTGCACAGCATGGTGCCACTGATGACCCCCGGGGCCCACGGTCCCGCCGGTAATGTCTTCTGGTTGGGCACGGACTCACTCGGGCGCGATGTGTTGTCTCGCCTGATTTACGGGGCCCGCACAGTGGTGATCGTCGCGACGGCGGCAACTCTGACGGCATACGCGGTGGGCATCGTCACAGGTTTGCTCGCTGGATATTTTCGAGGACGTGTTGACGTCGCCCTTTCATTCTTCGCGAACGCCATCCTGTCATTCCCCGTACTCGTTCTCTACATCGTGATCATTGTTGCGCTCGGGGCGTCCGCCGCGAACGTCGTGTTGGCCGTGACTTTCGGAAGTGCGCCCGCCATCTTCCGAATCGTGCGCGCGATCACCATTGACCTGCGCAGCCGAGACTTCATTGCCGCCGCCATCACGCAGGGGGAGAGCACCTGGCGCATCCTGCTGGTCGAGATTCTGCCCAACTCCAGCGGAGCGCTCAGCGTCGATTTCTGTCTGCGGCTCGGTTATTCCGCGATCACCATGGGCGTGTTGGGCTTTCTGGGGCTCGGGTTGCCGCCGCCGACGCCCGATTGGGGTGGCATGGTGAACGAAGGCCGCACCATGGCGTTCGCCTTTCCGCATCTGGTGCTCTTTCCCTGCCTTGCGATCTCTTCCCTGGTACTGGGTCTGAGCCTGTTGTCCGACGGGTTGCGGCAGCGATGAGCGGCTCCGAACCCATTCTGGCCATCGAAGGGCTGACCGTCGCGTTGCCGAAAGGTGCTGACCGGGTCCTGGCGGTCGACAACGCCTCACTGGAGTTGCGGCGCGGAGAAATCCTTTGCATCGTCGGCCAGTCCGGCTCCGGCAAGTCCGCCCTGTCAGGGGCCATCATGGGTGCCCCGGCGCCCGGACTGCGAGTCGTCGGGGGCAGTGTGCGGCTGTGCGGCAAGGAGCTGACCCGGCTCACGGAGCGGCAGTGGTGCCGTATCCGCGGCAACCGCATCGCCATGATTTTCCAGGAGCCCATGGCGGCGTTGAATCCCGCCATTCGTGTCGGCCAACAGATCATGGAAGTGTTCGATCTGCATGCCAACCTGACGGCAGCCGGGAAGCGCGAGCGTGCCCTGGCGTTGATCCGGTCGATGCAACTTCCCGACCCGGAGCGCATTGCCGACTCCTACCCGCACCAGCTTTCCGGTGGTCAGTGTCAACGCGTGATCATCGCCATGGCGCTTGCAATGAGCCCTGAAGTGCTCATCGCGGACGAACCTACGACGGCGCTCGACGTGACCACCCAGGCACAAGTCCTGAAGCTCATCCGCGAGCTGCGCGCGCTTCATGGGCACACGATTCTGTTCATTACCCACGACTTCGGCGTCGTCGCGGAAATCGCCGATCGCATCGCCGTCATGCGCCATGGGCGTATTGTGGAGATGGGGGAGGCCCGGCAAGTACTGACTCAGCCGGCGCACCCTTATACGCGTGAGCTCATCGCAGCGGTGCCGAGTTTGGAGCCGCCGTCGGCCAACGGTGGTGGTAATGGGGCAGACACGAAGACGGTGCTCGCCGTCAAAGGCCTGGCGAAGGATTACGGTCGGATGCGGGCGGTCAACGAGGTCTCGTTCGAGCTCGAGCGCGGTACGACCCTTTCCGTGGTTGGAGAGTCGGGATGCGGCAAGAGCTCCCTGGCCCGCCTCATCGTTCGTCTCACAGAGCCGACCTCGGGCCAGGTTGACGTCAATGGCAAGTGTTTCCTGAGCCTCAAGGGAGGGGAGTTGCGAGCTTCCTGCCGCGCGGTGCAGATGATCTTCCAGGACCCTTTCGGGTCGTTGAATCCGCTGCGGAGGGTCGGGGCGACCATCGCGCGCGCTGCGGTCCTCGCGGGAGCCGATCGACGTACCGCCCGTGCCCGCGCCGGCGAGCTGTTTGATCGTGTCGGTCTGCCTCGCGAGGCGCTCGACCGGCGCCCGGCGGCTTTTTCAGGTGGACAGAAACAGCGCATCGGCATCGCACGTGCGTTGGCGATGAATCCGGATGTCCTGATCGCCGATGAGAGTCTTTCCGCGCTCGACGCCTCCTCGCAGGCGCAGATCCTCGATCTGCTGCGCAAGCTGCAGAACGATCTCGGCCTGGCGATTCTCATGATTACCCACGATCTGCGCGTGGCGGCGCAGATCAGTCATCGCATCGCGGTCATGCAGGCCGGCCGCATCGTCGAGATGGGCCCGGCCGAGCAGGTCATCAATTCGCCCGAGCATCCCTATACACGGGAGTTGCTCGATTCCGCGCCAGGCCGCGGCCTGGTGTGACGGGAATTCCAACCATGCATGCGTCACTGAGGGAAAACCATGTCAGCAGCAAAGAAGTCGAAGAGTCGGATCAAGAACGTTCGTGCCAAGGCCGCGGGCAGGGGCAAGGCCGGTTGGAAAGAGCCGGGTCTGCTGCAACGTCTGGCGGACGGGCCGGTCATCTGTGCCGAGGGTTATGTCTTCGAGCTCGAGCGTCGCGGCTACCTCCAGGCGGGCGCGTTTGTCCCGACCGTTCTCACGGAGCATCCGGAGGTAGTTGAGCAACTCCACATGGACTTCGTCCATGCGGGCTCGGACGTAACGCAGGCTCTGACCTACTACGTCCATCGCGAGAAACTGCGCGTGATCGGCCGCGAGAAAGATCTCGTTCCCATGAATCGTATTGCACTGAATCTTGCGAAAAAGGTCGCGCGCAAAACACATACCCTGTTCGCCGGGGACATTTGTAATACAAACATCTACGATCCTGCCGACAAGAAATCGGCGCGCGAGGTGGAACGGATCTTCGCTGAACAGGTGGGGTGGGCCGCCGATGCGGGTGTCGACTACATCGTGGCCGAGACGTTTTCCTGGGGTGCGGAAGCCATCATGGCGCTCGAGGCCATCCGCAAGCATTCAAAGGTACCGGCCGTCATTACCTTCTCCATCCATCGTGAGGAGCACACGCGGGAGGGTTGGACTGCCGCGGAAACCTGCCAGCGCCTCGAGGCCGCGGGTGCGGACGTGGTGGGTCTGAACTGTCATCGTGGTCCCGACACGATACTCCCGCTCCTGCAGGAGATCCGCGGTGCGGTGAAGTGCGAAGTCGCGGCCTTGCCGGTGCCTTATCGGACGACGCGCGCGCAACCTTCCTTCATGTCACTTACGGATCCATGTTGCGACAACGCGCGGGCCTTTCCAGTGGGATTGGACCCCTTTGTCTGTACCCGCGCCGAAATTGGGAATTTCGGCCGCACGGCGTTCGAGATGGGAGTGAGATACCTGGGCGTCTGCTGCGGCGCCGGTCCTCATCATATCCGTGCGTTGGCGGAGGGACTCGGTCGCCATCCCGAGGCGAGCAAGTATTCGGCCGACATGTCCAAACACGCCTTTTTCGGCACGGACAAGCAGATCAGGGCCGTGCAGACCGAATACTCGGTGAAGCTCTAGCTGCGCTTGCTCTGCTTTTCCAAGGCTTCCAACTCCTCCACACTCGCAACTTCGCTCTCGGGAGGCGCGCCCCCGGCCGTTGCATCCAGACGGCCGAGGGTGTGTTCCAGGGCGCGCTCGAGTTTCTCGGCCGCGCCTTCGATGGCCTCGAGAAGATTCGGCGCCTCGTGTGCCACCGCGATCGGTCGCAATCCGCCGACGCGGGCTTCGATCACACTCCGCTTCTCGCGGTCACCGTGTTTGGGTCCGTTGGTATCGCTCAGATGCACTTCGATCCGGGTGATGCGGCTCTCGAACCGCTCGACCGCCGCCGCCACGATGGATTGAACGCGTTCCGTGGCGGAGTCTCCGCCTTTGATGTGGTGATCTGAATGGATGAGAATCTGCATGCCCGGCTCCCGCAATCGCTGTGCCTGAACTGACCTGAACTCACCTGAACTGTCCTGTTTCGGGGCTCCCTCCGACCTGCTGCCCAGCCACAGTCCTACAGCACCGTCCGCGGGCCCGTGAGGTAATGATCCCGGAGGTAATGTTCATGAAAGCCCTGTTGCACGCAATCGGTCTCTTCCTGATCGTGGCCTGGCTGGTGCTGTGGTTGGCCGTCAAGATCACCTTCGCGGCAGTCCATCTGTTGCTGTTGCTGGGTGTGGCCATGATTCTCATCGGGTTGTTCCGCTCCAGGAGCAGCGGCTCGACCGTCTGACCTGCCGTCGCCATTGCGGCTATGCTGCGCGTTTGCGCCAACGGAAACTCGCGGCATGGCCACAATCGCTTTCATCGGCCTGGGTAAGATGGGCCTCGGGATGGCCGGCAGGCTCCTGGCCGCCGGTCATCACCTCAGAATTCACAACCGTACCGCATCGAAGGCCGCCGCGCTTGTACGCGCCGGCGCGGATTTGTGCGCTTCTCCCGCGGAGGCAGCCCACAATGCCGATGCTGTGATTTCGATGGTCACGGATGACACGGCTTCGCGGGATGTCTGGCTGGGTGCTGACGGAATTCTCACAGCGCCGTCCGCGGGGCGACTCGCGATCGAGTGTTCCACCCTGTCTCACGATTGGGTCACCGAGCTTGCCGCGGAAGTGACCCGGGGCGGCCTGCGTTACATCGACGCTCCCGTTACCGGCGTCCCCGAGACCGCCGTCGCTGGGGAACTGACTCTGCTGGTGGGCGCTCGAATAGAGGATCTGGATGTGGCACGGAGCATTCTTGGCGCCTTTGCCCAGCGTATCGTACATTTCGGGGCGGTCGGCACCGGGACGGCCTACAAGTTGATCATCAACATGCTGGGCGCGATCCAGATTGCCTCCGCCGCGGAGACCATGGCGTTGGCCGAGCGCGCCGGACTGGACTTGCAAGTCGTGGCGGATGCGATCGCGACGGGCCAGGCCGCGAGCCCGCAGGTGATCCGCAATACCCGCCGCATGGTCCAAGGAGACCACGATCGCAACATTACCTTCACACCGCGGTTGCGCTTGAAGGACGTGTCCTACGGTTTGCAACTTGCCGGCAAGCTCGGTCTTGGAACACCTTTCGGCAACCTTGCGGCCCGCGCTTTCGGTGAGCTATGCGCCACCGGCCATGCCGAGGAGAACGAGAGCAACGTCATTGCATTTGCCCGCACCCGCTCCCCGTGATGGGCCGCGGTGCCAATCAATCCCCCGTTAGCGGTATGGCCGCACGGACCATGCCGGAGGAACATACCCCATGCAACTCAAAAGCAGCAGTTTTGCCGATGGCGCCGCCATTCCCGGCGAGTTTGCTTTCGCGGTTCCCGACCCGAAGAGCCATGTTTCCCTGAGCAGCGACCGTAATCCGCAGCTCTCCTGGAGCTCGGCGCCTGCCGGAACGAAGTCGTTCGTGCTCATCTGTCACGATCCCGACGTGCCCAGTCGCGGCGACGATGTCAACAAGGAGGGTCGTGAGATCCCTGCCTCCCTGCCACGTGTTGATTTCTTTCACTGGTTGTTGCTGGATATCCCGGCCTCGACACATGAGATCGCCGCCGGCAGCCACAGCGACGGCATCGTGCCGCACGGCAAGCCCGGGCCCGACGCGAAGCAGGGCTTACGCCACGGGATCAACGACTACACCGGGTGGTTCGCGGGCGATGCCGCCATGAAAGGTAACTACTACGGGTACGATGGCCCGTGTCCGCCGTGGAACGATTCCATCGTTCATCACTACATCTTCACCCTCTACGCCCTGGCTGTTCCTCGTCTGAGTGTCCAAGGCGAGCTGACCGGGGCCAACGTCCGTGCGGCACTGGCGGGTCATGTGCTGGCACAGGCCCAGCTAACCGGCACCTACACCCTGAATCCGCGCTTGCGCTAGGTTGCTTTCCTCGCGGATGCGCTTCGCGACCAGCTGGTTGAAGAGGGTGATCGCGCGATCGGCGCTCGTGGGCATGATGCGGGGCGCGGGTGTCATATCGATGACACGCTGTTGCGCCTCGATCATGGTGCGATCTTCGGCAAACGCCTTGTGGGCGATTCCCATCAGGGTATCCCTTAGGGCGGCATCGCCGTGCTTGACATGGGGTCCCCAGGAGAAGAAATAACGGGAAGTTTTCTCCGTCAGCGGGGTGACAGCCTGACTGGTGAATGTGACAGCGCCCGCGGCGAGATCCAGGTCGGGGGCCGCGCCTCCCAGCCGTTCCGACGTGCCCGGCGGAAAGGCGCCGCCGGTCATGAGCAACACTCCGGGCAGGAGGAAGTCATAGCGGGTATAACGCTCGCCGGGCTGCGTATAACTGATCCGGGTGGTGCTGCCGGCGGTGTCCTTCAGCCAGCGCTCGACCCGCACGCCGTTGTCCAGCACGGTTACCTTGGGGCGCTCGCGGGCCCACTCCTCGTTGGCCCCGAAACTGTTGATGTGGACATAGCTCAGGTGGCTGAAGTCCAGCAGGTTGTCGTTGATCAGGCGCGCTTCGGCGCAATAGTCCATCTGGCCGTGCCCGAGGATGTAGTTGGGATTGTCATATCCGACGGCGGGCGGGATGAGCGCTGCGTCGCAGGCGGCCGCCTCGCCCATCCAAACCCACACCCAACTGTGCCGCTCGACCACGGGGTAGGCCCTGACCTTGGCGTGTGGAGGGATCTGATCCTGGCCCGGAATCTCGCAGACCGCTCCGGTGCGCTCGTAAAGCAAGCCGTGGTACATGCACCGCAGCCGGGCGCCTTCGCAGCGGCCCAGTGACAGGGGTGCCAGGCGGTGAACGCAACGATCCGCGAGCGCCGTGAGTGCGTTGTCCGCGCCGCGCCAGATCACGATCGGCTCGCCGAGGAGGGTTGTACCGACCGGTTGGTCTACAGCGAAATCCTGAGCCCATCCAGCCACATACCAGGTATTTCTGACGTAGTTCATGGGCGCCTCCGGCGGTTGCGACAGTCAATTTAATGTCGTTAAATAGAAGGGTGATTTAATGATGTTAAGTTGTCAAGCGAGGTTGGGGTAGCGCATGGGTGCCAGCGCCAGATTGGACCGGGACGCGATCGTCGAGGCGGCCTTCGAAGTGCTCAATAACGAGGGGCTCGACGGTCTGAGCCTGCGCCTGGTGGCGGACCAGCTCGGTGTGCAGGCGCCCGCCCTCTACTGGCACGTCCATAACAAGGCGGAGTTGCTGAGTTTGATGGCCGCAACATTCCACGAGGCGGCGCGACTGCCGGCCCTGGAGGCCGGCACCTGGCGGGACAAACTGATGCGCTCCGCGCGGGCGCGCCGTCGGGCCATGCTCGAGCGGCGCGATTCGGCCCGAGTTTGTGTTGTCGCACAGCCTCTGAAGAGCGCCGCGGAACTGACGCCCCAACTCGCCGCGCCGCTGCTCGAAGCGGGTCTGACTACACGGCAGGCACTGTCATATCAGGCTGCGGTGATCGCCTACACGGTCGGCTGGGTCGCATACGAGCAGAGTCAGGCCATGCACGACTTTCTGACCCAACTGATCGATTTCGACGAGAGTTTCGAGACCGG
>DAITMW010000039.1:27519-34683 GCA_036834945.1 Steroidobacteraceae bacterium
CCCAAACCCACCGGCACGGTGTTCGTTCGGGGTCCGACGTTGCTGAGGTTGGGGGGAGAAAAATCGCCAGGGGGGCGCGAGGCCCACCCTGGGTGCGCTTGACCCTGGCCGGCGGAGCACGCCCGCCAGGGCCCTTGGCGCAGACTTGCGAGTTATTTCTTCTTTGCGGGAGAGCGTTGGCTCTTGCGGAACGAAATACCGGTGCGCATGGCCTTCTGCTGTACGGCGGCGGCGGTGCGGCCCAGGGCCTTGGCCGCTTGTGCTGCCGTTCCGCTGCTGGCGAGCTTCTTCAGTGTCTTGAGTTCGCTCGCGCTCCAAGAAGCCCCATCACTCGAAGGACGTTTTGCCATCATCATCTCCAAACAAAAATATTGACAACCCACGAATAATACACGTGGGGCGCTGAATGATACACGTTGGACGGAGTTTTGTTGCACTAAATGTGACAACCAGGCCCCGTTTTGTCGATCCGACAGCCCATGGAGCGGGGTCTGGAGCGGCTCCGGCGATCAAAACCTCAACATCCGCCCCGAGCGCCCCGGTCAGATCGAGCGCCGTCGCGGCTGCCAGGCCAACCGGCCGCCGGGCCGGTGTCCGCCGGTTGACCTGGTCGAGGAACCTGACATCGGGGTCGGAAAGCGCTGCCGCATCGAGTGGCGCGGCCGTCGGCAGCAGGCGTTTGCGGCCGGAAATGACTTGCTACACCCGGTTTCGGGCGCCAGTTGGCGCCGCGGGCTGTTGGGCGGGCCGGGCCATCGGGCCGGCCACGCCGGCGCGCCAGGTTGGTCGCGACGCGGGCTTGTAACTGAACGTGTCGAAAAGCCGGTACGGTGAATGCCGGGGGTGGCGCAGCCCGGCGCACGGCCGGGCCTCAAAAAACGACCTGTCGGTCCCCATGTAGCGGGGCAGGGCGGCCCGGATGTCGTCCAACTCCGACACCGTGCGGGTTGCCACGCGGCGCGCACCGATGTCGACAGGGTTCCTGGGTTCCCTGGGAGCGCACGCCGGCCCTGCTTCATGCCGTTTTGTGTATGTGCAGCATAACCGCAGGTTATTCTCCAGGTGGTGGCGGCGGCACGCCGCATGCTGCGGGGTCCGACCGGCATGGCGCGAGGGAACGTCCAACTCTCCTGACTCGGGTTGGCGGCGTGGCGGGTGGCAGTTGTGGGGTTGGTAGCTTGGCCGCGTTCAGGGCCGATTCGTATGGACGCCGCACGGTGTAACCGGGCGCGGCGCGCGCTTTTCCCGGAGTTCAACGTTATGTCGTCCAAGATGAAAATAGATTTCGTTTCCGATGTTTCCTGTCCCTGGTGCGCCGTCGGGTTGAAGGCGTTGGAGGCGGCCCTGGCGCGCGTCGCGCCGGATGTCACCGCTGACCTGCACTTCCAGCCTTTCGAGCTCAACCCGCAGATGGGCCCCGAAGGTCAGGAGATCGTCGCGCACATCACGCAGAAGTACGGGCCGTCGGCCGACATTGGTCGCAGCCAGGAGGCGCTGCAGGCGCGCGGCGACGCGCTGGGCTTTCATTTCGACTTCCAACGTCGCAGTCGCATCTACAACACCTTCGACGCCCATCGCCTGCTGCACTGGGCGGAGGGGGAGGGGCGGCAGCAGGCGCTGAAAAATGCGCTGTTCGTCGCCTATTTCACGCAAGGACGAGACCCGAGCAACCACGATGTGTTAGCGAGCGTGGCCGGCAGTGTCGGTCTCGATGAGGCGCGTGCCCGCCAGATTCTCGCCTCCGACGAGTTCGCCAGGGACGTGCGCGAGCGCGAGCAGTACTACGCCGGGCTCGGGATCCAGGCGGTCCCGTCGGTGATCATCAACGATCGGCACCTCATTCAGGGAGGTCAGCCACCGGAGGTGTTCGAGCAAGCCTTGCGACAGCTCGCGCGGCAGTAGCAGTCCGCGAGGCGGACCGGTGTCGTCTCCGCAGTGGAGTGTCTCCGCCAGGTGAAGGAAAATTCATGCTCCGGAATGGCGGAGTCAGGCTCATGCGTATAGTCAGAATGGTCCTTGCGGCAGTGGTCATGGGGAGTGCGCTGCTGCCCGTGCAGGCGCATCACTCGGCGGCGATGTACGATTTCCGGAAGGTGGAGGAGGCGAGCGGTGTAGTGAAATCGGTCCGGGTCATCAATCCTCACATGAGTCTCACGCTCGAAGTCGGTGATGCGAAGAGCGTCAGGGACGTGGAGTTCGAGGGGCACAGCCTCAACAATTTCTACCGCGCCGGCTGGCGGCCGAACATGATCAAGGTCGGTGACAAGATCAAGGTGCGCTTCGCACCCCGCAAGGACCAGGAGCCGGGCGGCTTCGTCAGTGCCTTCGTGACTGCGGACGGTCACGAGGTCGCATTCAAGGTCCCCTCCGAGGCAGCCACCCCGCCGCCGGCGGCCCAGGGCAGCGGCCCGAACAAGTAACTCCTCTCACGGGCGGGTGCCGCGCCAGCACTTTATTATCCAGGCTGGCGTAGCCGCCCTCCGCATCAGTGCGGGATGGACGCCGCGGTTCCCGAGCCAATGCGCGCGGTCCAGTGCAGTTCCGGAGACGGTGGCGTCGCGGTGGTGACTACCGGATTTCCCTCGCGGCTCGTCACGGTCACTTTGACGATCCGTCCCTGGGCGTCCAGGCCTTGGTAGATCGTCCTGACTTCGGATGGTTTGGGCTGTGCGTCCTGCGCGTAGATCGTGCCTGTGCCGCCGAGGGCGAGCGCGGTGATCGAGAGGGTCAGGATCCGGGGGATCGTTTTCATGTTGCTTCTCCTGTGAGTCAAGGTTGATGGCCTCTTTACGAGTGCGACCACGCTAGCTGGCCGTGCGCGGCACCGCTTGCAGAATCCTGCAGGTTGCGGCAATTCTTACGTTCTATGCATATGCATGTATTGCCGTATTGAATTATATGTAGATACATGTATAGTGGCGGTCATGTCCGTCAGACTGCCCTGTTACTGTGCCACCCTGCGCCAGGCGGCCCGTGTGATCTCGCAGAAATACGACGCCGCGGTACGGGAGGCGCGGCTCACGATCACTCAGTTCACGCTGTTGACGGCGTTGACCGAGATGCCACGGCCCCGGGTGAATGACCTCGCGCAGGCTCTCGCGATGGACCAGACCACACTGTCCCGGACGCTCAAGTTGATGAAGCGCGAAGGGCTGATAGCGTCGGCGCAAGGGGAGGATGGGCGCGAGTCGCGCTGGACCGTCACCGCGCAAGGACGCGCACGGATGCGGCGAGCGCTACCGCGCTGGCTCGCGGCACAACGCTCCGTCGAAGAGATATTGGGGTCCGAGGAGACTCACCGTCTGGCCTCCGCTGCCTTCAACCTGTCGACCCGCCTGGCTGCGTGAAGTCGGATTGTCATGCGCCTGCGTCGATTCGATCCGCAAGAGCTGATCCGGCGCGCCCGGGAATACCTGGCGCAAACACCGCAATTCCAGGTCAGACTCGCGCAGGCGGCGCGTGCCGTCGGAGTTTCGCCTTCCTCCCTGGCATTGGCGTTTCGGCAGAGTGAAGGGATCGGATTCCACCGTTATGCCCTGAACTGGCGCCTGGCACGGGCCGCGGAGTTGCTCCCGTGCTCCGACGACCTGACCCGCCTGGCCTTCGATCTGGGCTTCTCCAGCCACAGTCACTTTTCAACCGCCTTTCACCGCTGGGCGGGACGCACGCCCAGCGCCTATCGCGCCGAGGCTCGCCAGTTACCGGCAATTCCTCCGGATTGTGGAGGCTCGCGCGCGTAAAATAGGTCGGATGGCCGCTGTTTCCGACCAACTCGATGCAGGACTCGCCCTGTCCGGCGGCGGTTATCGCGCCATGCTGTTTGGCCTCGGCAGCCTGTGGCGTCTGAATGAGCTCGGTTGGCTGCGTAAGCTCGATATTGTCACGAGCGTCTCCGGTGGCTCTATTCTCAATGGCGTACTGGCCACCCGTTGGCCACGGCTGCACTGGAACGGCCCCGTCGCGACCAACTTTGTCGACGAGATCGCTGCACCGGTCCTGTACATGGCCACCAGAGTGGTCGATTTCGCGGCCGTCATCGGGGGGCTCGTCTCCGTCTTCGGCACGATTTCCGACAAGGTCGTCGCTGCCTACGACAGGCATCTGTTCCACGGCGCAACCCTCCAGAGGGATGTCCCGCCGTTCGAGAAGGGGAGGACGCCGCGTTTCCTGTTCTATTGCACCAGCCTGCAGACCGGCTCGAGTGTGCGCATCGAGCGCAAGCGCCTGGCCGACTACAAAATAGGCGCAATCCCCAATCCCGATCTGCCGGTGGCGCGGGTCGTTGCCGCCTCGAGCGCTTTTCCGCCGGTCCTGTCGCCGGTGTCGCTCGAGCTGGACCCCGACTCGTGGCAATTCATGGAAGGGGCCACTCTCTTTAATGAGGTCGATTTCAAGAAGGAGCTCTTGCTCACCGACGGCGGCGTGTACGACAACATGGGGCTGGAAGCCATCTGGAAACGTTGCGGCACGGTGCTGGTCTGTGACGCGGGCGCGCCGCTCGAGGTCGACCCTGATCCTCACACCGATTGGACCAGGCAGGCGATGCGTGTCTCGAGCATCGTCACCGAGCAGACGCGCGCCCTGAGAAAGCGGGAGTTGGTCGAGTATTTCAAGGTCGCGGCTGCCACGGGCGGTGCGGGCTCGTACCACAAAGGAGCGTACTGGGGCATCACCACCCGCATTGGCGACTATGACGTCAGAAATCCCATGACCACGGACAGCGCGCTGACCACGTCCCTGCAGCACATGCGAACCCGCCTGAGCGAGTTCGAGCCGGATGAGCGGGGACACCTGGTGAACTGGGGCTATGCGCTGGCGGATGCCGCCCTGCGCCGTTATGTTGACCCGGACAATGTCGCGCCGCCTGCCTGGCCGGTGCCCGGGTTCCCCCTGAGCTAGATGGACGCCGGATTCAGCGCCTGGCTCTTCGCCGTTTCGGTAGCCACCAGCGCATTGGGCGGCGCTTTGGGAATGGCGAGCGGCATCTTCATCGTTCCTGTGCTCGTGAGCTTTGGCGGCGTAGGCATCCGCACTGCTGTGGCCGCTAGCATCGTCTCGGTCATCGCCTGTTCCTGTGGTAGTGCGGCTTCGTTTCTGCGGGCCGGCCTGACCAATATCCGTGTCGCGATCGTGTTGGAGACGGCCACGACGCTCGGAGCATTGACGGGCGTGTTTCTCGGGGGGGTGCTACCCGTAGCCTTTCTGTATCTGCTGTTCGCCCTGATCCTGTTGGTATCGGCGCGGCAGATGATGGCCCGCCGCAAAGAGGCTGCGCCGTTGGCCTTTGACGATGCCGGCTCGAGCGATTGGGCTACGGTGTTGCGCTTGCACTCGAGCTATCCGGATGGGGCGCTCGGACGCGATGTCCACTACCGCGTGCACCGGGTGCCGCTGGGGTTGGCACTGATGTACGGAGCAGGGCTCATTTCCGCGTTGTTGGGTATCGGCAGCGGTGTTCTCAAGATTCCCGCGATGGATTCCGCCTTGCGGCTCCCCATCAAGGTGTCGTCCGCCACCTCCAATTTCATGATCGGCGTGACGGCGGCGGCCAGCGGGGTTGCCTACTTCGCGCTCGGGGACATCAACCCGCACATTGCCGGTCCGGTTGCCGTCGGCTCTGTGATCGGCGCGCTGCTCGGTGCTCGTTTCCTCATGGCGATGAGCGGCGACCGGCTGAGAGTGTTCTTTGTCATCGTGCTGCTCGCTCTCGCCCTGCAGATGCTCCTCGAGGCATTCGGCATTCATTGGGTGAGGCACGCCTCATGAGCAGCAGCCTCGCGCGTCACCACCGTCTCGAGCGAATCCTGGCCCGGGTGCTCGACCAGGGCACCTGGCTGGCATCGGGCATCATTGCCGTCGGTTGGATTCTGGCGGCCTCGGGCTGGCGGACTGTTGGGGTTGTCAACGCCGGCGTCGCACTGTTTCTGCTGCTACCCGTGTTGCGGGTGCTCATCATGCTGGTTGTTTTCCTGCGTGAGCGCGACTATCGCTTCGGTGCGATCACCGCTCTCGTTCTCTCGATCATTGTGCTCGGCGCGTTGCTTGGGGCGCGCATGGGGTGAGCGGAGTGGTCGAGTCTCGTGACCATGTCCACGAGGTGCGGAAGTGAGTTGGCGCGCATCTTGCGCATGAGCCGGCCGCGATGCGCCTTGACAGTCATTTCGGTGATCCCGAGCTCGCCGGCCACTTCCCTGTTGAGATGACCTGCTACCACGAGAGCCATGACCTCCTGTTCCCGCGGTGTGAGCGACTCGTAGCGTTGTCGCAGTGGCTGAAGCTCCGCCTCGCGGTCCAGTCTTGCGCGACTCCTCTCGATGGCATCGCGAACGGCGCGCAGCAGGTCGCCGGCGTTGAATGGCTTGGTCAGAAAGTCCAATGCTCCGGCTTTCATGGCCCGCACTGTGATCGCCACATCCCGGCAGGCGGTGACGAAGATCGTGGCGATCTCTCTGCGTTCCACTGCCAGGCGCGCCTGGAGATCCAGGCCGTTCAGGCCGGGCAGATTGACGTCGAGGACGAGGCAGCAGGGCGCGGAAGTTCGCGGGCGGGCCAGGAATTGCTGGGAGCTGCAGAACGCTTCCGACCGTAAGCCTGCGCTGAGGAGCAAACGCTCGACCGACTTGCGTACCGCGGCGTCATCGTCGACGACGAATACAATGGGTATGACATCCGACATGACGGCCTCCGCCTCGGCTTCCAATGCCATGACAGTGTCCCAGGCCCGCGATTCGCGCGGAATGCCCATTGGAATACGTCGCCTCTAGTCATTTAGGGTAGTTGGCCCCGGGGCCTCTAGAACGATGCCCCCAGGTTGAGGTACAGATAGCGGCCATAAGGATAGTAGAGCGCTCCATTGAAGCCGTCGGACTCGAGCGGAGGGTTGCGGTCGAGCAGATTACGCACGCCGGCCTTGATTCCCAGGGGCCGAAACGGACCAACGGAGAAACTGTACTGCCCGTACAGGTTGATGGTGGTCAGCGAGGCTACTGGCCACGGAGCGCCGTCGTCTGACAGGAAGTTGGTGTCCAGGGTGGTGCCCGTATGGAGGACAGACGCGCCGACCTGGATTCGACCGCGGGTCCACGTCAATGTGGCACTGGCCTTCCACTTGGGATTGCCCAGGATCCGCAGCTGGTTGCCCGGGTTCGCCAACGGGGTCGCGGC
>DAITMW010000040.1:0-13552 GCA_036834945.1 Steroidobacteraceae bacterium
CGCGCTTCCCGCTGCTGGACAACTACTACAACCCGTCGCGGCAGTCGGCCGACGGTCACAACTGGTTGGTCCAGGGTATGGCGCCTTACATGGATGACATCCAGAGCCCGGACTGGGTCCGCAGCTACCCGGCGAACGGCCAGGATGCCCTGGCGTATCAGCCCAAGGGTTTCGTGTGGGATGCGGCTGAGAAGAAGGGTCTGTCCGTCAAGATCTACGGCGAGTACGTGGAGTACGCGGGCGTGACCTTCAAGCAGCCGAATGGCTCTACGTCCGAGCCGAGCTGGAGCGCGTTTTACAATGACACGCTGGCTTACGAGAGCGGCCAAGAGAAGGCGCTCGTGCATGCCAACACCGTCAACGTGATCTCGGAGATCCCCTCGGTTCAGAAGTACGCTGACCCGCATTTCTCGCCGTTCGATCTGGGCATCCCGGATCAGTTCCGCGTGGATCAGTGGCAGCAGGACTTCAACAAGGATGTGGCCTCCGGCAAGGTGCCGGCGCTGACGACCCTGTGGATCATGTGCGATCACACGGGTGGTCCTCCGGGAGTTGCGGCCGCTCAGGCCGACAACGACCTGGCGGTGGGCCGTATCGTTGACGCCATCACCCACAGCCCGGTGTGGAAAGACTCGGCGATCTTCATTACGGAAGACGACGCGCAGGACGGTGTCGATCACATCGATGGTCACCGCAGCCCTGGCTACGTGATCAGCCCCTACGTCGTTCAGTCGCAGGGTGGCCAGGCCGTGGCGAATCACACGGCGTTCACGCAGGTCAATATGACCCGCACGATCGAGCAGATCCTCGGCCTCCCGCCGATGAACCAGTTCGATCTCGTGGCCTCACCGATGTACAACCTGTTCACGGACAGCCCGCCGGCGTCCAATTTCGCGCCGTGGGACCATGTGGCCGCAACGGTTCCGTTGTGCACCACCGGTGCCAGCCAGACACCTCCGTACTACACGGGAGTGCTGGCCGGATACTCCGTCGTGAATGGCGCTTGCGTCCCGAGCACCACCGCGACGGCGAAGAACCTGCGCAAGCTCAAGCCGATCGAGAAGGCGTGGGCGATGGCGAAGAACAAGGTGTTCAATGGCAAGCAGCACATGCCGGATGCCGAGGATCCGGTTGTCGTGAACCACTGGGTCTGGTACGAGACCACTGGCTACACCCGTCCGTATCCGGGTGAGGTCAAGGTCCGCTGGCCCAGCGATTTCCGTGACCGCATCAATGCGGCTCATCCGGAGATCGATGACTAACACCGTCCGCGACGGTCGTTGATCGAGCCCCTCCCCCTGTGTCGGGGGAGGGGCTTTTTATTTTGGGGGTAACGGGGCGAGACCTCGCCCGGTGACACCGGTGAAATCCACCGGGCAAAAAAAACCCCGCTTACCGCGGGGTCATTGTCGCCTGCTTGTGTGTGGAGGAGTTGTTCTTGTTTTTGTCCGGTACTACGAGGTATCCGACGAGCTCGAAGCTCATTCCAGGTCCTGCGCTTTATTAGAATCCGCTAGCTGTGCTTGCTTCCTTCCCGAGGGCAGTGTCGCCTCTCTTGCTTGTTATATAAGCAACGCCCATGCCAAAGGCCTCGTCCGGGCCGCCGATGTGACATGTTGTATCTGGGACGTGGTTCAAGTGTGACGCAATGCCCGTTATGAGAAGTTTTCGCATCCGCCGCGAGGGTCTGAAACGGGTCCCGGTGGTGGGGGGCCCAACCCCCGCCACGCTGACCTGTCAAGATCATCGACGCTTTGCGGGGAGCGGGTTGTGGCGTCGACCACAACGCAGTGCACAAATCATTGAATGTACAGTCGAATCTTCGATTATCCGGGGTGTAAATGAACTCGACACGGGGGCCTGGGGCCTGGCTCAGGGGGTTCCGCTGGTTATGGTTAATGATGCTGGCCTGGGTCACTACGACGTGTGCGCTGGCGGCGGACTCCGCCGAGACCGTCATGCCGCGACCGCCGGAGCTCGAGCGCGATGTGCAGTTCTGGATCCGCGTCTACACGGAAGTCGATACGAACGGCGGCTTCCTGCATGACCAGTACAACCTGGCCGTCGTCTACGAGACCCTCCATTTTTCACCCAATGCCTCGCCGCGCGACCGCGAGCGCATCGTCGACCAGGCGCGCAATCGTTATGCGGCCGCCCTGCGTCGTATTGCGGCGGCGAAGGACGGTCCTCTCTCCGACGACGATCAACGCATCAAGGACATGTGGGGCGCCCAAACGCCCCCCTCGCGACTTCTCGACGCGATTGAGGACATCCGGTTCCAGCTCGGGCAGGCGGACCGCTTCCGTGCGGGTCTCGTACGCTCCGGTGCGTGGGAGACTCACATCGCCGAGACGCTCGCGAACCTGGGCCTACCACCGGAGCTCGCGGTACTTCCTCACGTCGAGTCGTCGTTCAATCCCGCCGCCTATTCGAAAGTAGGTGCCGCCGGGCTGTGGCAGTTCATGCGTTCGACCGGCCGCCGCTACATGCGTATCGATAGCGCAGTGGACGACCGCCTCGACCCTTTTCGATCCACCGAGGCCGCCGCGCAGCTACTGGCCTATAACTACCGCATTCTTGGCACCTGGCCGCTTGCCCTGACCGCATATAACCACGGGGCTGCCGGCGTTCGGCACGCCAAGGAGACGCTCGGGACCGACGACATCGTGAAGATCGTCCGGCAATACAACGGGCGGACTTTTGGGTTCGCTTCCCGGAATTTCTACGTGTCGTTTCTCGCGGCGCTCGAGGTCGATCACAACCCGGAGAAGTACTTCGGCCCGATCGAGAGGCAGAGCGAGGCCAGGTTCCAGGAAGTGGTGGTGCCGGGCTTCGTTTCGATCAATACGCTCGAGCGGGCGTTGAAGATCGACGAGACCAAGCTGCGAGCCCTGAATCCTGCCTTGTTGCGCTCGGTCTGGAATGGTCAGCGCCACGTCCCCAAGAGCTACCACCTGAGACTGCCGATGGACGGGCAGCAGTGGTCGAGCGAGATGCTGGCGGCCCGTCTGAGCCCGTCGGATATGTTTGCCGGGCAGCCGGCGCCTCGACGTTACCGGGTGCAGAAGGGCGATACGCTGGTTAGCGTCGCGAACGAGTACGGCGTGGCTCCCGAGCAGCTTGCTCGTCTGAACCGCATGAGGACCAGCGGCAGACTGCGCGTAGGTCGGTTCATCAGCCTGCCCGAGCAGCCGGCACCTGCGCTGGCCTCCCTCACCCCTGCGCCGCCGGGTCCCCCTGCATCACCTGTGACACTTGGCAAAGCGGGTGCTCCTCCCGCGGCGATACCGAGCGCACCCGCGGCGACTCCGGGTACGGCGACGCCAGCGGCCTCAGCGACGGAGGCGGAAGGCGTCTATATCGTGAAGCGCGGCGATACGCTGGCGGATATCGCCTCAAAGGTCGGGTTGACCGAGGCGCAGTTGTTGGGTCTCAACAATATCCGTAACCGCGACTTTATTTTTGAAGGCGAGCAGCTCGCCATCAAGCCAGGAGTGCAACCACCGGCACAGGTTGCTTCGACTGCGGCACCTGGCGGCAAGGCGCCGAGCGCGGCGCAGACCTCTGTACCGCCCCTTGCGAGCGCGGCGACCGTGGCGAAGGGCCCTGTTGGAACAGGCGGTGTGCCGGTCGACGTGGCTGAACAAGAGAGCAAGGAGGATATCGCTGCCGCCACTGCCGAAAAGAAGACCCGCGGCCGCACGGAGAATCCGCAGCCGGTCTCGGCCGCACAGGCGGAAGAGGTAAGCCCTGCGTTGGGAGCCGCAGCTGACGACGCGCAGCAGAATGCGGACCCCACCGACTATTCCGTGTCGAAGGACGACACGATCGTCGTGGCGACTGCGGAGACCCTAGGGCATTACGCGGACTGGCTGCGCGTGTCGGCACAGAAGCTGCGCCAGCTGAACAAACTCGGCTATGGAAAGCCCGTTATCGTGGGACGCAAGGTTCATCTCGACTTCCACCGCGTGTCGCGTGAGGACTTCGAGCAGAAGCGACGCGAGTATCACCAGACGCTGCAGGCGAGCTACTTCGCGTCCCATCGCATTGTGGGCACCGAGGTTTATATCGCTCGGCGTGGCGACTCGATGTGGACCATCACGCAGCGTTTCGCGGAGCTACCCGTGTGGCTGATCCAGCAGTACAACCCGGATCTGGATCTCGCGGACCTGCACCCGGGGACGCAGATTGTAATGCCGCGTGTCGAGCCAGTCGTCGCCAACGGCGGCTAACACCAGGCGCGGCTTACATCAGGCACATGGATGTGCCCCGCCGCCGCAGGTGGCGGAGGCAAAGGGCAAAAACCACGCTTTTTGCCATTTGACGCGCTGGGCCGGGCAGGACGCCCGGATCCAGCGCCTTAATCAATACTGCTGAAGGCCTTCAGCGTCGTGAGGCCTTTGCTATCGACGCTGAAGTGGTCGGACTGCCCCGTGTCCGCGTGGGTCTCGATAGTCACCCTGTGGGCGTCCGACAGGCACCTCAGCATGTCCGCGGGAAGTTGGAAATACCACTCCAGGCTCCACGGCGCGGGCTTTTCGTAAGGCGGATGTGACAGACCGAGGTGGGCGATGTCGCCCTCCACCGGCGATAGCGTCAGTGCCTGCCCGTCGCACATCAGTTGCGGCTCGATTTTTGCGTTCTCCACCGAGGGTGCCGATATCCACAGGTACTGGATGCGGTTGCCCGCCCGGTTCGTCTCGAACGGTCCCAGGAAGGCGAACGGGTCGCCGCCGGCGTTGTGGAGGCTCTCCGCGACCAGCTCGACGGGCTTGTTGAGCACGGTCAGCGTTGTGGCCGTGTCAGGATCGAGCTTCTCGACGACGGACTGGCTGGGGTTTGTGGCACAGGCAGTCACCCATGTGGCCAGGATCGCAAGGCACCAACAGTCGGTGGCGGAGGAACGGGAAATACGGCTGAGCTTCACGTGGAATCTCTCGTGATGACCGGAAGTGACTTTCAGGTGTGGCAGGGGCTCTTGGGAGGCCCTTCGGGCGGCATTATGGCCCCATCGAACCCAAAGTGTGATCCAAGGTCAAACTCTCGAACCCCGTGGGGGTTCCCGGCGTCTGTGGGCGGCGACGCTGTGACGGATGTACATCGCCCACCGCGACCTGAGCGCATATAATTGCCGGTAAGATGTTTCGCGTAAGTCTCGCTTCGCTAGCCCTCATTCTGGCCCCCATCTGCATGGCCGTTACGGCCTCGGCGGACCCGCTGCCTAAGGCAGAGCGCGTGATGTTGCGGTCGACGGAGAGCTTGCCAGCCGTCGATCACGTCGTCGTGCACAAAACCGAGCGCCGCATGCTTCTGCTGCATGGGGAGACCGTGGTGCGCTCATACAAGATCGCCCTGGGTCTGAACCCGGTCGGAACGAAAGAGCGCGCCGGCGACTACCGCACTCCCGAGGGGCGGTATTACCTCACCCGGCGCAACCCGCGCAGTGACTATTTCCTTTCGATTCAGGTCTCCTACCCGAACGAGACCGACCTGAAACGGGCCCACAAGAATCATTGGGATGCCGGCGGATCCATCATGATCCACGGGCTGCCGAACCAGTTGAAGCACGAGCCCAAGTATTACGAGATCAGCGATTGGACCGACGGCTGCATCGCCCTGTCGAACGCCGACATGGTGGAAGTCTGGCTGCTCACGCCGGACAACGTGCCGATCGACATCCTCCCTTAGCGTCCCCCTCGGGGGGGGGGGCGCTGACACAACTATTCGGGGAAGACTCTCTTGGACAGCAGTATCGTCGTTCCCGAATTCATTGACGCCCGCGTCGGCCCGCGCGGTAGCCTCGAGAACCTGTCACAGGCCGAGATCGGCAAGCTCCTGGATTCGGGTCAGGGTGGGCTCTATCGCCTGTTCCGCCGCTGCGCACTGGCGGTTCTCAACAGCGGCGCCAACACCGACAACGCCAAAGAAGTCTTCGACCGGTACCGCGACTTCGAAATCAAGATCGTGCGGCATCCCTGGGGCATCAAGCTCGAGATGCACAACGCGCCAGCTGCCGCGTTCGTGGACGGCCAGATGATCCGCGGCATCAAGGAGCACCTTTTCGCGGTGCTGCGCGACGTGGTGTTCATCTCGAACGAGATCATCGAGAGTGGCCGCTTCGACCTCACGAATTCGGCCGATATCACGAACGCGGTTTTCCACGTCGTACGTAACGCTCGCCTGCTCGACTACAAGGCGCGCCCAAATCTCGTCGTGTGCTGGGGCGGGCATTCCATCGACGGCAGCGAGTACAAGTACACGAAGAACGTCGGCTATGAATTGGGTCTGCGCGCCCTCGACGTCTGCACCGGGTGCGGTCCGGGCGCGATGAAGGGACCGATGAAGGGCGCGACCATCGGACATGCCAAGCAGCGCATCGAGCATGGCCGGTATATCGGCATCACGGAGCCGGGGATCATCGCTTCCGAGCCTCCGAACCCGATCGTGAATCAGCTGTCCATCATGCCCGACATCGAGAAGCGCCTCGAGGCTTTCGTGCGCCTGGCGCACGGTATCGTCGTCTTTCCGGGCGGCGCCGGCACAGCCGAGGAGATTCTCTACCTCGTCGGCATCCTGTTGAATCCGGCGAACCAGGCTCAGCCGTTTCCCGTCGTTCTGACAGGCCCGCGCGAGAGCGCCGCTTACTTCGAGAACGTGAGCCGATTCATCGTCGGCACATTGGGAGAGGAAGCGCTGCGCCGCTTCACCATCATCATCGACGATCCGGCCGAAGTCGGACGTCACATGGTGCGTGGCATGGAAGCCGTACGGGAATTCCGCAAAACCAACAGCGATTCGTACAACTTCAACTGGCTGCTGTCGATCGAGCCCGAATTCCAGCGGCCGTTCGAGGTCACGCACGAATCGATGCGTGCGTTGCAACTGCACAAAAACCAACCGGCGCACGAGCTCGCGGCCAATTTGCGCCGTGCGTTCTCCGGCATCGTCACCGGCAACGTGAAGGAATACGGCATCAAGGCGATCGAGCGTCACGGGCCGTACGAGCTCGCCGGAGATCCCGGTATCATGCGGTTGCTCGACGAATTGCTCGCTGCTTTTGTCGCACAGCGACGTATGAAATTGCCAGGCACGGAGTACCGTCCGGTCTATCGTCTCGTCGCCTGAGACGTTTGGTCTAACAATAATCCGTGACATAACGCCACGGGATTTAACAACACGTGGCGATTTACCGAAGGTACGTCGCACCGTATGTAATCGGCGACACGCCTGTGACCCAGTTCCTGCGTTTGCAGCAGCGACGACCGGTACGCTGCGCGAAACATTCAGGAGCTTCTCATGAGCTCGTCAGACAGAGGGCGCGGTGACGCGCCCGGTTCGCGCCAAGAGCCGGTTCAGTCCGGCACCACTCCGGGATCCGCGGATGCGGCGGATCCTTACGCCAATTGGCTCGACCGCATGCAGCGCGCCCGCGCGCGGCACGCGGCGATCACGAAGAATCTGTACACCTGGTCGAATTACAAGAACTGGGCGGACAAGATGCGCGACAACTGGGAAGAGGACGAGACCGACGCCAAGCAAGGCGCGGGCGCCCCTGGTCCGGGAGCGCTGAAAGTCCCTCCCCGCCGATAAGCGGCTACTGCGATTTCTCTCCGGCGGCATCCGGTGACGGTGCCGCTGGCGTTCTACAGAGCTTCGCATGGCGCTCCGCCATCGGCAGTCGCGACATCTCTTTCGCAGCCGCGTAGAACCGCGGTAGATCGTTTCCCTGGTCCGCGAGCAGGCGCTCGAATCCCGGCACGCAGTCGTAGTAGTTCGCCTCGGAGGCGAGCCGGGCGTTGTTCAGGCCTTCCTTGATCCATTGGTCGTAGAGCGTCTGGCGCTGCAAACCCTGGCTTTTCTCGAGGCTGTGGATCTCGGCCGCCAATTGCTCGAATGCCGTCGCTTTCTTTTCTCGCATTTGCTCGGTGGGCTCGCCGGAGGCGTACAGCTTGGCGAGTTGCGCGCGCGTATGGGCGAAAAGCTCCACGTACTGTTTCTCCCGAGCGCTGTCTTTCCGATAGCGTTGGAACCTCTCAACGTGCCCGTTGAACGCCAGCCAGCGTTCGAGGCCCGCGTTCTCCACTGTCGTTGCAAACGCCTCGTTGAACTGTGTGTCGTTCTTGACGTAGAGCAACTGGTGAGCCAACTCGTGAAAGATGGTGGCGGCCAGCTCGTCCGGTCCATAAGGAAGCATGGTGCTCAACACGGGATCGGCGAACTTTCCCAACGTGGAGTAGGCGGGGACTCCGTCGAGAGTGACATCGAAACCCCGGCTTTTCAGGCCCGCCGCGAACTTCCGTGCGCGCTTCTCGGAGAAGTAGCCCCGATAAGCCACGCACCCGGCTATGGGAAAACACCACTGTTTGGGGTGCACGGAGAACTCGGGAGCGGCCACCACGTTCCAGACGACGAATGGGCGGTTGATGTTCGCGTAGCTCCGGTAACTCTTGTTGTCCGGCAGTTTGAGCTCCCGCGACGCGAATTCCCGCGCGGCCTTGACCTCGGTCAGGGTGTCCTTCAGGGGCGCCGAGGTGTGCGGATCCGCGATCACCTTGTCGATGGGCTTGCGTGCCCTCATGACGTTCAATTCCCCATTGGCCGCCTGCATGACATAGCAGCCCGGCAGAGTTGCCAGCACAGCCGCAAGCAGCAGCACACGTAGGACACAGCGCATGCACACTCTCAGGTAAAATTGAGGTATGGAAGTCTACTTGGTTGGCGGTGCGGTTCGGGATCGTCTGCTCGGACGTCCCGTGCATGAGCGTGATTGGGTGGTTGTGGGCGCACGGCCCGAAGAGCTCGAGCGTGACGGGTTCGTGCCGGTAGGGCGCGAATTCCCGGTATTCCTGCACCCGAAAACGCATGAGGAGTACGCGCTCGCTCGCCTGGAACGCAAAGTAGGCTTGGGCTACCGGGGCTTCACGACACAGTTCGCTCCAGACGTCACGCTGGAGGAGGACCTCAAGCGCCGCGACCTCACGATCAACGCGATGGCCGAAACCGAGTCGGGCGAGATCATCGACCCGTATGGCGGCCGCCGGGACCTGGAGGCTCGCTTGCTGCGGCACGTATCGGATGCGTTCGTGGAGGACCCCGTCCGCATCCTGCGAGTGGCCCGATTCGCGGCTCGCTACGCGGACCTGGGCTTTCGCGTGGCGGAAGAAACCCTTGCACTGATGAGGCGCATGACGGAATCAGGCGAGGTGGATGCCCTCGTCCCCGAGCGCGTCTGGCAGGAAACCGAGCGAGCTTTGGGCGAAACCCGTCCCGATGTCTTTTTCGAGGCGCTGCGCGAATGCGGCGCTCTCAAAAAGATCTTCCCGGAACTCGCCGCGCTGTACGGTGTGCCGCAGCCGCCGCGCTGGCATCCGGAGATCGACACGGGCGTCCATGTCATGTTGGTCGTGCGGTACGCCGCCAAGATCGGTGCGCCGGTCATTGTTCGCTTCGCGGCACTCATGCACGATCTTGGCAAAGCGCTCTCGCCTCCGGAGAAATGGCCGAGCCATCGTGGGCACGAAGAGGCCGGTGTGCCTCTCATCGAGGACCTTTGCGACAGGTTGAAGGTCCCGAACCATTACCGCGAGCTCGCCGTCCTCACCGCGCGGCACCACGCTTCCGTGCATCGTGCCGCGGAGCTACGTCCCAGTACGCTGCTCAAGCTGTTGGAAACCGTTGACGCCTTCCGTCGCCCGGAGCGCTTTGGCGAGCTGCTGTTGGCATGCGAATCGGATGCCCGTGGGCGAGCTGGCCTGGAGGATCAACCTTATCCGCAGGCCGACTATCTGCGGCGTGCGCGCGATGCGGCTGCTGCCATCACACTCTCTGAAGAGGAGCGGCACTCGCTCAAGGGGCCGTTCCTCGGCGAGCGGCTTCGTGAGAAACGGCTCGCCGCGGTAACGGCGGTCAAAGACGCTTCAGGCGAATCGCTCAGCTGACACGATCGACCCGGCCCGCGTAGCAGCCGTACTTGGCGTAGTGGACGTGGATGTAGGCCACCTTGGGATTGTCGAGATACCGCTCGATGAGTCCCTCGATCTGGCGCCCGTCGACCAGGTCCGCGTCGACGATGAAGTCTTCTTTGTCGAAGGCTCGCAAGGACAGCGTCCGCACGCGCAGGACTTCCGGAACCTCGTCGATCCGGTTGTAGCGCTCATTCGCGCTCTCGAGCACGAAGATCGCATGGCTCGAGTTGTAGGGGCTGTTTGCCGGCTGATGCGTGTAGTTGAGCAGAAGGAGTGATTCGCCGGGCTCGGCATCGCGGAGCTCGACGCGATCGGGAAAGCCCGGCTTCGAGTCGGCGACATACCGTCTGACGCCCTTGGCGGGGAGCTGCTCGTCAGTGAGGCCGAACAGAGGGCGGAACGGCTCGGGGGACAGACCGGTGATGCGGAAGGACATGATGGGCTCCTGTTTACAGGGTGTGCCGGGATTGGCGGCCATCTTCGCGCCACCGGGTGGCCGGCGGACACCCGAAACTTGCGATCCGAGCCGACTCGCGTAACTCTCCGGGTTGATCGCATACCACCTGCAGGAGCGTTTCAGCCATGGCAAAAGTCGTCCGTATCCACAAGCACGGAGGACCGGAAGAACTGCGGCTCGAGGACCTCGAGGTTGGCGATCCCGGACCCGGCGAAGTTCGTCTGAAAGTCGAGGCGATCGGGCTGAATCGCTCCGAGGCGATGTTCCGGCGGGGAGCTTATCCGGTGTTACCCAAGCTCCCGACCCTGATCGGTTATGAGGGAGTGGGGCTCATCGAGGCAGTGGGTCCGGGCGTGCAAGGGTTTACGCCGGGACAACGCGTTTGTGTGTTTCCGAACACCCGTCTCGGTGAGTACGGACTATATGCCGAGCGCGCCATCGTTCCGGTGCGCAGCCTTCTGGCGCCCCCGCCAAACCTGAGCGCCATCGAAGCGGCATCCATCTGGATGCAATATTTCACCGCGCTGGCGATCATCGAGATTGCCCACGCGACCATGGGCGATTACGTCATCATCCGCGCGGCATCCAGCAGCGTCGGACTTGCCGCGATCCAATTGGCAAACTGGGCAGGCGCGGTGTCGATCGCCACGACCCGCAAGAGCGACAAGATCGCGCTCCTGAAGCAACACGGGGCGGCGCACGTGATTCCCACGGACGAGGCGGATCTCGTGGCGGAGGTCCAGCGCATTACCGGAGGTCAGGGCGCGCGGATCATCTTCGATCCTGTGGGAGGCCCTGATGTCGACAAGCTGGCGCTCGCGGCGGCGCAGGACGGAATCATCTTCATCTACGGTGGGTTGAGCGAGAAGCCGACACCCTATCCGCATTGGCCCATGGCCATGAAAAACCTCAGCCTCCGAGGTTGGGTCGCCTCCACGATCTGGAATCGCCCCGAGCGCCTCGAGCGCAACCATGAGCTGATTCTGCAGGGCCTGGCGTTGGGTCACCTGAAGCCGGTCATTGCGAAGACCTTTCCACTGGCGCGGATCGTGGAAGCGCATCAGTACCTGGAGTCCAACCAACAGGTCGGAAAGATCGTCGTGACAGTGTGAGAAAATGGCGAAAATAGCGCTGCTCGGAGTTCCTCATGACGAGAACTCCTCGTACTTGCGAGGCTCGGCGGAGGCGCCGCCCCTCATCCGTCGCGAGTTGCTTTCCGACGTCTACAGCACCTGGAGCGAGACGGGTATCGATCTCGGCGCCCCGGGCACGCTCGTCGATCATGGGGACCTCCGGTTCGATGGAGCGGTCGACGCCTGGGATGTCATCGAGCGCGGCGTGGGACGTGCGTTGGAGCCGGGTGACCCTCTGATCTGCCTCGGCGGCGATCATGCGATCACTCATCCCATCATGCGTGCGGTCCGCCGGCGGCATCCAAGGTTGACCATCCTGCATATCGATGCGCATGCGGACATCTATGATGCGTACGAGGGAAACCCTCGATCGCACGCATCGCCGTTCGCGCGCATCATGGAGGAAGGACTGGCGGATCGCTTGATTCAGGTCGGGCTGCGCACCATCAACGCTCACCACCGCGACCAGTTCGAGCGCTTCGGCGTGGAGGTTGTCGAAGCCGGCCGCTGCTGCGAGGGCCTGCGTTTCGACATCACGACCCCGGTGTATGTTTCGCTGGATATCGACGGGCTCGATCCGGCCTTCGCGCCCGGCGTCGCCCATCGGGAGCCCGGCGGACTGTCCACCCGCCAGGTCATCAACCTGATTCAAACTCTCGAGCAGCCCATCGTCGGTGCCGATGTCGTCGAGTTCAACCCCCGTTGCGACATCGCCAATCTCACCGCCGTCGTGGCGGCGAAACTGGTCAAGGAGATTGGCGGGATGATGGTCAGGACAAACCGATGAGGGTCAGGGCAAACCGATGAGGGTCGGGACAAACCGTCACCAGGCCTCGGGCTCGCCGTCGTAACGCAGGAAACGCCCGGTGTCGGTGAGCGTCGTCTTGCCGATGGTGGCGATCATGTTTTCGACGGTGAACGAAGTCTTCAACATGCCCTTGAAGCTCTTCAGGTATTCCTGGTGCTCGGTGAGCGTGGGACCCGGGTTCAGCATGATGACCGTAACGCCGTCCTTCTTCGTGGAGGCGGCGACGATTTGCATCTCGCGGTTGAGCGCGGCCTTGCTCATTCGATAGAAAATCGCGCCCGGGCGTGGCTGCGGCTCGCCAGTGAGCGTGCCGTTGCTCGAGCTGATGGCGACGATCTTCTTTTGTGTGCTGGCGAGGACATTCTTATAGAGCCCCTCCGAGACGATCAGGGGACCCTTGATGTTCACGGCCATGACAGTGTCGAGCAGTGAATACTTGAGCGTGCCGAAACTCTCGACCGTCCAGTCACCCGGGCACCCGTCATCGTCCCCCGCGCACTTCGAGCGGTCGTTGTAGACGCCGGCGTTGTTGATCAACACGTCGATGGGTACGTTCGCCAACCGGCCGGCCAGCGCACTGACCTGCTCCACGCTGGTGACGTCCAGTTTCTCGATCCGGACCTTGTTGTACTTCGCCGCGAGATCCGCGAGCGTCCCGGGAGTTTCCGCTCGACGGTGGGTTGCGATCACCGTCCATCCTTTGGCTGCGTATTGGCTGGCGAATTCCAGGCCGATTCCGGAATTCGCACCTGTGATGAGTACCGTGTCGGCCGCGGCGATCCGGGGGAGGGCGGTCAGTAGCATCGCCAGTATGAAAGTTTCCACCACGATTGCCTCGAGTCGCCGCATCGGAGGTCCCCGGAAGTTGCTTCCAGCAGACGATGACGGCAAGAAGTGGCGTTAGCAAGCCATGATCTCTCGCTCTGTCCGCCGGGCGGGCGCACAATGGGGCATCATGCTGACATCCCCTGAATGGACCCCTGTCGCCGACTGGGCGCCCGAGGAACGGGAAAGCTTCTTTAGAGCGATTCAACGACACCGCGGCGCGGCCTGGCGTGTCAGGCTCGTCAGTGCCGTGGCGAACTGCGTCGTCGCTTTCGTGGTGGCGGTGTTGATGGCGCCGTTGTTCTATGCCGTGATCTGCTTGCTGTTCGACCTGGTCAACCTGGCGATCCCGATGCCCAACCTG
>DAITMW010000040.1:13652-34546 GCA_036834945.1 Steroidobacteraceae bacterium
TCAGTAGTGAGTGGATCCCAACCGAGCGGTTTGCTGAGCGGCTCGGTCGTTCCGATGTTTCCTTCCCTGGAGCGCCGGCTGCGCGCGTTGCGCAAGTTGGGAGCGAACGTCCAGCTGCGGATGCGGAAGCCTCTCGATTGGCGGTTGATTGCCGTCGGGGTCCCGCTCGGGGCGCTCCTCGTCGTGCTGGTGGCGATCCTCCTCGTTCTCTTGAGTTATGTTTCGATTCCGCTGTCGATGCTGTTTACCGGCATTCCGTTCGCGGTGTTGCACGTGCTCCTGCGCGCACTCGGGCATTGAGGGTCGCGATCGATCAGGGCGCGCCCGGTGCGCTGAAGGCTTTCATCAGGCGATAGGCGAACTCGCCGCCCTCGGCGAAACGCTCGGCCTTGATGCGCTCGTCCTGGCCGTGCGCACGCATGTCCTCGAGGTCGAAGAAGTTCGAGACCGCGCCGTAGCTCGGGATGCCCGCGGTGCGGGTGTACTTCGAGTCCGATGCGCCGGCGTCCATGCTCGGCATGACGGTCAGGCCGGGCCACATGGAGTCCACGACCTGTTTATAGACCGCCATGACATTGGCCGTGGGCGGTGACTCGGGGCTCGGGATCGCCGGTTGGATGACAGTGATGCGCACCGCCGGATTGGCGAATACGCGTTCCAGGGTTGCCTGGGTCTGGTCCTGTGTATCCCCGGGCAGCACCCGGCATTGAATGGTGGCGCGCGCCCTTTGTGGAAGCGCATTCTCCGCATGGCCCGCTGCCAACATCGTCGCTACACAGGTGCTACGAAGTTGTGCGTTGTCGGTGGGGTCGGCTGCCAGCTTTTCCGCCGCCGCCGTATCTCCGTTGCCGATGGCACGCATTTCGGCCTGGCGTTCGCCGCTCTCGAATTGCGCCTGCGCGGCATAGAAAGCACGGACGGTGGAGGTGATCCGGATCGGAAACTTGAAGGCCGCCAGTCGATTCAACGCCGCGGTCAGCTCATAGATGGCGTTATCCGGGCGGGGCTCGGAGCTGTGTCCGCCCCTGTTGGTCGTCTCGGCCGCATAGGTGATGTAGATTTTCTCGCTCGTCTGCACGCCGTAGAAGGCGCGCTGGCCGCGACGGAAGGCGCCGGTTCCGGAGTCGGGATTCAGGACCAGTCCCGCGTCGACCAGGTCGCGGTGCGCTTTCACCAACCAGCCCACGCCCTGCGTGCCGCTCGATTCCTCGTCGGGCGTGAAGGCGACAATGATGTCGCGGGCCGGTACATAGCCCTCCCGCTTCAGGCGTAACAGGGCGGCCGCGACGTTGGCATCCTCACCCTTCATGTCCAGGCTGCCGCGGCCGTAGATCCAGCCATCCTTTTCTGTCAGGGCAAACGGGGGAACCGTCCAGTCCTGTGGATTCGCGTTTACGACATCGAGGTGACACAGATACAGCAGCGGTTTGCCGTTGCCATGACCTTTCATCCGCACGATCAGGCTGGTCTGCGACGGATTGTCGGGAAAGGCCTCTACGAGCAGATCCGCGGCGGAAAATCCGGCCGCGAGGAAGTGTTTGCGCAGCGCCTCCACCGCCTTCACCGTACCTTTTTTGGCGGTGGTATCGATGGCCAGCAACTCCGCCAGAATCTCCTTGGCGCTGCTCGCATCGCGTGGTGGCGGCGTACCCTGATTCGCGGCGGTCGCCGCGGTGGCGATGCCTGTCAGCAATCCGGCCTTCAGCAAGTCACTGGTGACTTTGATCATGTGCCGCATCCCATCAGATGAGGCCGCGAACATTACAGGAAGTGCCGCTCAGAACTCCAGCCGCAACGACGCCAGCCAACGTCGCGGATAGCCGGGCATGACAGTCCGCGTGCCACTGAGCGATTCGGAGTAGCTCTTGTTGAAAATGTTGTCGATGTTGAGCTGGGCACTCATCTGCGTGCCCCCCATGCGCCAGCCGTATGACGCGAAGGCATTCCATTTCACGAAGCCGGGCAGCGCGTAGTCGTTGGCGTTGTCGCCCTCGCGCGCACCGCGGGCGATGCCGCCGCCTCCCAGCTTCAATCCCCGTAAGAGACCGCCGGAGAAACGGTAGGAAGTCCAAAAGCTACCCCCGTTGCGCGGTACGCCAAACAGCCGGTTTCCGGTGCTGCCCACCAGGCTGGTAGAGCCTGGTGTAACAAAGTAGTCGCCATCCTCGATGCGTGAGTCGATGTAGGCGTAGCTGGCCAGCAGCTGCCACCCCGGTAGTACTTCGCCGTGCACGTCGAGCTCGAATCCCCGGTTGCGGGCGTTTCCGGTGAGGTACAGGAGGCCGGTGGGGTCGAGCGAGGGTTCCAGGAGTGTCGAGGCGATATTTTTCTTGGTCAGGTTGAAGAAGGCCAGGGTGGCGTCGATCCGCTCATCGGCCACCCCGAGCTTCATGCCGGTTTCCCACTCCTGCGCCGTCTGTTGCGGCAGAAACAAGGCGCTCGCGCTGTCCGCGCCGACATAAAGGCCGGGCGTAGCCCCGAAATTCTCGGCGTATTTCGCGTACACGCTCAACCAAGGCTTCGCTCGCCACACGATGCCTTCCCGATGTTTCAACGCATGCGCGCGCACATAGTTGGAACCGGGGAAATTGACCAGGCTGGTATCGCTGTAATTAATGGACTGGTTTTCGTATGCCAGGGCCTGATCGTAACGCAGGCCGATGAGCACGTAGAGTCGATCGCCGATCTCCACCTGGTCCTGCCCGTACGTCGAGTACCAACGCTCACCCGAATGGCGATGAGTACTCTGATCGGGATTGTCCAGCAGACTGACTGGTAGCGGGATCGATTTCGGGTTGAACAGATCGGTCGTGAGTACGAAGTCGCTCACGATATTCCACTCACTGTAGGAGGCGGTCTCGAAGAAGTCAGCGTCCAGGAGCACCGAATGATGCATATGCCAGAAAGAGAAGTCCCGCGCGGCATCCAACGAGGCGTAGTACGTAGAGCCACGTGCCGACGGAATCGACACAAGTTGCCGGTCGACGGGACAGACGCTCGCGCTGCACTGGATGGGGGCCAGGCCATCGGCCGCGAGCGCAGCCGCTGGCGCTTGCGGCGCTTGCACCCAACGTGCGTCGAAATGTGCGTGGGCCGTCCAGCCATCGGCGAAGACGTGCGAGGCTTCCAAACCGACGCGCAGGTCGGTCGTATGAATCTGCCCACCTTCATCGAAACTGCGTGACGCGGGGATCGGCGGGAAGCGGGTACCGATGATCGGTTGGCCCGAATCGCTGGGATCGTGGCTATTGAGATACTCCAGGTAGACCGTTATGCCGGTGGCATCGCTCGGTTGCCAGGTGACGACCGGTGCCGCGAAAACGCGGCGACTGTCCGGGATGTCGCGAAACGAGCCACTGTTTTCCCAGGCAGCGTTGAGTCGATAGAGCAGCGTGCCACTGGATGACAGGGGGCCACCCGCATCGATCTGCGTGCGCTCGTGGCCGAACGAGCCGACCTGCTGCTCGAGGGTCAGCAGGGGGTGCTCGAGCGGCCTCTTGGTGATGATGTTGATGAGACCGCCGGGCTCGGTACGCCCGTAGAGGAGCGATGCCGGGCCCTTGAGGATGTCGATGCGGTCGACATTGGCAAAGTCCCGGAAACCGTCGTGGTGCAGGTCGGGAGAAACCCGGACGCCGTCGAGGTAGTACTGGTAGGTTGGAAACCCGCGGATCTCGAACCCGGAGGAGGACTCGCCATCAGGCACCGTTTCCGTGCCGCTGACGAACTCGACGGCGTCCTCGAGCCGTACCACTTTCTGATCGCGCAGGAATTGTTGTGGAAGGGAAGTCGAGGCGACCGGTACGACGAGAGATGTCTCGTCGATTTTCACGCTCGAGACGTTCGGCGCGGAGTCGTAGGTCAATTGCTTGCTGCGGTCGGCCGTTATGGTAACGGTCCGCACCTGCGTAGGTGCTTCGACGCTGCGTTGCGCTGGCGAGGTGTTGGTGCGTGCTCTTGGATGCAACGCGACGGCATCGCTCGCGGTGAATTCGAAAGTGACATCGGTTTGTGCGAGCAGCTGCTGTAGCGCCTGCGCCGGAGTCACGGTGGCGTGAAGGCCGCGTGTCGTCTGGCCGCGCAGCAGATCGGGCTCGTAAAGGATCTGTAGCCCGGCCAGCTCGGCAAGCTGCTCCACGGCCTGTTGCAATGGACCGGCCGCAAGCTCGATCTGGATCTGCCGCTCCGGGGAAGCGGCCAGCGCGCTACCGGTGCAGCCCACCAGACCCAGGGCGACCACCCTCAGCAAGGCGCGCCACGGCGAGCGTGATGCCTTCATCAAACGGTCAATGTGGCGTGGCGGCGGCGATCTCAATCTGCCCGGCGTTGAGATATCTGGACTCGATCGGTAAGGCCGCCGCGAGTGTCCTCAGAATAAGCGGCAGGTCGCCTAATTTGAAGGTGCCACTGATACGCAGTTCCCGCAGGTGATTGTCTGTGAACACAAACTTCACGGCGTGGTAGCGCGCGACGCGGTCGAGTACATCGCCGAGCCGTTCGTGATCGAAATGTCGCTGCCCCCGGGACCAGGGCGTCGCATCTTCCTTGAAGGGCTTCACCGGGAGCAGATCGCCGGCATTGTCATAGCCACTCATCTGCCCTGCAACGAGCAGGGCCTGACCCCTGGCGGTTAGCACCGCGACACGTCCTTCGATGACCGACACGTGAGTGGAATCCTCCAGGGCTTCTATGTCGAACCGCGTCCCGAGGTCCTGGACGCGACCGGCGCCCGTCACGACTTCGAAAGGGCGTGCCCCGTCGTGCTTGACGTTGAAAAGCGCTTCACCGCGACTCAGGGAGACATGGCGGTGATGGGCGCCGATGTTGGCTGTGAGCTGCGAGTCCGCATCGAGCGTTACCGTGGTGCCATCGTCCAGTGCGAACGTTTGCGGCTGTCCTTTGAGCGTCGCAAGCTCGATCGGCGTGCCGTTCCACCATTGGTAGCCGGAGCGCACCAGCGGTATGCCTATGGCAATCGACAAGACGACGATGCCGGCCGCCAGCGCCGCCTTTCTGAAGGAGGTAGCCCGGGAGCTTTCCGGCAGTGTCTCTTGCGGCGGATGGGCCTGGTGGGTGCCGGGAGTTGGTTTCAGTGCGCCGGCCAAGGCCCAGGCGGTTCTGACCTTCTCGTAGGCCTGGCGGTGCTCGGCGCTGGCCTGCAGCCACTTCTGGAGCTCGGTTTCGTCAGCCTCGAGCCAGGTGCCCGAGTGACGTCGGGTCCAGGCACGGATGGCATGTCGCATGGAGATTTCGGAAATCATTCCAACACCTCCACACAGGCTCGCAACGCCCGCTCGATGTGGCGTTGCACCGTTTTCGTCGAGATACCGAGCTGGCCGGCGATCTCGCTATGAGTCAGGCCCTCGAGCCGGTTCATCAGGAAGGCCCGGCGGCACTGCTCTGGTAGCTTTTCCAAAGCCGCCGAGAGCTGCTCCAGTTGCCCGACCGCATCGGCGTGCGCTTCCGGATCGGGTCCGGAGCCCGCGGCCTCGGCACTGGCGGCTTCCCGGGAGATGGCGCGTTCGGCGACCGTCTCGCGACGGTGACTATCCGTACCGAGGTTCGCCGCGGTGGTGAACAGAACCGCACGCGGCTCTTGCCAGGTCTGTGGGTCTTCGCCGCGCTCGCGGAGTTTGAGCCAGACCGTCTGCACGATATCTTCGGCGGCTCGCTGTCGGCCACGCCGTCTCAGAAAGCGCAACAGGTCGTCGCGTGCTTCCATAAAGCTGCGCGTGAGTCGGTCCATCGGATGCGAAATGCTGTGCCAAGAGGCGGATACCGGTGCCGATTTTATCATCTTGGCTCACGCGTTCATCATCCGGCCGCCAGGCCGGCGCGCCATGCTCGCCAGGCGCGCAGGAATTTCTTCCGCAGCCGAACGATGAATTTCATTCGTTCGAGCAGCAGCATCAGCGCGTGCGCGATTCCACGGGGGAGCCCCGGTCGGAAGACGTGCCCTCGTAGCATCGTCCTGGAGCCGCGAAACTTCGGAAACATCGCCTGAATGCCCCTGAGCTCGCTACCGGGATCGATGCCAGCGGCCCGGAGCTTTCGATAAAACGCAGTGGGGCGCCCACTACCGGTGCGCGTGTGCTCCATCGAGACGGCATCCACTACATAGAGAGGCTCGTGACCCTCCAGCAGGCACGCCCACGCCCAGTCGACACCCCAGGTGCTTCTCGTCCATTTGAACGTGTGCAGGAGATTCTCAATGGCCTCGGCAGAGAAACAGGGCGCCATCACCTCGACGAAACTCACTCTGCGCAGTACGCAAGTCGGATTTCGCACCAAGGCGTTCAGAGTCGTGTGCGTGAACCACTCCAGCGCCGGTTGCGCCAGGTACAGCTTGTAGAAATCGCACAACGTAAAGAAGCGCGACAGCTCACCCGGCCGCAGGTAGATGTCGTCATCGAGGAGCAGGATGTACCGGTATTTCCAGGGCCGCGGCCGCCGCTCCCAGAATTCCAGGAAGCCATCGAGCTTGTTGGCGAAGGTGGCTCCCGTCCCGCCGCAATAGTATTCCGCCAGCTCCTCATCGGCCGCAGTCGCATACCAACTCACGCAGCAATCCCAGTTGCGATGCGGGTCCTCGAGAATCAATCGCCTATGCCATGATTCGCTTCCCGCGCGTACGAACACAAGGTAGCGCCGCCCCGTGGCCGCGCTCGGCAGGCGAGGTTCCACGACACGGTCTAAAGGATCCCCGTGTCCGGGCCCCTGGAGAATTGCGACCACAGACACCCGTCCTTGCGACAGCAGGCAAAAACTTCAGCATGATGGGTACGACGCGCGAGGACGGGAGAACTGGACAGCCTTTGCGTACACTTCCGGCGTGTCTCACGGACCATTAAGTCCAATTCGAGTGCCAGGATGCTCATCTCTTTGCGGCGGCTGCGGCCGTTTACCCTTTGCTCATCGATTCTGCTGCTGGTGGCCTGTGGGGGTGGATCTGATGGCGCTTCCACGTCCGGTCCCAGCTCCACGCAGCTCAGCCAGGCGCGCAGTGCTGGATTGCAGAGCACACTCGATCTCGCTACGAATCGTGTGATCTTGCGATGGTCAGCCAGCGTGGGGGGCGCGAGTCAGTACCTGATCGAACAGCAGGACTCCAACGGAGCCTGGGTGGCGCTCGATGGGGTCTGGGCCTCTCTCAACGGAGTCCAAATGGAGTATGAGGTGCAGAACACCCGGTGGGTCGGTGTCGTGAGCGGTGTGACGACTCTGCGAGTCGAGGCGGTTCTACCCGGCGGCGCTACCCTGCCCCTGGCGGTCGCAGGTTCGGCTTTCGACCCGCAGCCTGCAACCTCCATAACAGTGGCGGCTCCTGCGCAAGTACCGTCCATCGAGGTCGATCAGCCGGAGCCGCTGGAGATCCCGGCCAAGGTCTCGCTCACCAATAGCGGCACTTACCAGTCCGTTGAGTACAACGTCGATTCGCTCGCGCAGTTTGGCACCTCGTATGGGTCGCCACCTTACAGCCAGACCCTGGACCCTCGAAACTACACGACCGGCGATCACTTGATTCATGCCACGTTGGCTCTGAATCCGTTTTCGGCGGTCATCGTCAGCAGGAACGTGCGGATCCATACCAACCAGGCGGCAATCAACTTGATCGACACCCGCCGGACGGCGGATAGCTTCGATGCCGATCTCGTCGCGAGTTCCGACGTCGGCATCGTCTCGGTCGCGGGGGTTGTCGACGGGGCGCTGCTGGAAACGTTGACGGCGCCCAACACGTGCGTGCCACTACCGTGCGGCGCGGGACAGCCCTTCAATGCCTACCGCTTGTCCATCGACAGCAGTCATTTGTCCGTTAGGTACCATCCCTTCACCGCGATGGCGATCGACTCCGCGGGCAGTACCGCCACAGATCTATCGGACATTATCGTGAACAGCTGGTCGAGCGCGACCCTCGATTCTCCGGCCGATGGCGCGGTCGTGTCCGGAACACTCCATGTTTCCGGCATCTTCTCGTCCAAAACCCCCGGGGCACTGGAAGTGATGGTCACTCTCAGTGGCGCGCCGGTGTACGACACAACAGTAGCAAACACCGGTGCGTCGATCCCGTACGCGGCGGATATCAGTCTGGCAGGCGTGGCCCCGGGTTATCATACGCTGGGCACGTACGCTCGAGTTGGAAATACCACCTACACGCAGACGGCGAGTGTGCTGATCCAGGTTGCAACATCGCCCTGACGGCCGGGGCGCGAGGCTCTACTTTAGCATCCAGAAGTTCGGCCCGCGCTCGGCCTCGAGCTTCGCGAGCTGCTCGCGATGGATCTCGCGCACCCGCGCCGGCGTGATGGCTTCCGACTTGTCGACTTCCTCGATGCGCAGGCTGGTCTTGTCCTCGTACAGATGCTCGCCTGCCAGACGGGCGCGCGCATCATAGGGCCAGATGAACGCCTGGCGGCTGGACACGTGGTACAGCCGGTCGGGTCGCTCGACCTGGTAGCCGATCTGCTTCAGGTCCGCGCCCGTCGCGAGTTGGTGGAACGTGATCTCGTCGCTGACGCCCCAGTCGCCTACCGAGAGGCGGTCATCGGAGTGCCAGAGGACGGCCTCGCCCACACTGTTATAAAACGCAAGCACACCGTCCTTGCCCTCGATCACCGCGGGGTTCGCGCCCCAGGTGACGCGGTAGACGGGGTGTTCCACGGTCATGTCAGGGGACAGGATCCGGTCGTACTGCCCCGAGCCTTCGAGGTGGACGTGCCGCCAGAAGTTGAGGAGGATGGCCCGGTGCAATGGATCACTTGTGCGCTCCAACAGCTTCGCGGTGGGCTTCATGCAGTCATACACCGCCTGCTCGAATCGATTCATTCCAGGTCCCCCTCGGCTCGTATTAGCTTGCTAATGGAATCGACTATAGCGGACCGGGGGGCGGCGCGCACGGGTTGC
Source organism: Steroidobacteraceae bacterium (assembly GCA_036834945.1). GTDB lineage: Bacteria > Pseudomonadota > Gammaproteobacteria > Steroidobacterales > Steroidobacteraceae > 13-2-20CM-66-19. The sequence continues at coordinate 22,554 of DAITMW010000040.1, forward strand.
GGAAGAACGGCGCGCGAGCTGCCGTGACCAGCAGCCCGCCGCCGTGCAATCGAGTGGTAGCGCTCGTTTTCAGTGGCAGTGTATGTCGCGCTCGACGCAATCATGCCAGGCGCGCTCGTGGTAGTACCGATGGTGGTGGTGGTCGTAGTAGCCCTCGCGCGGCTCGACGACGCAACCTGACATTGCCAGCATGACGAGCCCCAACAGGAAGCTGCCCAGGACGATGGTTATATTGTCTGTCATGAAAGACTCCTCCTCCTCCCGTTCGGTGGGTTGGTACGCGTAGCGTCAACGCAAGGTTCGTGCCCACGTTGAGCCGGCGCGCCTTTGTCGGAGTTTTTCCTACAGCAATATCGGCAGGCTTCTCACCGAGGCGGGACGAGTCCGCCGCGCGAGTGACGATGACCGCACCGTGGTTCGCGACGAGCACACGATTTGCTGGTGCGGCCATCCGCCTGGAAGGCCCTCACTTGCGGGTGTAGACGATCTTCTTCGCGCCGCCTTCGCAGGTGCCGACCACCTTGCCGTCGCTGTTCTGATCGTTCGGCACGACGTCGAGCGTATAATTCGCGACGTGCTTGGCGTCCAGCTTCGCGGCGATCTCGCTCTTGACTTCGTCACAGGGCTTGGCAAAGGCCGCGCCGGTGGCCAACACCGGGATGATCGTCAACAGGACATAACGCTTCATTCAACATACTCCGTTCGGCAGGGGCCCCGCGTCGCGCCGCTGGCGCATCTCGGGATTTCCTCCGCTGCGCTCCGGTCACGGTCGGGTGATGTTGATTGTAGCCTCGAGGCGACACGTGACGGCGTGTTGGAAATGTGAGATGGCACGCAACATCGAAATAAAAGCCCGCGTCGCGGATCCCGTCGCGCTGCGTGAAAGGGCGGCGGCGCTGGCCGCCGCAGGGCCGGTCGAGATCGCCCAGGACGACACATTCTTCAATTGCCCCGCCGGTCGTCTCAAGCTGCGGGCCTTCTCCGGGACCCGTGGCGAGTTGATCTTCTATCGACGCTCCGACGAGCGGGGTCCGAAGGAGTCCTACTACTTCCGGACACCGACGAACGAGCCGGACACGCTCCGCCAGACGCTGGCGCTCGCCTACGGGGAGGCGGGACGGGTGCGAAAACGGCGTACCCTGTTCCTCGTTGGGCGAACCCGGGTGCACCTGGACGACGTCGACGGCCTGGGGCATTTCATGGAGCTCGAAGTCGTGCTGTCCGAGGGCGAGCCGGCGGAGAGTGGTGTCCGCGAGGCCGAGGAGCTCATGAGGCGCCTGGGCGTCGAGACGTCACAACTCATCGACCGCGCGTACGTCGATTTGCTCGCGGAGTAAGGGGTAGGGAAATTCGATCTTCCGGGCGCTACGATGGGGCCATGGCCGTCGCACGCCCCACCGCCCGTCGCAGCCGAGGTCGTCCCCCGCACGACGACGTGCTTACGCCCGCCGAGTGGCGTATCGCCCATGCGGTGACGCATGGAATGACCAATCGGGCGATCGCGGAACGACGCGGTATCAGCGTCGATGCGGTCAAATTCCATGTCGCCAATATTGTCGCGAAGCTTGGGGTCAATAACCGCAAGGAGTTGCGACAGTGGTTCCGCGCGCCCAAGACAAGCGCGCTCAGCCGGAGAGCCATCGTGAACACACCCGTGACTATCGGGCCCATCGGGCAGATTGCCAGAACCGTCAAGGACATCGAGCAGGCGCAACATTGGTACGGCAAGGTTCTCGGCTTGCCGCATCTGTATACCTTCGGCACCCTGGCGTTCTTCGATTGCGCCGGAACGCGTCTCATGCTGACACAGAAAGAAGAGGTGCCTGCCGGCGAGTCCATCCTGTACTGGCGTGTCGAGAGCATCATCAACACCTACGAGAGTCTGAAAGCGCAAGGTGTGGAGTTCGTCGGGGCGCCGCACATGATTCATCGGCACGCCGATGGGACGGAGGAGTGGATGGCGTTCTTCAAGGATCCCGAGGGGCGGTTGCTGGCACTGATGTCGCAGGTCAAGGGGTAAGTATCATGTTGTCGTATGTTTACCTCGGTACCAACGACCTGGAGCGTGCCGTCCGCTTCTATGACAGGACACTCGGAGCCCTGCGGATGAAGCGCTGCCTCACCAACGATCCCGAGTGGGACAAGGTTTCCGCGGGGTGGGGGATTTACGAGGACGACGGCATTCGGGAGCTGGCGCTGTGGGTGGGTAAACCGCTCGACGGGCAGGAGGCGAGCGTGGGCAACGGGAGCATGGTTGCTTTCAGGGCGAGCTCCTGGAAGGAGGTTGATCACTTTCATGCGATTGCGCTCGCGAACGGTGGCAGTTCGGAGGGCGCGCCGGGTCTGCGGTTGCATTACAGCCCGGATTTCTATGCGGCCTACGTGCGTGACCCCGATGGCAACAAGCTGGCCGCGGTGTGTCGAGGGTTTACCCAGCCGCAGGGTTAGGACGCATGCCGGGGCCTGAATGCATCGTTTTTCTGGCGCACCACACCGAGCCGGGCGCGATGACAGCGCTGGCGAAACTGGTGGAGGAGTGTGGGGCGGACTTCACCATAGTCCCGGTGTTTGATCAGACCCGGAAGTCGTTTTCTGTGAGCCACGTCGCCAACGCGCGAGTCGTGCATTGGAAGCAACTGACGCGGCAGCTTCCCTACCCTGAGAAGCATCGCGAACACCGTGGGACTTTCTGGCCCCGGAATATCGAGATGCCGCTGATGGGATTTTTCCTCGAGAACCCGCAGTACGCTCACTATTGGCTGATGGAATACGACGTGCGGTTCACGGGTCACTGGAAGGATTTCTTTGCGCACTTCGCGGGTAACAGGAGCGACCTGCTGGCGACTACGATTTTCGACTATGACTTCCGACCGGGATGGGATAACTGGAAAACGCTACGCGCGCCGCGAAGCATTCCCGAACAGGAGCGCGTTCGCGCGTTATTGTCTTTCTGCCGGCTTTCCAATGCGGCACTGCAGACTGTGCATCGAGCCTATCGCGATGGTTGGAGCGGGCATTACGAAGTCACCATACCGACGATTCTCAAGACGCAGGGACTCGCGATCGAGGATTTTGGCGGAGGCGGGCGGTACGTCGCTCCGGGCAATCACGGTCGGTTCTATCGCAACAGTCCGGAGATTGGTGGCCTCGCACCTGGCACCTTCACGGTGACCCCGAACGCGATCTCCGACGAGTATCCTCCCAACCTCCTCTGGCATCCCATCAAGGGCTAGCTCACCCCGGTTATCAGTTCGCGTACGAGCCGCGGCCCTTGATAAACCATGGCGGTGTAGGCCTGTACGAGATCCGCGCCAGCCTGGCGCATCAGGTGGGCATCCGCGGCCGACGACACTCCGCCTACACCTATGATAGGCATGCCGGCCCCGAGTGTCGCGCGCAGAGTCCGTATGGCGGCGCAAGACTTCGCGAACAACGGTCGTCCGCTGAGTCCGCCGGTCTCCTGCGCCAGCGGATGGTTTGCAACACCGTCACGGGTGATGGTCGTGTTGGTCGCAATGATTCCGGCGACGGGTACTGAAGCCGCGACCTCGGCGATCTCCCGGAGGTCCGACGCAGCCAGGTCCGGCGAGATCTTCAAAACAACGGGGACGCGCTTGCCGTGACGTAATTCCAGCGCGTGGGATTCCTCTACCAGGCGGGACAGCAGAGGACGCAGTTGCTCGCTGTCCTGCAGGGACCGGAGTCCCGCCGTGTTGGGCGATGACACGTTGACGGTAACGTAGTCGGCAACGGGAAACACCGTGCGCAGGCATGACAAGTAGTCATCGATAGCGCGATCGAGCGGTGTGATGGCGTTCTTGCCGATGTTGACGCCGACTATTCCGGGCCAGCGTCGCGAGCGCAGGCGTGCGGCGACACTTTCCGCGCCTATATTGGGAAAGCCCATCCTGTTGATGACGGCTTCGGCGCTGGAGAGGCGAAAGACGCGTGGGCTTGGATTTCCAGGTTGGGGCTTGGGTGTCACCGTGCCGATCTCGACGTGACCGAAGCCAAGCGAGAACCAGCCGTCCACCGCGACACCGTTCTTGTCGAATCCAGCGGCCAGGCCGATGCGGTTGCTGAAAGAGAGGCCCATCACATTGACCGGCGTCGCAAGCGGTACCCGCGGTGGGATGAGTTTGCCGCGCAGGCGCACGGCATCGAGCGTCAGTGCGTGGGCCTTTTCCGGCGGAAGAAGAAAGAGAGCGGAGCGAGCAATTCGGTAAACCATAACCTGCAAGTATCGCCTAAACGATGCGATCCGGTCATGGACAAGACAGTGGCAGGGGTCAAGCGACGCCCCTGATGGCATCCCGGCTGCGGGCGCGGAGAATGAAAGACGGGGAGTAGTCGGGCCGGGTCGATAGAGTGCCTACCGGCAGTATGGGCCTGGTGCTCGTCATTTCGAGCGTGAATTGCGCGAGCAGCCTCGCGGTCGCGAGAACAGCCTCGGACATCGCCAGTTGCGCACCGATGCAGACGTGTCGGCCGACTCCGAAAGGAAGGTAGGTGAGCCGGTCCGGTTGCGCGCCGTTCAGAAATCTCGACGGCTCGAAGCGCTCCGGTTGCTCCCACCAGCGCGGGCTCCGATGCAACATCCAGTACGGCAGGAGGATGATGGAGCCGGAAGGAACCACGGTACCGCAGATGTCTTGCGTCCGGTTCGCCAGGCGACCGGTCATGAAGGCGGGAGAATACAGCCGCAGGGTTTCCTCCATCACTGCCCGGGTCAACACGAGCTTCGAGAGGCTCGTGGCCGCGCCGTCCTCGGAAAGATCCAGTCGTCGCGCTTCCTCAGCGACCGCCTCCTGCCAATATTTTGATTGCGCGAGCAGCGTGCAGGCCCAGAACAGCGCCAGCGCGGTGGTCTCGTGTCCTGCGACGATCATCGTCGAGACCTCATCGACGAGCAGGTCTTCGCGATCCGCGCCATGGGCCTCAGCGAGAAGGTCGAAAAGATCCCGGGGCGCGTCGACACGCTCGGCTTTGCGCCGGACTTCGATGATGGAGCGGATCAGATGCGTCCAGCGGCGGCGGAAGGCCGCGCGCCGCGCACGAAGTGGAGTTGGAATCGCGTCGGGTAGAAAGACGTCCGTCGGGAAAAGCCGGCCGATCGTCTGCATGTATCCCGTCACTTCGTCGCGCAATTCGGCGCCGAACGTGGTGGCCTCCATGGAGAACAACGATGTGGCCGCGATTTCCAGGCTCAGCATCTGCAACTCCCGGAGCAGATTCACCTCAGCGCCTGCCGAGCTTCGCAGCCGGTCACAGCTGGCCTCGGTGCATCGGATGATGTGACGAGCCATGATCGGAACGTTTCGCGGAGTAAACGCTGGCGCCATCGCACGGCGCTGTTCCCGCCACGTCTCACCTTCACTCACGAGCAAGCCTCTTCCCACGATGGGGCCGAGGACTCGGCGCCCAAAGGGAAGTCGCACGTAGTTTTCACCGTGCGTGATCATTATGTGACGGATCGCGTCGGGTGAAGTTGCCAGCGCGACGCAGCGGCCGAACGCTTTGAGTGTTACGACGGGGTCATCGAGGCATCGTTGCGGGAACGCGGTATAGGCGTTGTGACGTAAAGCAAACAAGACCTGCAAGCCACCAACACGGTTGGATGCCATCGGAGGCATTGGAGGGATGACGGGAGGGTGCGTGAGCATCCAGTCAATCTAGCAGTCGCCCGGGGGTCCATCCAGTATAGATGTGTTACGGGTACTGGCTGGACGAGTTGTTTATTCGCAGTGCACGCTTGTGTGCATGGTGCTTCCTTTAGAGAAAGTGCGACGGCTGGGTGACTACGACGGACTGTGGTGGTTGTCGTTGCGATGCCGGTGTTGCAGGCACATGGCGGAGATTCCGGCGCGCAAGCTCATCGAGCGTTATGGCTCGCAGGCGTTTCTCAAGGACATCGCGCGGCGTCTGTATTGCCGCCGCTGCCAGGAGAAGTTCTGCCACTGCCGTGGCAGAAATTTTGAGGCGATGGTGGGGATGCGGAGGTAGGGGTGGCAGATGGGGCGTCGCGGGTGGATGCGGAGGTAGGGGTGGCGCATGGGGCGTCGCGGGTGGATGCGTAGTTGGGGTGGCGCGTGGGGCGTCGCGGTGGAGGCAATGGGCGCCGCTCGTGGGTGCGCGGGTAGCGGAGCCGCCGTGTGGGCGCCGTAGGGGGACGCCGAGGTGAGGTGATCGGGGCACCGTAGGGTGGCCGTGGTGTCCAATCCACATGACCTGTGCGGTAATCGGAACCGAAAGCGCTGCCTTCAGGGAGGAACTGTGCCAAATCTGGCAATCGTGGCCGCCTGCCGAGCTGGTTCCCAGGGAGTTTTTCCCCGGGCCCGGCGCTTCCGCTACGATGGTCCTTTATGAGTAACCCCGAAATCGCCATCGACGTTGGCAAAATCCGCAAATTCGATCACCCGGGCCGTGGGCGCGAGCGCGCCCGGCCGGTGCCCAAGGGGCGCCAGGTTGACCCGCATGCTTCGACTGAAATCGAGGCTCTCCTGGGGGATGCCCCCCGAGAGCGCACCTATCTGATCGAATACCTGCACAAGGTCCAGGATACCTACGGCCAGATCTCCGCGGCGCACCTCGCTGCCCTCGCCGAGACGATGAGGCTGGCTTATTCCGAGGTATTCGAAACGGCGACGTTCTATGCGCACTTCGATGTGGTGAAAGAAGGCGCGCCGAAGATCGCACCGCTGACTGTGCGCGTCTGCGACAGTCTGACCTGCGCGATGTTCGGTGGCGAAGGCCTTTTGAAGAAGCTGCAGGGTGAGCTTGGAGGCGAGCATGTCCGCGTCGTTCGTGCTCCTTGCGTGGGACTCTGCGACCACGCTCCCGCCGCTGAGGTCGGGCACAACTTCCTGAAGCGCGCGACGATTGAGAGCGTCAAATCAGCGGTTGCGCATAACGATACGCATCCGCACATTCCGGACTACGTCGACTACGACGCGTATCTTGCCGGCGGTGGATATAAGACGCTCGAGCGGCTGCGCCTCGGGGCGTTATCTGTTGAGGATGTCCTCAAGGTACTCGACGACAGCTCACTGCGCGGTCTCGGCGGTGCTGGCTTCCCGACAGGAAGAAAGTGGCGCTCGGTGCGCGGCGAGCCTGGTCCGCGGCTGATGGCCGTAAACGGGGACGAGGGCGAGCCCGGAACCTTCAAGGATCAGTACTTCCTGAATGCCGATCCGCATCGCTTCCTCGAGGGGACCTTGATCGGTGCTCACGTCGTCGAAGCATCGGATGTGTACATATACATCCGCGACGAATACCCGATCGCGCGCGAGATCCTTGCGAACGAGATCGCGAAGCTCCCGCCTGGTGGGCCTACGCTCCACCTGCGGCGTGGCGCTGGTGCCTACATCTGCGGCGAGGAGTCGTCGCTGATGGAGTCCATTGAAGGTAAGAGGGGATTGCCGCGTCACAAGCCGCCGTTTCCGTTTCAGGTGGGACTGTTTGGTCGGCCCACGCTCATCAACAACGTCGAGACGTTGTTCTGGGTGCGCGATCTCATTGAGCGTGGCGCGGATTGGTGGAAGAGCCACGGTCGTAACGGACGCTTCGGCCTACGCTCGTACTCCGTCTCCGGCCGTGTAAAGAGCCCAGGAGTGAAGCTTGCGCCCGCGGGTGTGACCATCCAGGAGCTCATCGACGAGTTCTGCGGCGGGATGAGCGAGGGCCACAAGTTCGCGGCGTATCTTCCGGGCGGAGCCTCGGGAGGAATTCTGCCGGCCTCCATGAATGACATTCCGCTCGATTTCGGTACGTTGGAAAAGTACGGATGCTTCATCGGGTCGGCGGCCGTGGTTGTCCTGTCTGATCAGGACGATGTGCGCGGAGCCGCTTTGAACCTGATGCGTTTTTTTGAGGATGAGTCCTGCGGCCAGTGCACCCCGTGCCGCTCGGGCACCGAGAAGGCCGTCAAGTTGATGGAAAAGGGCGACTGGGACACGGAGCTGCTGGGCGAGCTGTCGCAGTGTATGCGCGACGCCTCGATCTGTGGCCTCGGCCAGGCCGCGTCGAATCCTTTGACGAGTGTGATCCGGTACTTCCCGGATTTGTTTTCATCCCCGCGGGGAAAGTGACGATGAGTAGTAGCCTCGAAGAGCCCAAGACAGTACGTGCTCCTGAGCGTCAGGACGCTGGGGGCCCCGTGCCCGCACCCAAGCCGGGTTCTGGTGGGACCTATTCACAGGGCGCCAAGGCCGGTGGCGAAGCGGGAACGCTCCCCAGCGGGACCATCAACGCGAGGAATTTGACCCAGCCGACCATTGTTTTCGAGCTCGATGGCGCACAGGTCGAAGCCCAACCGGGTGAGACGATCTGGGCCGTCGCGAAGCGACTCGGTACCCACATCCCGCACTTGTGCCACAAGCCCGCCCCGGGCTATCGCCCGGACGGCAACTGCCGCGCCTGCATGGTCGAGATCGAAGGCGAGCGCGTGTTGGCCGCGTCCTGCAAACGCGCGCCCGCTGTTGGCATGAAGGTCAAGACCGCGACCGAGCGCGCCTCCAAGGCTCGCTCGATGGTGATGGAGCTGTTGCTCGCCGACCAGCCGGAGCGCGAGACTTCTCACGATCCCACTTCCCATTTCTGGAGCCAGGCCGATTTCGTCGGACTGGAAGCAAGCCGTTTTCCGGCTGCTGAGCGCTGGGCGCCCGATGCGAGCCATCCGGCGATGCGCGTCAATCTCAACGCCTGCATTCAGTGCAACCTGTGCGTGCGCGCCTGCCGCGAAGTTCAGGTCAACGATGTCATCGGCATGGCCTACCGCTCTCACGGCGCAAAGGTCGTGTTTGATTTCGACGACCCCATGGGAAGCTCCACGTGCGTCGCCTGTGGTGAGTGCGTGCAGGCCTGTCCGACCGGCGCGCTCATGCCGTCGGCGTATCTGGACGAGAATCAGACGCGAACCGTGTACCCGGATCGCGAAGTCGATTCGCTGTGTCCGTACTGCGGCGTCGGTTGCCAGGTCACCTACAAGGTGAAGGACGAGAAGATCATCTATGCCGAAGGGCGCGATGGTCCTGCCAACCACAACCGGTTGTGCGTAAAAGGGCGTTTCGGTTTCGATTACGTTCATCACCCGCACCGTCTGACGAAACCGTTGGTCCGCCTCGATCACGTCGAGAAAGATCCGTACGACCAGGTCGATCCCGCCAACCCCTGGACTCACTTCCGCGAGGCCACGTGGGAAGAGGCATTGGAACGCGCCGCCAACGGCCTCAAACAGATCCGGGATACGAGGGGTGCCAAGGCGCTCGCGGGATTTGGCTCGGCCAAAGGCTCGAATGAGGAGGCGTATCTCTTCCAGAAGCTCGTTCGCACGGGCTTCGGATCCAACAACGTCGATCATTGCACTCGCTTGTGTCATGCGTCGTCCGTGGCAGCCTTGATGGAGGGGCTGAACTCCGGTGCCGTGTCCGCGCCGTTCGAGGCGGCGATGGACGCCGACCTGATCATCGTCATCGGCGCCAATCCGACCGTGAATCATCCGGTCGCGGCGACGTTCATCAAGAACGCCGTCAAGCAGAAAGGCGCCAAGCTGATCGTCATCGATCCGCGCCGGCAGTCCCTGTCCCGGCATGCTTACAAGCACCTCTCGTTCAAGCCGGGCTCGGACGTGGCGCTGCTGAACGCCATGCTGAACGTGATCATTTCGGAGAAGCTCTACAACCAGGAGTACATCGATGCCTTCACCGAGAACTTCGAGGCGTTGAAGGCGAGCATCGGCGGCTTCACTCCGGAGAAGATGGCGCCTGTGTGCGGCATCGACGCCGACACCCTGCGGGAAGTCGCGAGGCTCTATGCGACTTCCAAGGCCTCCATCATTTTCTGGGGCATGGGGATCAGCCAGCATGTCCACGGTACCGACAATGCTCGTTGCCTGATCGCGCTCGCGCTCACTACCGGGCAGATTGGACGCAAGGGAACAGGACTGCACCCACTGCGCGGCCAGAACAACGTGCAGGGTGCTTCCGACGCCGGCCTCATCCCCATGGTCTATCCCGATTACCAGTCGGTGGAGAAGGTGGAGGTCCGGAAGCTGTTCGAGACCTTCTGGGGGCAGGCGCTCGATCCCAACAAAGGTTTGACGGTCGTCGAGATCATGAACGCGATTCATGCCGGCCAGATTAACGGCATGTACATCGAGGGCGAGAACCCTGCGATGTCCGATCCGGACCTCAACCATGCGCGCCAGGCGTTGGCGATGCTCGATCACCTCGTCGTGCAGGACTTGTTTCTCACCGAGACGGCGTTTCACGCCGACGTCGTGTTGCCCGCATCGGCGTTCGCCGAAAAGCCCGGCACGTTTACCAACACCGACCGGCGTGTGCAGATGGCCAACCCCGTGTTGAATCCTCCGGGGGATGCGCGCCAGGATCTGTGGATCATCCAGGAGATCGCCAGGCGGCTCGGGTTGCCGTGGAACTACGCCGGGCCAGCCGATGTGTTCGCCGAGATGGCACAAACCATGCCCTCTTTCGCCAACATCACGTGGGAGCGTGTCGCGCGGGAAGGGTCGGTGACCTACCCGGTCGATGCAGCCGATGTGCCGGGCAATGACATCATCTTCACCGACGGGTATCCGACGGAAACTGGCCGGGCGAAGATCGTTCCGGCGCACATCCGTCCGCCGGACGAGGTGCCCGACATGGAATACCCGATGGTGCTCTCGACCGGCCGCGTGCTGGAGCACTGGCATACGGGAGCCATGACCCGTCGCGCCGGAGTGTTGGATGCTCTCGAGCCCGAGGCCGTCGTTTTCCTCGCTCCGCGCGAGTTGAAGCGACTCGATCTTCAGCCTGGCGACATGCTGCGACTGGAGACGCGCCGGGGAGCCGTCGAGGTCCGGTGCCGGGCTGACGGTGACGTGCCGGTCGGCATGGTCTTCATGCCGTTCTGCTACGCCGAGGCGGCCGCCAACCTCCTCACGAATCCGGCCCTGGACCCGGCCGGCAAGATCCCGGAGTTCAAGTTCTGCGCGGCCCGTGTGTCGCCGGTTCTCGAGGCCGAGACGATCGCAACCGTGTGAGTCAGGGCGTGCTCGCCGGAGCCGGGTTTTCCAGCACGGCGAGCACCTTCTCGAGCGGCTCCGACCGCGCCAAAACTACGTCCGCCACCGCCTCGATATCGTCGATATCGACAACGGGAATTCTCGCGCCGGGAAACTTCTGATCGCTCGCGATCGCAACGATGTGCCGATCCTCCGGGTGTAACGGGGTCTTGCCCACCTCGGCGCGGAATACTTCCAACTTCGGGTGCCGCTCCGTCTTGAAGCCCTCTACCAACACGAGGTCACAAGGTGATAAACGCCGCAACAGCTCCGGCAGCGTCGCCTCCGTACCGTTGCCGACTTCGTGCATCTGCACCCATCGCCGTGCCGACGATACGATGACCTCACAGGCGCCAGCCTTGCGATGCTCGTATGAATCCTTGCCCGGCTGGTCCACATCGAATGCGTGATGCGCGTGTTTGAGGGTCGCAACGCGGATGCCGCGCTGCGCCAGGAACGGAATCAGCCTGGTGATCAGGGTCGTTTTGCCCGAGCCACTCCATCCGGCGATGCCGAGCACGTGTGCTCCGCCACTCACGGCTGGTCACTCTTCTCGATCAGGGGGACCAGTCCTTCCCGGGCAATGATGGTCTGCCCTTTCTCGGACAGCAGGAACAGGGCCACCCGCATGGCCTGCGGCCTGTTGGACAGCACCGCGACGCCATATACGGGGTGGGGATCGAACTTAGGGGGAATCACGAGGCTGGTGAGACCGGGTACTTCCTTCTGCAGCGCCGGCCAGGCGCTGCAATAAGTGATCGACATATCGACCTGTTTCGCCGCGAACAACGCGGCGGCGGCGCTCTGTCCCGGAGCCGGCGTCACACTGACGCTCATGAGGGCCTGGGCCTTGTCTTTCAGGGTCGTGCCCGCACCCGGCCGCGAGGCTTCGATGTGGTCAAATATTGACCAGGCGTAGTCGCCGGCCGGATCG